>JBKPSC010000222.1:0-7893 GCA_046734915.1 Acidobacteriota bacterium | reverse complement strand
CCATCGCCGGTCTTGACGACGTTCATGTCCACGTCCGCGCGCGAGTCGTCGTCGTACGCGAGATCCAGCAGTGGTTCGCCATCCACGATCCCGACGCTGATCGCCGCGACATAGTCGTACAAGGGAATGGTCCGGAGGACGTCGCGTTCACGGAGCTTTTCGAGGGCGAGAGCCAGGGCCACGAAAGCCCCGGTGATGGACGCCGTGCGCGTGCCGCCGTCGGCCTGAATGACGTCGCAGTCGATCCAGATAGTGCGCTCACCGAGCGCAGGCAGGTTCGTGACCGCGCGGAGCGATCGGCCGATGAGCCGCTGGATTTCCTGCGTCCGCCCGCCGACCTTGCCGCTGCTGGCCTCGCGGGTCGTTCTCGTGCTCGTCGCGCGCGGCAGCATCCCGTACTCCGCGGTCACCCAACCCTTGCCGGTGTTGCGGAGGAACGGAGGCACTCGATCCTCCACGCTCGCCGCGCAGATGACCCGCGTCCGCCCGGCTTCGATCAGGACGGACCCCTCCGCGTGCAGCAGATATTCAGGTGTGATCGTGGTCTCGCGAAGGTGATCGGCCGGTCGGTTGTCAGATCGCATCGTTCAGTCGCTCGATCCTCGGGGCTCGGTTGCTCAGTGGCTCAGTAGCTCGGTAGCTCGGTAGCTCGGTTGCTCAGTGGCTCAATCAATCCTCAATCTCTAAATCCTCATTCCCCATTCCCTCAATCCCTCATTCCTCAATCCCTCATTCCGATGCTGTCATTGGACCCAATCGGGTTTCCGCATCAACGGCTGCCGCAGGTCGACATGGCCGGCGAGCGTATCCACTTCCTTGCCGTCCACGAGAATCTGAACGCCGGTGATCGCGGGCAGGTTGATCATGACGGCGCTGACCAGCGTCTGGACGGTCAACTGCTCGTTCAACGAGCCGCCGGGGTGCGCCGTGACGACTTCGCCGGTCAGATCGACGTAGGCGTCACCGTTGGCGACGTAGACGGCTCGCAGCTTCGTGCCGGCCGGAACGGCCGACAAGAGCGGCGCGTCGACCGCCGCGATCTGCGCGTCGAGAATCGCGCGCGCCTGGGCCCCGGCGTCGGCGCCGAAGGCGACCTCGCGCTCGACGCCCGTCAGGCCGTGACCGTCGTCGGAGACGTAGAACAGGCGGGCTTTGATCTTTCGCTCGGGCTCCTCGGCTCCGGCCGCCGCCGGGGCCGGCGCCGTCGCGCTGGCGGTCGGGGCGTTGGCGACCCAACGCGGCAGCGCGAAGAACAGGATCCAGGCGAAGAGCAAGCCCGCGGCGCTCAGCCCGCCGACGATAGCGGCGCGACGCGTGTCGATCACCGTTCGCCTCCGTTCGCCTGTGTGAGATAGCCACGGAAGGCGACGACGGCATCGACGATGGATTGCGCGAGGGCGCCCTGCAGCTCGTTACCTGCCAGCTGCTTTTCCTGTTCGGGGTTGCTCAGATACCCGACCTCGAGCACGACCGCGGGCATGTTGGCTGACGCCAGCACGCGGAGCGGAACGCGATCAGTCGGCCGCGTGTCCAACGGGACACGGTTCTGGAACTGTTCTTCGAGCGTTCGCGCGAACACCCACGACTGATCGACATAGCGGATCTGCGCCTGGTTCCACAGGAGCATCTCGATGTCGCGCAACCCACCACCGAAGACCGGAACGCGCTGCGGCGCGAGCGATTGACGCGCAGGCCCTTCGTCGGCGAAGGCAGCGACCAGCACCGATGCACCTGATGCCGTCGGGCGGAATGCGGCGTTGGCGTGCAGGCTGATGAAGAGATCCGCCTTGTTGTTGTTGGCGACCGCCGTGCGGGCATCGAACGGCACGTCGTGATCGTCCTCGCGCGTCAACAGCACGCGGAGCCCCAACCGCGCCTCGAGTGAAGCCTTGACGCGCCGCGCCACCGTCAGCGTGAGGCTCTTCTCCATCAGGCCGCCCGCACCCTTGGCCCCGATGTCGGTCCCGCCGTGGCCAGGATCGATCGTGACCGTCCGGATCGCGCCGACCGGTGGGCCGAACGTCGGCAGGTCGCCAGATGGAGACGGCGGAGCCGGCGCTATCGGTGCCGCGGGAGCGCCAGGCGCGCCGGGTGGCGGGGCAGTTCCGGGAACCGGTGCCGCGGCCGTCGTTTCGGTGGGCGGCGGTAGCAGGTCCAGCGTGAGGCGCATCGCCGCATCCACAGTCTGCGTCGTCGAGCGGTACGACGCGAAGCGCGGACCGAGATCGATGGCGAGCGTCGTGCCGTCCACCCGGCGGATGGCCTGGATGAGTGGCTGCGGCTGAAGCGGCGGAATCGCGACGTCGATCGCGTCCGCGTCGAAGCGGAGGTTCAACTGGTCGCCTTCGCGCGTGACCGTGCTCGTCGTTTGCGGCAGGGCGTCGATGGTCAGCCGAAGGCCGACCGGGAGCGGCTCAGGGACGATCGTGACGCGCGGCACGCGCACCTCGCCGACGAGCAGCAGATGCGACGCACGCCGCAGCTCGATCCGCTGGTCGTAAATCGGCGCGATCGCCCGGCTGATGAAGTCGACGGGCACGGCAAGCCTGCCGCCCGCACGGACTGGTCGCGCCGGCAGCGAGATCATCCGGCCGGCGACCGAGGCGATGGTCTGATCCGGGCTGAAGACGATCGTCCGGCCCTTGTACGAAACGGTGACGGCGCCCGATTCCTCGCGGACCGCGAGCTGAAAGGTTGTCGCCAGCTCGTCCAGTCCGATGAACTCTTGCTCGTTGGAAACGATGAGCGGGATCGCCCGGCGAGCCTCGCGCGAGATCAACGATAGGGCCGGAGCGTTCTGTGCGCCCTGGCCTCCAAGCCGAACGGCCAGCGCGACGAGCAGCACAAGCCCGATGGCGACGGGAGCTGAAGGGAAACAGGGGACGAAGCGGCGGGTCAAGGATTGGATCTCGTGGAACCGAGACCCAACATTCTACAGAGAAGAGAGAGGAAATAAGAGAGAAGAAGGTTTCGAGTCTTTTACAGCTCGTGCTTCTTCTCTCTCATCTCCGTTTTGCAATCGATGCGCGCCTTACGGAGCCGGTCTGAGCGGCGTCCGATACGTCACCGTCCGACCGGGCGCGACGCTGACGTTGAACGATGTCGACTGGAAGCCGTCGAGCCTGATCTCGATCTGGTGGGTGCCAGGCTCGAGGTTCAAACTCTGGAGCGAACCATCGTAGTTGTCGACGACGCCGGCGTAAGCACCGTCCACGAACACCTGAGCGTCACGCTCCGGCAAGTCGAGTCGCACTGCGCCATACGGCCGACCCGGCACGACCGCGACGTAACCCGGATACCCCGGACCGTAGTAGTAGGGGTAGCCGCCGTAGTAGGGATACCCGTACCCGTAATAGCCGTAGTAGCCCGGGTAACCAAAGGAGAAACCGAACCCGAAGGTCGGCCCATACCCGTAGTAGCCCCCGTAGTACGGATAGCCGTAATACGGATAGCCGTAATAGGGTCGATAGTACGGCCCGCGGTAATAGCCGCCTCCTGGGTAGCGGCCTCCTGGAGGATACCCGGGATGAACGGATCCGCGAGGCACCGCGCGGCCCGGAACTGGAGTCGCGGTCCGGCCAGCGGCGCGAGCGCCGCCGCCGCCGCCCCCGCCGCCTCCTCGACTGCGCTGGGCGAACGATGGAGTGGCAGCGGTGAAGACGATGAGGGTCGCAGCGATCAGGAGTTTGGTTGCCTTCATGGGGGACTTCTCCACCTGAACTCGTCAGCAACAATATTGCCACGGTCGAGCGGCGAAATCAGGCGAGATTTTTTGCCGGAGTGCCGATGGGCCGCGTTCGGTCCTCAAGATTGGACGGACAGTCAGCGCAGATAGCGGACGATCCACTCGGCGATACAGGCGGGCTTGGCAGTGCCTTCCAGGTCGATCGCAATGGCCCAGGCGACCTGAATCCCGCCTTCGACGTCCTCAACCTTCGCCGGGGTGAACCGTGCGCGGATGCGCGCGCCCGCTTTGACCGGGCTCACGAATCGAACCCGATTCAATCCGCAGTTGATGGCCATCGAGACAGGTTCCACGGCGATCGCGTGGTGCAAGAGCGGCGAGAGAAGCGACAGCGTCAGGAACCCGTGCGCAATCGTGCCTCCCCAGGGTGACGCCGCGGCACGGTCGGGATCGACGTGAATCCACTGACGATCCCCGGTCGCCTCGGCGAACCGGTCGATTTGCGCCTGGGTCACCGGCAGCCAGTCCCCCACGGCGATCTCCTGCCCGCGGCGTTCGTGCAGGTCGGCGAACGTCAGACTGACTGGCACCTCGTCTCCGCCTCAATCGTCGTAGAAGCCGCGCCCCTCCGCGACCAGGCGCTCGAGAAGCGGCGCCGGTTGCCAGTAGTCGCCGAAGCGTGCGCGATACTCCCGCACGCGCTCGAGCACGACGGGCAGGCCGATCGTTTGCGCGTAGAACAGCGGG
Organism: Acidobacteriota bacterium; assembly: GCA_046734915.1. Classification (GTDB taxonomy): domain Bacteria; phylum Acidobacteriota; class Vicinamibacteria; order Vicinamibacterales; family CAVVIG01; genus VFZL01. The sequence continues at coordinate 3,461 of JBKPSC010000222.1, read as the reverse complement.
CCGCCGCGGTACCGCGGGAATCCGAAGCCGTGGCAGTAGATGACGTCGATGTCCGACGCGCGCTGCGCAAACCCCTGCTCGAGGACCCGTGCTCCCTCGTTGGCCAATGCCGTCGTAATCCGCGCGACGATCTCGTCGTCATTGACCGTCCGCCGGGTGACGCCGCGCCGTCGCGCCTCATCGGCGGCGATGTCCTCGACCACCGGATCGGGAATCCGCTCCCGGCTGCCGGCTTCGTAGCGATACCAGCCGGCGCCGGTTTTCTGCCCGAAGCGCCCCATCTCGAAGAGTCGATCCGGCACCGCGGACTGCGGCCCCTCGGCTCGAGTCTGACCGGTTTTCGCGAGGTGCTGACGGATGCGGGCGCCGACGTCGATGCCCGCGATGTCCTGCATGCCAAACGGCCCGACGGGCAGTCCGAACGCCGTGACCGCAGCGTCGATTTGCGGTACCGACGCACCTTCTTCGAGCAGCAGGCCGGCTTCGCGCATGTAGTACGCGAGCATCCGGTTCGCGACGAAGCCGAAGCAGTTGCCGACGACGACCGGAATCTTGCCCAGACGTTTGCCGAGCTGCACCGACGTCGCGAGGACGGACGGTGACGTCTCGCGTCCGCGCACGATTTCGAGCAGCTTCATGACGTTGGCCGGGCTGAAGAAATGATGCCCGACCACGCGATTCGGACGTCCGCTGGCCATGCCGAGCGCGTCGATGTCGAGCGTCGATGTATTCGAGGCCAGGATGCACTGATCACCGGTCACGGCGGCCAGCGCGGCGAAGGTCTCCTTTTTCAGTGCGAGGTCCTCGTAGACGGCCTCGACGACAATGTCGGCTTCTGCGAAGCCGTCGAAGGACGTCGTCGGCGAGATGAGCCCCAGGGTGCGATCGCGCGACTCGGCGCTCATCCGCCCCTTTGCGACCGCCGATTCGTAGTTGCGGCGGATCGCCGCCAGGCCGCGGTCGAGCGCCGCTCGATCGACGTCTTTCAGCAGGACGGGGATGCCGGCGCTGGCATACGTCATGGCGATCCCGCCGCCCATCGTTCCGGCCCCAACAATGGCCGCTCGCCGGATGTCGAGCGCCGGCGTTGCTGCGGGAAGTCCGACGATCTTCGCGGCCTCACGTTCGGCGAAGAACAAATGACGCAGGGCGCGGCTTTCGGTCGACACGACACACTCGGCAAAGATCTGCCGTTCACGCACTGAACCGTCGTCAAATGAACGCGTCAGCCCGCCTTCGATGGCGTCCACCGCCGCCAACGGCGCCCGGAGTCCGCGTGACGTCGTGGCGAGCGTCTTCCTCATCGCGGCGCAGGCCTCGACACCGGCCTGCGCCGTCTCCGGCGCGATGGCAATCTCGCGCGCCTTCCGCGTTTCACCGAGCGAGGCCTTGTCGGCCGCGAGTGCGATCGCGCGCGTGCGGAGATCGCCGGGAGTCGAGTAGTCGACGATGCCGGCCTTCAACGCCTGCGTCGCCGGAACCGGCTTGCCGTCCGTGCACATCTGCAGCGCCGTCGTCACACCGCATAGTCGCGGCAGGCGTTGTGTGCCGCCGGCGCCGGGGATGATGCCGAGCAGCACTTCCGGCTGGCCGACGACAGCGTCGGTCGTCGCGACTCTGAAGTGACACGCCATCGCCAGCTCGAGGCCGCCGCCGAACGCCTGCCCATGGATGGCCGCGACGAGTGGTTTGCGGGAATCTTCGAGCCGGCGCAACATCGCGTGCGTCCCGGCCGATCTCGCCATCGCATCGTCCGGCGTGCGCAGATGCTTGAACACGTTGATATCGGCGCCGGCGACGAACGTGCGGCCGGCACCGATGAGCACGATGGCATCGACATCCGGGTCGCCGTTGGCTCTCGCGACCGCCTCGTCGATGGCCTCCCAGACACCGGCGCCGAGCGCGTTGACCGGAGGGTTGTCGAGAGTCAGAACGGCGACGCGACTCGTGACTTCGTAGGAGACAAACATGAAGCTAGGAGAAGGAAGAGAAGGGCCAGGAGGTCAGCGATGTCAACGACGCGATCCTCGTGAAGCCGGAGATTCGGCCGGGCGGTCCTCGACGAGGATGCACGTGGTAGTGCCGTGAGCGTAGAGCTTGTCGGCGGCATCGAGAATCTTCGCTTCAGCGGTGGCGATGCGGCTGCCGAGATGAAGGACGCGCGCCTCGCAGCGGACCTCGCCGACCTCGCGGCGGAGCGGACGTGTCAGGTTCACTTTGAGCTCCAGCGTCGTGAACGTGCGGCCAGCCGGCATCAGGCTGTTGATGGCACAGCCTAGCGCGGAATCGAGCAGCGAGGCCGACCACCCGCCGTGGATGACGCCGACGCCGTTGTAGAACTCTTCCCGTGGATCGGCCATGAACACGACATGACCGGCTTCGGCCAGCGTGATCCGAAAGCCCAGGAGGCGTACGAGCGGGGGAGGCGGCACTTCTCCACGGCTCATGCGCTGGAACAGCTCGAGACCGCTGATCGTCTGCCGCAAGTGCCGCCCTGCATGTGCGGCTGGAAGTTTCGAGAGCTTTGGCATCGCCGGGGTCGAACGACGGGTCATGAGCGCGTCCGGGCCGGATCGGCCTGAGCGACTTCCTCGCGCAGCACGCGATACAGCACTTTTCCGACGGCGCTCATCGGCAGCGTGTCACGAACCTCGACGCGGCTCGGGATTTTGTAGGGGGCGAGTTGCGTCTGGCAGTGCGCGACGAGTTCGTCGGGTGTGGCCGAAGCGTCCGGCTTCAGCGCGACATACGCCCTGACGATTTCGCCGTGATACGGATCGGGCACGCCGATGGCCGCGGCGAGCCGAACCGCCGGATGCGCGTAGAGGACCCCTTCGATCTCCGACGGATAGACGTTCAGCGCGTCGACGAGAATGAGGTCTTTCTTCCGCTGCACGATGGTGACGAATCCGTCGTCGTCCATGCGCGCGATGTCCCCGGTGTGCAGCCACGTCTGGCCGGCGTCGTCGGTGCGCAGCGTTTCGGCAGTCTCTTGCGGCTGATTCCAGTAGCCGCGCATCACCTGCGGACCGCAGATGCAGAGCTCGCCGGGTTCGCCGGCGGGGAGCGTCCGATCGGTTTCGATGTCGACGATCTTCACGTCGGTATCGGCCACCGCCACCCCGATCGTGCCGGGCTTGCGCCGGGCGAGTTGCGGAGTGGTGTGCGTCACCGGCGAGCTTTCCGAGAGACCGTAGCCTTCGAAGAGCGGACGTCCGACGGTCCGCTCGAACCGCTCGATGACCTCGACCGGGCACGGCGCGCCGCCCGAGTTGAAGATCCGCACGTGTCCGAGGCCGTACTCCATGACCTTGGGATGACTGAGCAGCGAAACGTATATCGTCGGGACGGCCGGGAAGTACGTCGGTCGGAAATCGCGGATAGCGAGCAGCACCGACTCGACCTCGTACTTCGGCAGCAGCATCTGAGTGGCGCCGGTCCAGAGCCCCATCATCATGCCG
>JBKPSC010000221.1:0-5005 GCA_046734915.1 Acidobacteriota bacterium | reverse complement strand
GCCGTGAAGTCGTTCACGAATGTCAGCAGTCGATCCAGGTCGAGCCCGGCGGCTTTCATCGTCAACTCGCCAGTTGGACCGGCGAGATCGGTAAGCTGTCCGGTGACGCTCAACGTGGTCTGGTCCGCCGCGAGCGCGATCCTGCGCACGAGCACGCCGCGGCCCTGCGGCACGACTTCGATGTCGCCGCGCAACGTACGGCCGCCGCTCACAACCTGCACGTCTGTCAGCACGACCTCATCGATGGAGACCAGTTCGACCGGGGCGCTGCTGTCGTCACCGGTGGATGACGCGCTCGCCGATCCGAATGAAAAGGGCGGTAATGGCAGCTCGATGCGAGCGCCGCTGAGATGAAGGCTCGCGTGTTCGATTCGTCGCGACAACAGGGCCCGGAAGTCAGTGCCAACCTGCAGCTCGCCGACGACCACGCGCTCGGGGCGCCCGATTTTCACTTCGCCGAGCTTCACCGTCAGGCGCGGCATGATGCCGACGCTGATGTCGCCGATGGCGACCGGTTGTCCGATGGCCTGCTCGACCTGTGCGGCCAGTGCCGCACGGACGTTGTCGCCGGTCAGCACGGATCTCGCCCAGAAGAACGCGCCCGCGAACAGGACGAGGCCACCAGCGAGAACGGCGAGGAGGATCCTTTTCAGCATATCCATCTATATCGACACCTCCAATCGTCGAGCGTACCGGCGTCGGCGGGCAGGGACGTGCAGGAATGACCGCATCTGACGCACAATGTCCGGCAACGCAGCGCGCAGTCGAGCCAGCCCGGCCAGGGCAGGAGGCGGGGATATGACGAGCAAGTCGAATCGGCGAACGACTCTGTTGGCGATCGCACTGGTCCTCAGCGCCTGGACCGTCGGCGCGCAGTCGCTGCCAGTCGCGCCGCCGGAGTCGCTGGGCATGCTCCCGTCGCGGCTCGAGCGGCTGCACGAAGGCATGCAACGTTTCATCACCAGCCACCAGGCGGCGGGCATCGTCACGTTGCTTGCGCGCGACGGACGAGTCGTCGACTTCCGGGCGTACGGCTCGCAGGACATCGCGGCGAACGCCCCCATGAAGACCGACACCATCTTCCGCATCGCATCGATGACCAAGCCGATCACGAGCGTGGCCATCATGATGCTCGTTGAAGAAGGCCGCTTGTCGCTGAACGATCAGGTCGCGACCCTTATCCCGGCTTTTCGCGAGGCGCGTGTGCTCGTCAAGGGCGATGGCGACACCGTGACCATGGTGCCGGTGCGCCGTCAGATGACCATCCGCGACCTGCTAACGCACCGCGCCGGCCTCAGTTATGGCTTTGCCGATCAGGGACCGGTTGGCGAGGCGTATCGTCGTGCGGGCATTTCGGACGGTTTGACCGTCACCGAAGGCACGATTGCCGACAACGTCGAGAAGCTCGCCAGGGCGCCGCTCCAGAGCCAGCCCGGCGCCGAGTGGCACTACAGCCTCGGCATCGACGTCCTCGGCCGCATCGTCGAAATCGCATCCGGCGTGCCCTTCGACGTGTTCCTGCGCGATCGCATCTTCACGCCGCTCAAGATGGTGGACACGGGCTTTGACGTTCCAGAGGCGAAGTGGTCGCGGTTTGCCAGCGTCTACTCGCCGGACGGGAACGGCGGGATCCGGCCGATGAAGGATCCCGAGACCTTCACGACGACGTACATGTCGCCGTTTCAGTACTACAAGGCCCCCAAGCACTACTTCTCGGGCGGCGCCGGTCTGGTATCGACGGCCAGCGATTACCTGCGGTTTGCCCAGATGCTGTTGAACGGGGGCGAGCTCGGGGGTGTGCGTCTGCTCAGCCCGAAGACCATCGAGCTCATGACGAGTAGCCACACCAGCGATCTGCCGGGTGGACAGGGCGGCCTGGGGCAGGACTTCGGCCTCGGGTTCAGCGTCGTCACCGATCTCGGCGACAGCCAGGCGCTCGGTTCCGTCGGCAAGTACGGATGGAGCGGCATCTACGGCACCAACTTCTGGGTCGATCCGAAAGAGAAGCTGGTGGCCATCATGATGGTGCAGCGATATCCGGGATCCCCTGTCGCCTCGGCGTTCCAGACGCTGGTCTATCAGTCAATCGCCGGACCGCCGCAACCGTTGCCGGCCCGAACGTCGATCCGCCGGCCCGGTCAGACGTCGGCCATGCCCGCGCCGCGGACCGACGCGGCACCGGCCGTCAGCCGCTGACGGATCGGAGCACCGTGCGCAGGCGTTCCTTGCTCGTCGCCGCCATGATCGCAATCGCGGCCGTGGCGGCGGCGCAAGGCTTCCGGTTCCGCGGGTTCGGCGGTGAGCGGCCGAACTCCGCGTTCGTCCAGCCCAATCCACCGTACGACGGGCGGTTCGTGTTCCTGCGCGTGAACTACCACACGGCGCCGGGCGGGTTCTGGTACGGCGGCCTGCCGGCGTGGGCGCACGGGTATCCGCTGGCCGAGCAGAACCTGCTGCGGATCCTGAACGAGGTGACCTACATCAACTCTCGCCTCGATGGTGTCGCCAGCGTCGGCTTCGACGACCCCGAGCTGTTCCGCTATCCGCTCGCGTATTTGATTGAGGTCGGCTGGTGGGAGATGACCGACGCCGAGGCCGTGAACCTGCGCGCGTACCTCCAGAAAGGCGGGTTCGTCCTGGTGGACGATTTCAAGGTTCGGGGGTTCGGCGGGGGCATGGGGGGCGGCGGGTGGGAGCAGTTCGAAGCGAACATGAAGCGGGTGATGCCCGAGGGCCGTTTCCTGGACCTCGACGTCTCGCATCCGATCTTTCACTCGTTTTTCGAGGTCGAGTCGTTCGACATCATCCCGCAGGCCTACAACGCCGGGCGGCCGGTGTTCCGTGCGCTCTTCGAGGACAACGATCCGACCAAGCGCATGCTGATGATGGTGAACTACAACACCGACGTCTCGCAGTTCTGGGAGTGGTCGGCCCGCGGGTTCCGCCCGGTGGGCGAAACGAACGAGGCATACAAACTGGGCGTGAACTACTTGATGTACTCGTTCACGCACTGAGAATTGGGATTGAGGAATGAGGGAATGAGGGAATGAGTAATGAGGTAATGAGGGAATCATCAATGAGATGTCCTGAAGCCTGGAGCCTGAGGCCTGGAGCCCGCCGTGCCTGAACGCTTCGTTTATCACGGCAACGCCACGATTCTCACCGGCCACGTTCATCGTCCGAGCGACGTCTGGCTTGATGTGGGCGGCGTCAGCTCACTGCCGGTGAACGGCGGTGCTTCGAGTGCCACCCTTGCCCGGCAAGACTTCGGCGGCGTCGTCGCGTTCGAGGCGGCGACCACGCACGCGCAGGGCGTTCCTCACGAAGCCAAGAGCAGGCGGCGCGGTGCGTATGACGAGCCGGTATCTCAGGCCCACACCGGCGCCGAGGTCCGCGGCTTGCAGATTGGCACGGGCCGATTGCGCATGACGGCCACGCGGTTGCGCGCCGAACTGACAGCACTCTGCCCGTGTCATGAGATTCAACCGTCGATCGGCGCGATGGACGGGGCCTCGATCGAGGGCGTCGCCTTCGGCGGGCACCGGCTGACGGTGGCGATCGATCGGAGGTTCTTCAAAGATCACGACACACACGACAAGCTCTGCGAAGCCTGCCTGCGCGAGGGCCGCAAGACGCGCCGGGCCGTCGGCTTTACGCCGATCGCCGAGGGCGAGACCAATCCCGCCGCCCTGCATACGACGATCGTAAAGAACCTGCGATGGAACGGTCGGCCGTTTCCCAAGGCCGCCATCGACGGGCACGTCGTCACCATCCCCAAATTCGGCCGCGTCTTCTTCGGCGAGCTGACCGTCACCGGCCCGACGCGCCGTCTGACCATGGTGCGGTTCGCGCTGGACGGTGACGTCGTGGTCGAAGGGGCGTGCTGCGAGGTCGAGGCCGGCGGCACCTGGTGCCGTTGACCGGCCGCTGGGCGGGGGGCCTAGCCGCTCACGTTGGAGCTCGGGGGGGCCAATCGATCTCATTCCTTGGATCGTGGCCATGCAGGACAGGTCCACGAAGCGCCAAAACTGTTGACTTGGCGGCGAGCCAGCGCCAGAATCCGCCCCATTACCGGCTGTTCGTTTTGCGCTCGCGTCGACTCGGCGTGTGCTCCGAGCAGGCGGGCCTCTCTGGCCGCAGCCGCCGATTCGTCATCGCTACAGAAACGTTGCACGCAGCACGACCGACAAACGAAAGCGTCGGAGTTAGAGCAAGGCAGCCTGCGCGATCGTGCGGGCTCGACGAGGCATTTTCTGAGGAAACCTAGCATCGGCGCGCGTCGCGATCTCCACGCCGCGCTGGCGCTTGGCTTGCAGAACTGTAACGCCGTTCATCGTTGTCAACCAAGGAGGCGGTCGATGCGCAAGCTCGTTCCCGCACTGCTGGCGCTGGTACTGTTGGCTGGTGGAGCGTCTGAGGTGTTCGCGCAAGGATTCACAGGCGGTATTCGCGGAGCAATCAAAGATACAGGCGGAGTGATTCCGGGCGCAGAGGTCACCCTGACCAACGAGGCCACGAACGTCGCGCGGTCGACGACGTCCAACGAGGCCGGCGAGTACAACTTCCCGAACCTGGGGCCTGGCACCTACACCCTCAAAGCGAGCCTGCAGGGCTACAAGACGTACCTGCGCGCCGGACTCGTCGTGGGCACGCAGCAGTTCCTCACCCTGGACGTGGCGCTCGAAGTCGGCGCGCTCGAGGAGACGATCACCGTTACCGGGCAGGCTCCTCTCATCGAGACCTCGAACGCCAGCACCGGTACTGTGCTGAACTCCGAAGCCTTGCAGACGTTGCCGGCACCAGGCCGCAACGCATTCATGATTGGCACAACCGTGCCGACGGTGGTCCCAACCGGGGACACGCAGTTCAACCGGCAGCAGGATCAGACCAACGCGTCGCTGCTCTCGCTCGGCGGCGGCACGCGGCGCGGCAATAACTACACGCTCGACGGCGTGCCGATCACAGACCTCCGCAATCGCGCCAGCGCCAACCCGACGATCGAGGC
>JBKPSC010000220.1:0-11765 GCA_046734915.1 Acidobacteriota bacterium | reverse complement strand
CGTGTTGCCATCGTTGTTCAAATCCACGGCGCCGACGCGGGCCGAGTAGGGCTGACCGGTCTGCGCGGTCAAAATCCCGCTGACCGTCCAGTCCTCGACCAGCACCCGCGTGATGCCGTCGAACCCGGTGGCCAGCCCGCTGGTGTTGTACGTCCCGCTCGCGACGAACCGGTGCCGCTGATCGTTGTTGCCGGCCGCCCGATCGACCTCGAAGTCGACCGGATTCGACGCGTACTTGATGTCGTCGCCGGCATTGCCCGGCACGACCGCTGTGGCGTCGGGCACGGTGTCGGTGACCTTGCCTACGGTGTAGGCGCCGCGAAGCTGCAGGCCTGACGTGAACCGCCTGACCAGCTCGACCGTGAGGCCGTGATACCTGGATGCCGCGGTCGACTCGAAAGCGATGACGCGCTGGAAATTGGTGAACGGCCGGTTGCCGCCGAATCGCGGATAGGTCAGCGTCTGTGATGAACCGGACACGGTGTAGGTCACGTTGGACGGCGTGCCGATGTTCGCGTCGATCGAACGCGGGAGCTGCGCGCCGTCCACGAACAGATAGTTTGCCGACAGCGTGGTCTCCGGCATCAGCTGCCACTCGATTCCCCCGCTCGCCTGGGTCAGGCGCGGGTTCGCGAAATTCTGGTCGATGTAGAAGATCGAGGGCAGCGTGGCCGCGACGTTGGAGGGGATCGAACTGAACACCGCCGGATAGGTGGGGACCTGGTCCCCCCGGAAGATCAGTGACACGATGTTGATGCCGTTGTTGGAGTGTGCTGTGCCGAGCATGATCGACGGCGTACGGCCGTAGAAGATGCCGTAGCCGCCGCGGACGACGTACTTGCGCCCCTCCGGTGCCCAGGCGATCCCGAGCCGTGGACCCCAGTTGTTCGTGTCGGTGTCCAGGCGACTGGTGTCGATGCCGGCGGCCAGCAACTGCGGGTCCGGATTCTTGACCGGCGGGGGTGCGGTCTTCATCACGTCGTAACGCAGCCCGGCGTTCACCGTGATGTCGCGATGCAGGCGCCACTCGTCCTGGACGAAGAACGAGTATTCGTCGATGTTGGGGTTCGTCGTGGCTCCCGACGTGCCCGAACCGGCGAAGTTTTGCTGGTAGAGCTCATTGGCGCCGCTCGGGCGGCCGCCCGTGTAGGACGCGAGGCTTCGGAAGGTGTAGGCGCCGCCGAACAACCCGGGAAAGTAGTTGAGGATGTTGTCGAACTGGAGGTCGGCGCCGCCCTTCACCTTGTGCGCGCCGTTCACCCAGGTGATCGAGTCGGCGATCTGCCACCGCTTGATCGTGGTCTCGCGCGGGCTGAAGTTGTTGCGGCCGATCGTCAGCACGGTGTTCGCCCCTTCGAAGATCGTCGCCTCCGGGTTGTTGGTGTTCGCCAGCCCAGGTTCCTTGTCTCTTGCCCACTGGACCTTGGCCTCGTTGAAGAGACGGCTCCCCAGCACCGACGCGAGCGCCGCGTTGAACGTGCGGGTGGAGACCTCCGAATCTCCGCTGTGCTCGAGGGAGTTCTGTGGGCCGCCGTTCTCGAAGTTGAGGCCGGTGAAGTTCTGATGGTTGTAGCGCAGCGTCAGGCGGTGCGAACCGTTCAGCTGATGATCGGTCTTGATGAGGAACACATCCTGGTTCTGCCCGCGCTCGTAGCTCGCCGCTTTGGGCGTGAGCGACGTGATCGCGGCGGCTGTCGCCGCGTCACTTGGCACGGTCGGCGGCAGGTTCAGGAACGTGATGTTCGGTTGTGTGTTGCGCTGACCGTCGTAGTTGAAGAAGAAGAAGTCCCGGTTCTTGCGCAGCGGCCCGCCGAGCACGCCGCCGAACTGGTTGTAGTGATACGGCGGCTTGGCGCGACCGAGCAGCTCGTTGACGTAGTTGTTCGCGTTCAGCGCCTTGTCACGGTAGTACTCGAAGACCGACCCCGAGTAGGCGTTGGTGCCGGACTTGGTCACGACGTTGATGACCGCGCCGCCCGCCCGCCCGTACTCCGCCGAGTACGCGCTCGAGTTCACCTGAAATTCCTGGACGGCCTCCTGGCTGAACTGATATGGCGCGCGTCCGGACCCAGTGCGGCCCACCGTCTGCCCGAAGAACGTGTTGTTGTTGTCAGCGCCATCGACAACCAGGCTGTTAAGCGTGCCGCGCTGACCGGCGAAGCTGATGTCGCCGCCGCGCACGTCCCGCGTCACGCCTGGCGTCAGCAGGACGAAATCGATGAAGTTGCGGCCGTTGACCGGCAGGCTCGCGATGGCGGTCGAGCCAACCGTGCTGCTCACTTGCGAGCGCGTCACCTCGAGTACCGGCGCGGTCGCCGACACCGTGACCGACTCGCGCACCGCGGCGACGGCGAGGTCGACCCGAAGCGTCACGGTCTGTCCGACGCTCAGCTGCACTGCGGTCTTCTTCGTCTCGAAGCCCTGAATCTCCGACGTCACCTCGTACGGACCGACCGGCAGCAACTCGGCAGTGAACGATCCCTGCGCGTCCGTGACGAGCGTTCGGGTCACCTGGGTGTTCGCGTTCAGAATCGTCACCGTCACGCCGGGCACGGCCGCGCCCGACTGGTCCACGGTCGTGCCCTGGATCGATCCCGTCGTGCTCTGGGCGAACAGCGGGGACGCAACGAGCAGCGACGCGGCAGCCAGCGCCAGACCGATGGTCCACCGACGCGCAAGACGACACAGTTGCACCGAGAGGAGTGGCATTGGGGGACCTCCGGAGAAACGAGTGGCAAAGGATGTGATGTGATGCTAGATGGCGGACGGCACCCTGGTCAATTAGAACAGCACAGAGCGCCGTCGTGCGGCCAGCAGGTCATGGAACAGATCCACGACAAACATCCTCGGCACGATCGGCTGCACGCCGATGGTGTGCATCCATTCCATCACCAGAGAGTGATCCAGGCAGCGGTCGCAGGCAAGATCGACTGCGAAGAGTTCACGCGCGAGATGAACGGAGGAGTCGCCGCTCCTGGATCCGGAGATGGCCCGGATCTACCGCGTGAAGGTCACAGAGCTCGCCAGGGCCCTCCAGCAGCCAGAAGGCCGATGTGAGGCGACCGAGGCGCTGCGCGACCTCGTGGACGCAATTGTGCTCACTCCAGACCCAGCCCGAGAGGCGCTTCAGATCGAGCTGCGGGGCAACCTGGCCGCAATGCTCGGTGCGACCGTACAAACGAAGAGGTCGTCGAAATCCGACGACCTCTCCGTGCAAGTATCTTTGGTTGCGGGGGCAGGATTTGAACCTGCGACCTTTGGGTTATGAGCCCAACGAGCTACCGGACTGCTCCACCCCGCGATGCCGAAACCTAATGGTAGCATAGGGCCGACCTCTGCGCGCATCAAAACCCGCTCGCAGCTCGTCCAACTGACGTGCCTGAGCCGCTGCTCCCAACCGCAGACGATGTCAAGCGTGCCGCTCGGCAGTTGGCCGGCGTCGCGCATCGCACGCCGGTCGCCACTTCCCGGACTGTCGACGACCGCGTGGACGCCAGCGTCTTCTTTAAGTGCGAGAACGTCCAGCGGGCCGGCGCGTTCAAATTTCGCGGCGCGTACAACGCCTTGTCGCGTCTCTCAGCCGATCAACAGAAGCGCGGCGTCGTCACCTACTCTTCAGGAAACCACGCACAGGCAGTCGCGCTGGCCGGTCAGCTGCTCGGCATCCCCTGCACCATCGTGATGCCGGCCGACGCGCCGGCGGTCAAGCGCGCGGCCACTGAGCAATACGGTGGCGAGATCGTCACTTACGACCGTGCGCGCGAATCGCGGGAGGCCATCGGTTGCCGCCTGGCTCAGGAGCGCGGCCTCACCGTCATTCCCCCGTTCGACCACCCGGACGTCATCGCCGGTCAGGGAACGGCGGCCCTCGAGCTGCTCGAAGACGTCGGCTTCGTGGACGTGCTGTTCGTGCCGTGCGGCGGCGGCGGGTTGCTGTCGGGCACCGCGCTCATCGCTAAAGAGGTGGCGCCCGACTGCCGGGTCATCGGTGTCGAGCCCGCAGCCGGAGACGATGCAACGCGGTCGTTCAAATCGGGAACGCTGCAGTCGGTGCACAACCCAGCGACGGTCGCCGACGGGGCGCGAACCGCGTCGCTCGGCACGCTCACGTTTCCGCTGGTCCGGCAGAACGTCGCGGACATGACGACGGTCAACGACGCCGAACTCCTGCGGTCGATGTTCTTCCTGTGGGAGCGCATGAAGCTCGTCGTCGAGCCGACCGGCGCTCTGGCCGCAGCCGCCCTTCTCGAGAGTACGATTGCAAACGGCGCGCGGCGTGTCGGCGTGCTCTTGAGCGGCGGGAACGTGGATCTCGATCAAATCGCAAACTGGCGGTCAAAGATATGACGGACAGACCCTCGTCCCTGCTCGACACGATGGGCATCCCGCTGCGCCCGAAGACACCGCTCGATCGGCTGCTCTCACTCATCACCGACGTGAGAGGCGGAGAGGGCGTGAGCGTGCTCGTGCTCGCGCTCAACATCTTCCTGCTGTTCGTTTTCTACTCCGTACTGAAGATCATCCGCGACGCGCTCATCCTCAGCGAAGGCGGGGCTGAGCTGGTCGCCTATACGGCCGCCGCGCAGGCCCTCGTGCTGCTCGCGGTAGTGCCCGCCTACGGTGCGTTCGCGTCGCGAGTGAACCGGCTCTGGCTGGTCTGCGGCGTCACATTGTTCTTCGCCTCGCACCTGATCATTTTCTGGGCACTCGGGCTGGCCGGCATCCGTATCGGCGTGGCGTTCTACATCTGGGCTGGCGTCTTCAACGTCGTGGTCATCGCGCAGCTCTGGGCGTTCGCCAACGACATCTACACGCGAAATCGCGGCAAACGGCTGTTCCCGCTCATCAATCTCGGCGCGTCGCTGGGTGCCGTCGTCGGCGCGGCGTTCACGACGCTGGCGCTGGCCGGCGCCGGACCGTACCTGTTGATGATCGTCGCGGCGGCTGGCATCGCGCTGACAATCATCCTCACGATCTGGGTCAACACGCGGGAGCGTTCTGAGGGCCGGGACGCAGCAGGCGCGACAGCCGACCAGCCGCTAAGTAAAACTGGCGGATTCCAACTGGTCCTGGCTAATCGTTACCTTCTGCTTATCGCCCTGCTGATCGTCGTCCTCAACCTCGTCAACACGCTCGGCGGCTTCGTGTTGAATACTCTCATTCGCGCGGAAGCCATCAACGCCATCGCGCCAGGCGCGGTCGACACCGCGAACTTCACCGCCGAGCAGACGGCGGCGATGCGCGGAGCCATCGGTACGATGAGCGGGACGGTCCAGACAGCGGTCAACATCGTCTCGTTCCTGTTCGGGGCGTTTCTTGTGTCGCGCGTGTTGAAAGTCATCGGCGTCAGGGGCGCACTCTACGTCCTGCCCCTGGTCGCGCTTGCGAGCTACTCGCTCATCGCGCTCCTGCCTATCTTCAGCATCGTCCGCATCGCGAAGGTATTGGAGAACAGCTGCGACTACTCCATCAACAACACGGCGCGCCATGCGCTGTTTCTGCCAACCAGCCGCGACGCCAAGTACAAAGCGAAGCAGGCCATCGACACGTTCTTCTGGCGGGCCGGCGACTTGATGCAGGCTGGCATCGTGTTTGTGGGTCTCAATGCCGGGCTCGGAGTCCGTGGTTTCGCGGTAGTCAACATGGTGTTCGTGTGCATATGGCTGGGACTGGTCGCGGCCATCGGCCGGGAACACAGGCGCCTGACGGACGGAGTTGACTGGCAGCGAGTTGCATGATGCTGCGCGCTCGCGTCACCGCCTTCACCGCGTTCCTGCTCTGCGGCCCGTTCGCGGCTAGCGCGCAGGAACCGACGACGCGAGCCGAACTCCTCGATCGTGAACGCGAGGAGAAAGCCGCCGAGCTGACGCCGCCCGAACCCGGCCGGCTCGAGCGCGTGCTGCTCGCCTTGGAGAACAGACGCTTCTTCGAGCGCGTCCTCAATCCTGCTGAAGGCATCTTCCCAAAGATGGGCAACGTGACGGCGGGCAGCGGTTTCTCCTTCGGGCCTGGCTACCGCCACGTCGGACTGTTCGGAGAACAAGCGGACTTCACCACGTTCGCAATGGCGTCGCTCCAGCGCTATTGGGTGATCGACGTCTCGCTTCAGCTCCCCAGGCTCGCCGACGAAAAGCTCTTTGCCGAAGTGCACGGCCGTCGCTTCGATTATCCCGACGAAGACTTCTTCGGTCTGGGTCCCGATTCGAACCGCGATAACGCCGCCAACTATGGCTACAAAAATACCGTCGTCGGCGGATCCGCGGGCGTCAAGCCGCTGAAGTGGCTGTCTATAGGCGGTGGAGTGGACCATCTCTCTCCGCGTATCCGTGGAACAGACGACGACCGGTCGCTGCACCGGATCTTCGACGCTCGGAACATCCCCGGATTCGACCTGCAGCCTGACTTCCTGCAGACGAAGGTGTTCGTCGACGCCAACTTCAGGCAGCCGCGCGGCAACCCCCGCCGCGGCGGGCAGTACAAGCTATCGGCGGAGCGCTTCCACGATCGCGATCGAGGGATCTATTCCTTCAATCGGGTCGAAGCCGACCTGCAGCAATACATCCCGTTCCTGCGCGACCGGCGGGTCATTGCCTTGCACGGCCTCGTTTCGATGTCGGACAAGGCCGAGGGGACCATTCCGTTCTACATGCTGCGAACGCTGGGCGGACCCGACGATCTTCGCGGCTTCCGCCGCTACAGGTTCCGTGATCAGAACCTGATGCTCATGCAGGCCGAGTATCGCTGGGAGATTTTCACCGCGATGGATGCCGCCATCTTCTACGACACCGGCAAGGTCGCCAGCACCCGCGGCGACTTGGGCTTCGACGACCTTGAATCGGACTACGGCGTCGGCTTCAGATTCGGCACGCTGAACGGTGTCTTCCTGCGGATCGAAGCCGCCTTCGGGAGCGACGACGGCAAGCACTTCATCCTGCGGTATGGCCATGTCTTTTGAGCGACCTTCGTCGGCGATGATCGTTTCCGCCGTGCTGGCGGTCGCGATGCTCGTCCAATCGCCCGACGGCCGCGCAGCGGGACCTCGCTTCTACCCTGACGACCCCACTCGCGTCGACAACGATCGCGCCAAGGATGCCGGCGGTGTCACGCCGATCGAAGGAAGCAACGGCTACGACTTCGCCGAGCACACGTTCTTCGAACCAGGCGACGTTCGCGACACGCCGGCGGTGAACGTCAACACCATTGGCGAGGTGCCCGACTCGCTCTGGTTCACGAATCGGATCGGGACCGGAACGATGACGCAGGAGCAGATCGTTCGGGGACCGAATGCCCTCGACAGCCTGAACGTCGATTCGTGGCCGATCGTCCAGGAAAAGAGCTCGGGCATCACCCCCGGCTATCGGGTCGTCGATCCGCAGGGCCGCCTCTATCAAATCAAATTCGACCCGCCTGACAATCCCGAAATGGGCAGCGCCGCCGAGGTCATCGGCGCGGCCATCTACCACGCCATCGGCTACAACGTGGTGCAGGGCTACATCGTCGAGATCGACCCGGCCAAAATCGTTATCGACCCCAAGGCAACGACAGTCGGCATGACCGGCCGCAAGCGAACGATGCGGCGTGACGACGTTGAACGGATCTTGAAACGCGCTGCCCGTCAGCCGAACGGCAAGCACCGGGCGATCGCGAGCCGGTTCGCCGACGGCCGGCCGGTCGGCTATTTCAAGTACTACGGCACCAGGCCCGACGATCCGAACGACATCTACCCGCACGAGCATCGGCGCGAGCTGCGCGGCAATCGTGTCTTTGCGGCGTGGATCAATCACGACGATTCGCGGGGCATCAACTCGCTCGACATGCTCGAAGGCGAGAAGGGCGGACAATACATCCGGCACTACATGTTCGACTTCGGCTCGACGCTGGGCAGCGGCAGCACGGTGCCGCAGGTGCCGCGCGCGGGCAACGAATACATCCTCGAATGGGCGCCGGCTCTTAAGACGCTGTTCTCGCTGGGTCTGTACGTCCGGCCGTGGATCTTGATCGACTACTGGGAAGGCTCGAAAGCGGTGGGACGCTTCGAGGCCGAGGCATTCGATCCGGTGAAGTGGCGTCCCGAATATCCGAATCCGGCATTCGAGAACATGCGCCCCGACGATGCATTCTGGGCGGCGCGGATCGTGGCCAGGTTCCGTGACGAGGCGATTCGTGCCATCGTCGCCAAAGCCGGTTACTCCGAGCCGGGTGCGGCAGAGTACGTGACCAAGACGTTGATCGCCCGCCGCGACAAGGTCGTTCGTGCGTGGCTGCCTGGGGTTACTCCGATCGCGGAGCCGCGTCTCGCATCTGATGGCACCCTGACCTTCGAGAACGCGGCCGTGGCAGCCGACGTGGCCAGCGCTCCGCGCAGCTACACGATCAGGTGGTCGCGGTTCGATAACGCGACTGGCGCCGACTCCGGCGAATCGGTTGAGGTGCGAGTCACCGAACCGCGAGCCCAGGCACCCGCCGGGTTGCAGACAGAGAGCCAGTATCTGTCACTGGCGATCAGCGCCGATCACCCCGACTTTCCGCATTGGGCTCGGCCGGTGCGGGCGCACTTCCGCCGAAGCGGAGACGGCTGGCAATTGGTCGGGTTGGCGCACCTGCCGGAGTCCGGCGGCGACACGGGTCACAATACAACCAGATGACCTCGTCGACGGCCAAGGCCCTCTCGCCAGTCTCAACTGCGATGGTCTGTGCCGGGGTCGTGACGGCACAGTTCATCGCCGGCAAGGCAGCGCGCGACGCACTGTACCTCGCGAACATGGAGGTGACTTCCCTTCCGTGGGTCGTCATGGCCACGTCCGCGATCTCGCTGGCCTTGGTCGGCCTGAGCACGCGTGCGCTGCGCCGCCTCGCAACCGGACGGCTCGTCGCATCGGCCTTCGTCGTCAGTGCGGCGCTCTTCATATTGGAGCGCGCCATTGCCACAGCCGCGCCGAAACTCGTGGCGCCGCTGGTCTACTTCCACGTTTCAGGCCTCGGGCCGATGCTGGGATCGGGGTTCTGGCTGGTCGCAACCGAGCGGTTCGATCCGCGGTCGGCGAAGCTGCATTTCGGGCGCATCGCCGGCGTGGGCACGCTCGGTGGTCTGGCCGGAGGACTCCTCGCCGAGCGAGTTGCCGCCGTGCTCAGTGCGCCGGCCATCCTGCCGGTGCTGGCCGTTCTCAACGTCGTCTGTGCCGGCCTGGTGCTGATGATGGCGCCCGGCGCCGATACAGCGCGCGCATCGAGCATCGCCGAGGCGTCGCCTGAGATCATCGCCGACGCGCCGCAGTCTGGTTTGCGAGTTCTCGAGAACGCGCCGTACCTCCGGAACCTGGCGGTGCTGGTGCTGCTCGGGACGGTCGCGGCGGCGATCGCCGAGTACCTGTTGAAGGCCCAGGCGGTCGCGGTGCTCGGACGCGGTGACGGCCTGTTGCGGTTTTTTGCCATTTATTACACCGCCACGAGCCTGATGACCGTGGCCGTGCAGGCGGCGCTCAGTCGTCTGGCCCTCGAAAAGCTCGGGCTCGCATTCGTCGTGAGCACGCCCTCGGTTTCCCTGATCCTCGGGTCAATCGTCGCGCTGTTCGCGCCCGGATTGACCAGCGTCCTCATCGCCCGTGGCGGAGAGTCGTTGTTCCGCGCGTCGCTGTTCCGTTCGGGATACGAGTTGTTCTACACGCCGGTGGCGTTTCATGAACGCCGTGCCGCCAAATCGCTCATCGACGTCGGGTTCGATCGGATCGGCGATGCCGTCGGTGGCGCGCTCGTCCGCGCGGTGCTGTTCCTTGCGCCGGTCGCCTATCAGCCGTCGCTCTTTGGCCTCGCCATCGGCTGTTCGATTCTCGCGATTGTCGTCGCCAGCCGGCTCAATCGGGGCTACCTGCAGACGCTCGAACGCAGCCTGCTCGACCGGGCGGTGGAAGTCGACCTGTCGAACGTGCGCGATCTGACGACGCGGACAGTCCTCCTGAAGACGCGGCGGATCCAGGAGCTCAGCGGCCATGCTCGTTCGCAGGCGTCTCCCTCGCCTCCGTCGCAGCCGCCGCCCACGTCGACGGCACTGCAGTCAGATCCCGTGCTCGGAGACATCGCGGCGCTGCGTTCGCGCGATCGGGGCCGCGTGATTGGCATCCTGCGGCGGGACGAACCCCTGTCGATGGCGCTCGCGCCGCACGTGATTCCGCTGTTGGCCTGGGACGCCGTGGCAGACTGGGCGGTCGCTGCGCTGCGCAAGTCGTGCGAAGAGCATGTCGGACTGTTCATCGACGCGTTGGCCGACCAGAATCAGCCATTCGCGGTGCGCCGTCGGCTCGCCCGCGCGTTCTCCGAATGCCGTTCGCAGCGAGCCGTAGACGGACTCTCGCTCGGGCTGGACGATTCGCGGTTCGAGGTCCGCTTTCAATGCGGACGATCGCTGGCGGCCATCCAGCAGCGGAACCCCGAGCTCAAGGTCAATCGGGAGCACCTGCTCGACGTCATCCTGCGTGAGGTCACCGTCGGAAGGCCGGTCTGGGAGATGCACCGGCTGCTGGATCGGGTCGAGGAAACGCAGCCGGCGAGCTCGGTCGATGAGTTCCTGAAGGGGCGCGCCAGCCAGAGCCTGGCGCACGTGTTCACGCTGCTGTCACTGGTCCTGCCGGCCGAGCCGCTGCGCGTCGCTTACCGGGGTCTTCAGAGCACTGACCAGCGTCTAAGAGGTACGGCACTGGAATACCTCGAGGGTGTGCTGCCGCCGGCGATCCGGGAACGGTTGTGGCCGTTTCTCGACAGTGGCCGGCCCGTGCCGCGCGTCGAGCGGCCGCGCGAAAAAATCCTCGAAGATCTGTTGCACCTCAACGCGACCATTGCTATCAATCTCGAAGAGCTCAGCGCCCAGGACGACGCCAGGCGCGACTCGGACCCCGGGGAGCCGCCGCCCGAATCCGGCATGAGCAAGAAGGACTGATGCGACAGCACGCCAAGCTCGTCGTCCGACGGGCCGACTCGCCGATGTCCTCACAGACTGACACCGGGACGGGGTCCGGTCGGCTGCCAGACGAGCTCGTCTCGGATCAGGTGCGACGGCTGGCGCTTTTCGCCGCGATCGGCGCCGGACTGTGGTCGTTCGGCCTGCTGATCGAGCTCGTGCTGCTGCCGCTGACGCTCGACAAGGCGGTGCCGTCCCGCATCGGCGTCGGCATCGAGAGCGTCGGCGTGCTGGTCTCACTGGCGATGTTTGCCTACGTCCGCTGGTCGACGCACCCACCGGAAGTGAAGCGATCCGTCGGCCTCATATATTTCGTCGTGAGTGCGTTCGGCGTGGCCCTGCTCAACACCTGGGCCGAGCTGCCGATCATGGGGCGAAACCAGTACCTGTCGTGGATCACGATCGTCATCCTCGTGTTCGCGATGATCGCCCCTGCGCCGCCAAGGCAATTGCTGGGCGCGTCACTCATCGCGGCAAGCATGGATCCGCTGGGAATCTGGCTGGCGTATTTACGCGGCGCGCAGGTGCCGTCCGCCGCCTTCACGGCGGTCCTCTACCTGCCCAACTACATCTGTGCGTTCGTCGCGGTGCTGCCGTCGTTGATGCTGCACCATCTCGGCAAACGACTGCGACAGGCTCAGGAGCTCGGGAGCTACCGGCTGACCGAGCGGCTGGGACAAGGCGGCATGGGCGAAGTCTGGCGCGCCGAGCACCGCCTGCTCGCGCGGCGAGCCGCAGTGAAGGTCGTTCGCCCGGACGTGCTCGGCATGTCGAATGACGAAGAGGCGAAGCGGATCCTGCGGCGCTTCGAGCG
>JBKPSC010000219.1:0-12451 GCA_046734915.1 Acidobacteriota bacterium | reverse complement strand
CAATCGATCATAGCGCGGGTAGTGTATCGTATCGAAGCGGACGCATCCTTCGAGTCGCCGCGCATGGAACACTTCGGAGACCCTGTGTGGCGTTAGTCAAGCATGACGTGCAGAGGTTGTGGCGCGCGCGGATGCGCGGCGTCAGATTCGATCGCACGCTCACCGTTGGCCGCTTGAATCTCTATCTGCATCCCGCAGAGCTCGCCGCGCTGAGGGCTGAAGGGCTGGGCGGCCCGTCAGCAGACGGCTTGAAGAACTATCGGCTCGGCGACTACGCCGATGAGTTCCTGCGTGCGTGTCTCGGCGCCACAGTCACCGTGCTCGATGCGTCTGATTTCGAGGGCGCGGACCGCGTGCACGACCTGAATCAACCCTTGCCGGCGGACCTGCACGAGCAGTTCGACGCCGTCATCGAGGCCGGCACCCTCGAGCACGTCTTCAATTTTCCCGTCGCCATCGCCAGCCTCATGACCGCGCTGAAGATCGGCGGCACCATATTCCTGACGACGCCGGCCAACAACCTGTGCGGCCACGGGTTCTATCAGTTCAGCCCGGAGATGATGTACCGCATCTTCAGCGCCGAAAATGGCTTCGCGCTCCGCCACGTCACCTTTCTCGAAGCGCGCTTTCCGGCGATCGAATCGGCGCCGATCGTCCGGGTCCGCGAGGTCGCCGATCCGGCGGCCATCGGCCGGCGCGTCGGCCTCCGCTCGCGGCGGCCGGTGATGATGGCCGTCGAAGCCACGCGCACCGACCGGCGCCAGCCGTTCGAGCGGGCCCCGCTGCAGAGCGACTATGTGGCGCGATGGCAATCAGGTCAATCAAAGCGCAGGAGCGTCCTTCGGTCGCTCGTCGACACGCTCCCTGCGGCAGTGCGGGCCCGGCTCCTGGGCTACTACCACTTGTGGGAGTATTCGTTCCTCAACCGGAAAGCCTACAAGGTCGCCGATTCGGAGACCGTGACACCGGTCAAGTAAGCCGGGTCGCGAAGGCCCCCTGGCGCCGTCTGAACGCGTCGAACGCGATCATCGCCGTCACCGCCTGCGTGATGCTGCAGGCGACGGCGAGTCCGAAGATGCCGCCCCGCCCAGCCAGCCACACTGAGAGCACCGGCAGCAGCACGGCGCCCACCGCCACGGCGAGCGTCGCCGGCCGGGTCTGTCCCGCGGCGGCAAAGACGCTGGCGACCACTTGCTCGCCGCCGAGCAGGACGACCCCCGGCAGCAATGCGGCGAACAGCGGCACCGCCGGTGCGAAGGCCGATCCATAGAGTCTCGGCACAATCCACAGCGACACGGCCAGCAGCCCCACGCCGAATGCGGCGCAGAGCATCATCACGCGCCCGGCAACCCGCCGCGCGTATGCACCGGGTGCGCTCGTCACGGCCACCGCCGGATAGAACGCCAGGTTGATCGACGCCGCGACGAGCGATACCGCTTCGCCCAACATCAGCGCGACGGAAAACACGCCCGCGTCGGCCACGCTCAAAAGTTGGCCGGCCAGCAGCATGCTTCCGGAAGCGAGCGCGTAGCGAATGGTGTTGTACGCGTAGACGCCGGTCGAGTAGGCGAGCATCTCACGGAGTGTCTCCGCCTGCCACCGCAGGCGTCCGCCCACGGCTCGCACCAGCAACGCGAATCCGCCCACCGCCGAGACCGCCGCCACCACGAGCTGCAGCACGCCCACGGCGACGATGTTGTTCCACGCCGAACGAATCGCCGCGACGGTCACGAGCAGCGTTCCGGCCTTCCACGCGACGTCCACGGCGCCAAACTCCAGCTCACGGTTCAATCCGTACAGAATCGGACTCAGCACGAACAGAAAGAGCAGCGGCGGCATGGCCCAGAACGTCGCGCGGACCAGCGTCGGCGGGACGCCGCCGCCAACGGCCGGCACGAAGTAGTAGATGAGATCCAAGGCGATCGCGCCGCCGACGCCCAGCGCCAGCGTCGTCCACACGACCGATCCCGCGGCCAGATCGGCAGGCACATGCTTGACGCGGTTGAACCGGGTGAAGCTCGCTTCGAGACCGAGCGAGATGAGGCGCGCGGCGAGATTGGCCGTCGTCGTCACATAGGCGAGCGCGCCCTTGCCGTCTGCGCCGAGCGAACGCGCGACGATGATGCCGGCGATGAGCGACAGGAAGACGCTGCTGAAGCGCGACAGCATCGCGAACGCCGACGCCCGCGCCAGTGAATCACGTCGCGTGCGCATCCACGCGTCGACGATCGCATCGAAGCCCGCCACCA
The DNA here is from genome assembly GCA_046734915.1 of Acidobacteriota bacterium. GTDB lineage: Bacteria > Acidobacteriota > Vicinamibacteria > Vicinamibacterales > CAVVIG01 > VFZL01. The sequence continues at coordinate 10,202 of JBKPSC010000219.1, read as the reverse complement.
GGTCGATTATAGTGATGAAGAGGACGTCGCCCGGAAGAGCGACGGAGATTGCGCGATCATGTGCGGCATTGCGGGACTACTGCAGATCGAAGGTGACCGTCCGGCGGAGCTTCTGCGCGACGACGTGACGCGCATGGCCACCACGATGGCGCACCGCGGTCCCGACGACGCCGGCGCCTGGGCTTCGCCGGACGGCCGCGTCGCGCTCGCGCAACGGCGTCTCTCGATCGTCGATCTCTCGCCGCTCGGCCACAACCCGATGCCGTGGGATGACGGCCGGTTGTGGATCACCTTCAACGGCGAGATCTACAACTTCCGCGAGCTGCGCCGCGAGCTCGAAGCGTCGGGCGATCGCTTCCGATCGCAGACCGACACCGAAGTGATCCTCGCAGCTTACGATCGATGGGGCCTCGCGGCCGTCGATCGGTTCGCCGGAATGTTCGCCTTCGCCTTGTGGGATGCGCCACGCGGCCGGCTGTGGATCGCGCGCGACCGTCTGGGAAAGAAGCCGTTGTATTACTCGGACTATGGCGGGACTCTTCGCTTCGCCTCCGAACTGAAGGCGCTGGCCTGCGACGAGCGGTTCCCGCGGGATGTCGATCCGGCCGCCGCACGGCTGTATCTGCGGTACGGTTGTGTGCCGGCGCCGTACACCATCTACGCCGCGGCCCGGAAGCTGCCGCCCGGTCACTACCTCACCTGGCAGGACGGCCGGGCGGAGATCGTGCGCTACTGGGATCCAGTACGGTTCGCGCACCGGGAGCCTCTCGGGGTCGAGGAGGCGCTTGCCGGAATCGAATCACGCCTGTCTCTTGCGGTGGAGCAGCGCCGCATCGCCGACGTCCCTCTCGGGGCGTTCCTCTCCGGTGGCATCGACTCGTCTCTTGTCGTGGCGTTCATGCAGGAGCAGAGCGCGACACCGGTGCAGACCTTCACCATCCGCTTCGAGCAAGCCGAGTTCAACGAAGCGGATCAGGCCGCGGCGGTGGCCCGTCATCTGGGCACGGATCACTACGAGGAGACGTGCGGCGCCCAGCAGCTGCTCGACGTGATCGATGCGCTGCCGGACATGTTCGACGAACCCTTCGCCGATTCGTCGGCGGTGCCGACCTTCCTGGTGTCGCGCATTGCCCGCTCGCGCGTGACGGTGGCGTTGTCAGGAGACGGCGGCGACGAGCTCTTTCTCGGCTATCCGCGGCACCGGTTCATGCAATCCGCCCGCTGGGCGCTGGCGCTGCCGGGTCCGGTGCGCCGGTCGGCCGCTTCCGTGGCGGGACACCTGCCGACGCGGCGGCTGCGGCGCATCGCCGACGTCTTGCGAAGCGATGACCGGGACGCGTACGCGCGGTTCGTGTCCTGGTTCTCCGACGACGAGGTTCTCGCTCTGACCGGCGAGCGGGCGGGGGAGAGTCCCTTTTATGCCGACGCCCGTGCCCGTGCATCGAGTGCCGATCCCTCGTACGCCGGGCTGCTCGACCTGGTGTCGTACCTTCCCGACGACATCCTCGCCAAGGTCGATCGAACTTCGATGGCGGTCAGCCTGGAGGTGCGCGCCCCTCTGCTCGATCATCGGGTCGTCGAGTTCGCGCTCGGCTTGCCGATCGAGATGAAGCTGCGCGGCAGCGTCTCGAAGTGGCTCTTGCGCGAACTGTTGTACAAGCGCGTGCCGCGCGAGCTGGTCGATCGTCCAAAGATGGGATTTGGCGTCCCGCTGGCGGAGTGGTTCCGCGGGCCGCTCCGCGCCCGCATGACGGAGTACTGCCGCGGCCCGGAACTGGAAGACCTCGGCCTCGACCTGCGGCGTGTGCGCAGCCTGTGGGACGGCTTCGTTGCCGGCCGACCCTGCCGGGCCGACCTTCTGTGGCAGGTCTTCATGCTGGCGGCCTGGGCACGCCGCTTCCGGACCCGCGCGGCGCTGGCGACCGCGCATTGAGCGCGACTGGATGCGACCGGATCTGATTGATTTGTTGCGGTGCCCCTCCTGCGGCGCCTCGCTCGCCGCCCTGCCAGCCGCGGACGCGCTCGCCTGCAGCCGCTGCAGCCGGCGCGTGCCGATCGTCGACGGCATTCCACGCTTCGTCGACGTTCCGACTGACGATGCGGCGCGGCGGACGCAGGCCAGCTTCGGTTACGAGTGGACGCACTTCAACGACTGGAGCCAATCCGGCGAGACCAACTTCAACGACTACTTCGCCGGCCTGGACCTGTCGTCGCTGCGCGGGAAGACCGTGCTCGACGCCGGCTGCGGCATGGGACGCCACGCGCGGCAAATCGCGCCGCATGCCGGCCGCGTCGTGGCGCTGGATTTCAGCCGGGCGATCGACCAGGCCGCTCGCAACGCCGGTTCGCTGCCCAACGTCGATTGCATTCAAGCCGACATCCTGTCACCGCCGGTTGCGGATGACGCATTCGATTTCGTCTACTCGCTGGGCGTGCTCCATCACATCGGCGACACCGAGCGGGCGCTGGCCGGCCTGGTGAAGAAGGTGCGCGCAGGTGGCCGCATCCGGATCTATCTCTATTGGAAGCGGCACGGCTGGAAGGGCAGGATCCTGGCTCTCGTCACGGCCGCTCGATCGGTCACGACCCGCCTGCCGTTCCCGGTGCTGAAGGCGCTCTGCTGGCTGTTGAGCGTCGTGCTGCTGGTGACCGTCATCCTGCCCTACCGGCTGCTGTCTGCTCTCGGCGTGCGGGCGCACCAGGACTGGCCCCTCTTCGTCTATACGAAGTACCCGTTCAAGGTGCTCTACAACGACCAGTTTGATCGGTTTTCGGCGCCAATCGAGAAACGGTACGACCCTGACGAAGTCAAGGCGCTGATGGCGCGCGTCGGCCTCGATGACGTGACCGTGCGACCGTGCTTTGGCTGGATTGGAGAAGGCCGCCGCTGACTCGCGGCGGCCTTCTGCAGGCGATTACGGAATGACCTGGAACGGATCCGAGAAGAGGTAGGCTTCGTAGTCGCTCGTGGCGCCCGGACGGCGGACCCAGACGGCGAACATGTAGTTGCCGGCGTCGCCCGAGCCTGGCACCCACTTGACGGTCCGATCCCAGCTGTAATCCTGGATCATCGACCACTGGCTCGTCGCGACGCTGTAGCGCCAGAAGCGATATTCCAGACGACCGGGTCCGCCTGAACTCGTGGCGGTCGCGGTGATGGGCGTGCCCGCGCGGACGGCCGCGCCGCCGTCGCTGATGAGCGACTTCACGGTCGGGGCAAAGTTACCCACCTGGAAGAAGCCGGTGCTCTTCCACGCGTCGTACTGCTCCGTCGAAGCCGGACGGCGGACCCAGGCCTGCAACGCATAGGTGCCGGCGTCGTCGTTACCGGGAATCCAGGTGACGCTGTTGCCGTTGTTGTAGTCGCTCAGCATCGACCAGGTGTCGCGAGCCTGGTTGTAAAGCCAGAAGCGATACTGAAGCGGCCCAGGGCCGCCGGTAGCGTTCGCGGTGAAGGTGACCGGCGCGTTCGGTCCGAACGGCGTGGCCACGTCCGAGGTCAGGCTGGCGAAGGCCGGCGCCGAGTTGCTCACCTGGAAGACGCCCGAGCTGCGGTAGGCTTCGTAGCCCGCCAGAGGCGTCTGTCCCTGCCGGCGCACCCAGACCTGCACCGCGTAGTTACCGGTGGCCGAGGGCGTCCACGTATAGGTGTTCGAGCTGCTCCAGGCCTGGGCGACGGTCCAGCTGCCAGAGGTCGAGAACCGCCAGAACTGATATTCGAGCGCGCCAGGACCGCCGGCCGCCGTCGCCTTCCAGGTGATCGGCTGGCCAACGCCCACCGGCAGGCGCACGTCGTTCGCCAACGCGCTGATCATCAGTGGCGCGTTGCGGACGTCGAAGAAGCCCGTTCCCCGATACGCATCGAAGGTGGCGGCGGTCGATCCGGCGCCTTTCACCCACACCTGCACGGCGTGCCGGCCCAGGTCGTTCGCCGCGGGCGTCCAGCTGTAGGTGTTCGACGCGCCGTAGGCCTGCGCCTGCACCCAGTTGCCGGTGCGCTCGTCGTAGCGCCAGAAGGAATACTGAAGCGGCGCCGGGCCACCCTCGGCTTTCGCCGTCCAGGTGATCGAGGCGCCGACCGACGATGGCAGCGCGATGTCGGCCTCCAGCGACCCGACCTTGATCGGGCCGTTGGCCACCGAGAACATGCCGGTGCTGCGATAGGACTCGTAGTTTTCCGTCGAGCCCTGGACGCGCACCCAGGCCTGAACCGCGTAGGTCCCTTCCTCGCTCGCGCCAGGCGTCCACGTGTAGGTATCCGACGAGGAGTAATCCTGGACCGACGTCCAGGTTCCCGTCGTCTGCGAATAGCGCCAGAACCGGAACTCATAGGGCGTGGTTCCGGCGGCCGCGAGTGCCTTCCAACTGATCGACTTGCCTGTTGGCGCCGGCGTCGTCGCATTGCCGACGAGCGCGGTCAGCCCGGTGACGTTGCCGGCGATTTCATCCGACGGATCGCTGACCAGGCCGTTGGAGTTGTAGGCCAGGACGACCAGGTAGTACTTCTGCCCGTCCTGGAGGCCGCGCAACTGCCACGTCAACGCGCTGCCGACGTCGACGACCGTCGGGTGCGACCCCGGCGTGGTGCCGTAGGCGATGCGGTAGCCCACGATGTTTGACTCAGGATTGGCGTCCCAGGCAAGCGTCAGCGTGCCGGCCGCCGCAGGTGCAGCGACAAACAGCGACGCCAGGAACAACGCGTGAACAGCAAACGAACGCTTGGACAAGACCCAGCCTCCTGAGGGGACGTCAAAGGCAGGGGCAAAGACAGCGCCAACTGCGTCGAACGAAAAAGCGGAATGCTAAACTATTGCAAAACGAGCTTTTAGATTCGCGGATGCTGACAGATTTCATGCCAGCGCCGTAACACAATTGGTATGGAAACTTTCCAATCGAGTGTGCACCGTTTACGCTTGCTCCCTGCCAATTTCACGCCATGACACAGTGCCCAAAGTAGTGCGAGTCATCGCCAGATTGAACATTGGCGGACCGGCGCGGCACGCCGTCATCCTGCAGCAGGGTCTGAGCGACGCTGGCTACGAGAGCGTGCTCGTTCATGGCACTCCCACCCCAGACGAAGGAAGTTTCGAGCCGCTGCTCGCCTCGCGCGGCCTCACGTCGGTGCGCCTCGCCGGCCTCGGTCGGCGCGTGAACGCCTTCGACGACCTTGTCGCGTTCTGGTCGCTACTCTCGCTGGTCTTCCGCGAACAACCCGACATCCTGCATACGCACACGGCCAAGGCCGGCACGCTCGGCCGGCTGGCCGGCTGGCTGCTGAACCTGACTCGCGGCCGGCGCCGTCGGTGCCAACTTGTGCACACGTTCCACGGCCACGTTTTTTCCGACTACTTCACCAAAGTTGGATCGCTCATCGTCCGACTCATTGAACGGACGCTTGCGCGTGGGACAGACGCCATCGTCACGATCTCGGAGAGGCAGCGTGACGACGTCGTCCAGCGTTTCCACATCGCGCCTGCGGCGAAGGTCACCGTGATCCCGCTGGGGCTCGAGCTCGATGATCTGCTGGCGATCGACCGGCCGATCCGCGAGTGGCGCACGGAGCTCGGCTGGACGGAAGACGAGTTCGTCGTGGGGTTCGTCGGACGGTTCGTGCCGGTCAAGGACGTTCCCACGTTGCTGCACGCGTTTGCCGCCTTCGTCACGTCGGTTCCGCAGGCGCGCCTCCTGCTCGTGGGCGACGGCGAATGTCGCGATCAAATCGAGGGGACGGCGCGATCGCTCGGCATTGTTCGTCTGGTGCGATTTGCCGGTTGGCAGCTCGATCTAAGGCGTGTGTACGGAGCGATGGACGTGGTTGCATTGACGTCGAAGAACGAGGGCACGCCGGTCGCGATCATCGAGGCGCTTGCCGCGGGTCGAGCCGTCGTAGCCACCAGGGTTGGAGGCGTGCCGGATGTCATTCAGGATGGGCAGACGGGGCTGCTCGTTCCCCCTGGCGATCCGATCGGCCTGGCCGGGGCCCTCGAGCGGATGGCTCGCGAGCCGGCGCTTCGTGCCCGTCTGGCGGCGGCCGGGCGGCGTTCGGTCGCGGATCGGTTCGGCCGGCAGCGGCTCGTCCGCGACATGGACGCGCTCTATCAACGGTTGCTCAAGAAGCGGATGGCTGTGTGATTAACGGACATCGAATCGACGGACCTGAGATACGCTGGTCAGGCATGAACGCGAAGCATGGGTTGATAGGCGCTCTGCTCGTGATGAGCACGGCTGTGCCTCCAGTAATGGTCTCGGCGGCGCAGGACGCAAGCTCGCCGGAGTCACGCGTGCAGCAGTACTGGGCCCGCCGCCAGGCGAAGGACCTGGCCGGCGCGTGGACGTTCTATTGCGCCGACTACCAGGCGCGCGTCCCCCAGCCGCAGTTCATGATGATGACGCGCCTGCTCCGATTCGATCTGCGCGATCTCAAGGTCGCGAAGGTGGAGCCGCACGGCGACAAGGCCGACGTCACGATTGCATACAAATTCTCGCTGCTGACCGTGCCCGGCCAGGACCTCGAAGGACAGAGCTCAGACGTCTGGTCCAAGGGTGCCGACGGACAATGGTGCAAAGACGACGAACCGCTCGTGCTGCCGTTCCCGACGTCGGCCGTCGCGCCACAGCCGGGCGTGAACTCAGTGCCCGCGGCGGGGACCCAACCCGCAGGAACGCCGACACCCCCACCCGGTGTGACACCGCGGCCATGACGTTCGCGCCGCTGAGATGGAGCTCACAACCCCTGTGCTACCCTGAGGTCGGCAGATGACTCGAACATCCGGATCGCACTTCGCCGTGGTTGCCGTGTTCGCTGCTGCAGCGCTGCTGCCGGGTACCGTCCGTGCGCAGTCGGTGGACATGGCTCAAGACGGCACTGTGTCCCTCGTGGCAGACGGAACTACTCTCGGGTCGCTGCTTGCCGGTCTCGGTGAGAAGGGCCGCTTCAACAAGCTGGTTGTCGATCCAAAAGTCGAAAGCCGACCGGTCACCATCACGCTCGACCGGGCGACGGTGCGGCAGGCCGTCGTCCAGATACTGAACGCCGCCGACGTCAACTACGCGCTCACTTCGGACGACGATGGACGGTCGATGCGACTGATTGCCGGCGAAATGGCTTTCGTCGCCGAGCAGCAGCGGATGTTGGCGCACGAAGACAGATCAGTCGATCCGGCCGTCGAGAACGTGCGTGCTGAGAATGCCACGCCACGCGAGGAGGCCGGGACCGCCGACGCTCAAAACCCCGTCGGCATGTCGATCGATGGGAGCGCAGCGGCGCCGCTCGATCAGGCCCAGCAGGCTTTTCAGCTGCAGCAGCTGCAAGAGGCTCTGACGGCGCCGGTCGTCCGTCCGCCGGCCGGCTCGGTCGTCGAGCTTCCGTTCACCGGCCCCGATGGGCGTCCGCTGACGACGATCGTGAAACCGAAGCCAGCCGTCGTCCCGTTGCCGTTTCCAGCGACCGCGCCGGCTCCGTCAGGTCAGGCGCCGCCCGCGGCGCCGCAGCCGATCGACGCGCAGACACGGCAGCTCATCGAGGCATTGACCCCGCCGCCGGTCACCCGCTAGACCTACCAGGGCGTCCGCGGCCTGGCCAGCGTGTCGAATGACAGTCCGGTTGCTGCCGACAGCGTCGTCTGCGACACCAGTAGGCCTTCAGTGTCACCGTCGTAAGCGATCTCCACGGAGCCTGACACGCCGGGTCCGACCCCAGCCTGCGTGCGCGCGTCGTAGAGAGCATCGCCGCCCGCAGGCAGCGTGATGTTGAGCGCGCTCCCGCGCTGCGTGCCGGCGAGATCGCGCCACACCAGAGTGGCGTGGATCACGCCGTTGGTCGTGTTGCGCAACAACGTGAACGACGAGTAGTCGCCGCCGGTGAAGAACCAGTTGGCCCACAACGTCGTTTCCTGGATGCGAAGCACGTGCGAGCGCGGCGTGGCTTCGGACTGGGTTACGGCTACGACGGTCGTCTCGGTGAAAGGCGCCACGAAGCACGCGCGCCGCGTGCCATTCGCGATGCCTGTGGTCCCGTCCGAGCGAAAGACCTCGATGCCTGGAGTCGCTGCGGACGATTCGACGGCCGCGGCGGCCACTTCCGTGCAGTATGACCGGTTGGCGACGGCCTCGAAGGTCGAGAGATTCGTCGACGTGTTGTTGGCAATCGTGAACCGGCTGCGCGTACCGGCCGTCATCACCTTCGGGTTGACGCCCGCCGCAAACTGCGCGAACGTGAAATTGCCGGTCAGGCTTGCGACGTGGACGGTTGCGTTTCTTGCCGCCCCGCCATTGACGGCAACTGTGTAGTTCCAGCCGCCTGAACCGGTCCCGCTACCTCCGGATGATGTCGTGACCCAGGCCGGGAGGTTGGTGACCGACCACGTGCATGACGCGGGCGTGGTCACCCCGACGGTGCCGCTCCCTCCAGCGGAGCCGAACGCCTCGCCGCTCGGCGAGATGGCAAACCCGCATCCCGTCTGCGTCACCGAGAACGCGAGGCCGGCAATCGTCAGGGAACCGACCCGGGTCGCCGTCGTGACGTTCACCGCCCCGACATTGGCGGCGACGGAAAAGTTGATTGTCTGGCTTCCCGAGCCTGACGCCGTGGCCGGTGATACGGTCAGGAATCCGTCGTTGCTCGTGGCCGTCCACGCACATCCCGCCGTTGCGGTCAGGCCCACCGATCCGCCGCCTCCGCCTTCTCCGAACGAGGCGGACGCCGCCGCCAGCGAGTACGAACACGATTGACGGAAGTTGGCTACGACGAGAGACGTGTTGTCGAGCGCCCGCGCGTTGTCTTCGGTTGCCGTACCGGCCGTCGTGGCGGTGCCGGGGAAGTTGTAGAGGGGCGTCGAGTAGATGGCCAGGCGTGGACAGTTCGATGCGCATGGATAAGCCATGACGTCGCGCGCCAGTCCCGGCACGGCGTACCCATAGGCGTAGCTGAACGCCGGCGAGGACCCACCCGCATTCGCCCGATCGTGCTGGAGGCCCATGTTGTGGCCGATCTCGTGCGCCATCGACAGGTTGCCGTTGGCGCACGCCCACAGCACGACGTTATATGCGTACGTCTCGAAGGCGTTGCTGACCGATCCTGAACCCATGATGTAACCGTAGCCGCACGCATCGCTTTCGGTCGTTAGAAGCGTCACGACGTCCGCGTGATAAAGATCGCGCAGACTGTGCACGTCATCGAGGAAGCCGTCGCCGGTCATCTGTAGCCTGCCCAGCGTTGTCAGCATGCTGGGAGCTTCGGTGTACGTCACCTCTTCGGCGTGGACGACGCGGAAACGGTGTGTGACGTGGGCGTTGGCGAGCGCCAGGTTGGCGTTGTCTTTCGCGCCGTTGAGCAGCGCGACGATCTGCGATGTGCCGCCGGCCGCCGCGCGCGCCGCCGGTGTGTAGACGACGAGCAGGTCGACGAACTCGTTCGTGTCACCACCGACCGCGGCGTCGTGCGGTTCGGCGAGTGCCACTTCGATTGGTGGTGCTTCGCGCGGTAGCGCCTCGGGCGGCAGCGAACGCTGATCCACTTCTGTCACGCGATGCACGGCGGAATCAGCATCGCGTGCAATGGTGAACAGCCGTCCGTCCGCGACTACCCGGCCGGCGACGGTATCGCCAATCGCCGTGAGCGTCACCTCGCCGTCGCCGCTCAAGAGCCGGCCGGCGACGAAGAGGTGGCCGTCGCGCGCCTCGGTCCACTCAATCGCCGCGGTGACCGTGAGGCTGTCGGTCAGACCGAGGGTCATCGTGCCGCCGTCGCGAGCAGCCCGATCCATCTGCGCGACGTCGACGCGGACTGGGTATCCCGGCCCCGCGCGTCCGGCACTGCCCGCCGGCAGCGGTGCGACCACCGTCCACTCGGCGCCGGAGGCCGTCTTGCGCTGCTGGGCGCGGGCGGCTGGCGTCTGTGAGAGCGTCGCGAGAAGACTCAGCGCTGCCAGGACAGCCGTGCGTCCGCCGGGAGAGCGCGTAGGCGTCACCACGAAACACGCTGGAAAGCGATCGTGTCAAACGAGAGCCCGGTGGTCGGCGCCAGCGTCGTCTGCGACCCGACGATGGCTTCAACTTCCCCGTCGTGTCCGACCTCGACCGATCCCGCGGTTCCGGCACCGGCGTAAGTCAGCGCGTCATAGATGACCACGCCGCCAGCCGGGATGGCGACCGACACCGGACTGCCCAGCGGTGCGCCGGTCGTGCTCCGCCACGTGATGGTC
>JBKPSC010000218.1:0-15615 GCA_046734915.1 Acidobacteriota bacterium | reverse complement strand
ACGGGATCGGGCCGGTTTCCGCGTACGTACCGAACGCGCCCGCCGGGAATGTGAAGTCGAAGGCATGCAGCAACTGGCCGCCGAGGACGCCAATCTGAACCGACGGAAGACGCCTGGTGCGGGCGGCATTCACGCGGAAGTTCTGCTTCTCAGCCTCGAGGACAGCGTTCTTCACCAGCCGGTTCGACTGCAGCGCGAGCGATATCGCTTCGTCCAAGGTCAGTACGGGCGCGTCTGCGTCCTGAGAGGATGCCGGCCGCTCCTGTGCCAGCGCCATCGGCGGGACCGTGAAGAGGACTAACAGGAAAGCCGAAACGTAAGTGCTCACGTCGGTCGTCACAGAGCAACGTCGCTGCCGCCGCTCGATTCGCGAAAACCGGCCCAATGTTGCCAATGTCGTGACCCACCGTCTGCTGGCGCCCTGTGTGAATCTACGCAATGTGCACTTCCGCGATTACGAGACGCCGAGGACGCGCACGACCGAGCGCGCGATCATCAGTTCTTCGTTGGTGGGAATGACACGGACCGCGACCGGGCCGTTCGCCGGTGAGACCAGTGTGGCGTGCGTCCGGTTGCGCTCCTCGTCCACTTCGATGCCAAGGAATGCGAGCCCCTCGCAGATGCGGGCCCGGATGACGGCGCTCCGTTCGCCGATGCCCCCGGAGAACACGAGCGTCTCCACGCCGCCCAGCACGGTCGCGAGCGCGCCGATCCACTTCCTGGCCTGATAACAGAACAGCGCCACCGCCGCGGCGGCACGCTCATCGCACTGCTCGCGCGCCAGCAGTTCGCGCATATCCGAGCTGATTCCCGAGACGCCGAGGAGTCCCGATTCGTGGTTCACCATGCGGTCGAACTGGTCGGCCGTCAGGTGCTCGGTGCGCGCCAAATGAAGTACCACGCCCGGATCGAGATCACCGGTCCGCGTCCCCATCACGAGGCCTGCCGCCGGTGTGAACCCCATGCTGGTATCGAGGCTTCTGCCGTTCTTCACGGCGGTGATGCTGGCGCCGTTCCCCAGATGTGCGAGCAACACTCGTCCATGCGCCGCGTCCGCGCCGGCGAGGCGACTCAGCTCGTCAAGGAGGTATTCGCACGACAGGCCGTGGAACCCGTAGCGCCTCGCACCGTTTCTCTGGTAGCGCCGCGGAATCGGCAGCAGCCTGGCGACCTCCGGCATGGTGTGGTGGAACGCGGTATCGAAACACGCGACTTGCGGCAGGCCCGGGGCACGCGCGGTAAGCGCTTCGATCAGGCGAAGGGCAGCGGGCAGATGCTCGGGTGCGTACGGCTTCGCAGCGTGAAGTTGCGAGAGCAGCGGCGGCGAGATCGGTACCGGCCCCGTGTGGTCGAACCCATGGACGACGCGATGCCCGACTCCGTCGATCGAGTCGAGGACGCCCAGCTCCTCGAGCCACGCGAGCACGAGCGTCTCGGCCGCGTCAGGGGCCGCGGCGTCAACGATGCGCTCGCCACTCTCGGCACCATGAATCCAGGAGAACCGCGCGGTGCCGGTGCCGATCCCACTGAGGTGGCCCTTCAACGCAGATGTCAGATCGGCGGCGCCGGCGTACACGGCCACCTTCACGCTCGATGAGCCGGCGTTAATCGTCAGGACCTGACGGTGCGTCGTCATGCGGCCGATTAACGCAAGCGAAGCGCCAGCGCCCGCGGGACGCCGTTCCTATTGTCGTCGCGCGTTCGGTGGCGATGCGCAGAAACGCCCACGGTGCTCGCCGATGTGCACCCGCCGTCTTGCGTCACCGCAAAATGACGTGGAATCCGCGGCGTGGGCGCTTCGGAACGAATGGTGCTGACCCGTCAAGGTCATGGACGTTCGAGACGACAGCCATGACTCCTCCACGCCAACCGCGCAACGTGACGAGCGCTCCGTTCGAACGGGTCTCAGCGACGAGGCCATCGCCGCCGCCATCGCCGACAAGCTGCACTACGAGCAAGCGGTTCCGTTCGCCGATGCGAGCCGGCACGACTGGTACATGGCGCTGGCGCTGGCGGTTCGCGATCGCCTGCTCGATCGCTACCTGACGACGCTCGGTGCCGTGCTGGAGTCGCGGGCGAAGGTGGTCGCGTATCTCTCGGCGGAGTTTCTGACCGGCCCCCACCTTGGCAGCAACCTGATCAACCTCGGGATTCGAGACGCCGCCGCGAAGGCGCTCGCCCGGTTCGGGCAGAACCTCGACGACGTGCTGCAGGAAGAAGAGGAGCCAGGCCTCGGCAACGGCGGTCTCGGCCGTCTCGCGGCCTGTTACATGGATTCGCTGGCGACATTGGGCGTTCCCGCGATCGGCTACGGCCTTCGTTACGAGTTCGGCATCTTCGATCAGTCGATCCGTGATGGGCACCAGGTCGAGATGACTGACAAGTGGCTGCAGCTTGGGAATCCGTGGGAGATCGCCCGCCCTGAACATCACGCGTACGAGGTCAGGTTCGGCGGACGCACCGAGCACGGCGTCGACGACCACGGGAGGGACCGTGTGCGCTGGATTCCGGAAAAGTGCGTGAAGGGTATCGCCTATGACACGCCGGTGTCCGGGTTCCACATGCCGACCGCGAACCTCCTGCGGCTCTGGAAGGCAGAGGCGACCGAGTCGTTCGACTTCGACGCCTTCAACACCGGGGACTACTACCGCGCTGTCGACCAGAAGGTCCTCTCCGAGACGATCACCAAGGTGCTCTATCCCAACGACGAGCCGGAGGCCGGCAAGATGCTGCGCCTCGCGCAGCAGTTCTTCTTCGTCTCGTGCTCGCTGCAGGACATGATCCGGCTACACCTGGAGGGCGGGCGGCGGCTGGAGGAGTTCTCATCGTGCTGGGCCGTCCAGTTGAACGACACGCACCCCTCGATCGCGGTCGCCGAGCTGATGCGGCTGCTGGTCGATGAGCGCGGCATGGAGTGGGACGCCGCATGGGCGATCACCGAGCGCACCTGCGCATACACGAATCACACGCTGATGGCCGAAGCGCTGGAGCGGTGGCCGGTGCCCTTGTTCGGCAAGGTCCTGCCACGCCATCTCGAAATCGTGTATGACATCAACCGCCGATTCCTCGACAGGGTGCGGCAGCAGGTACCGGGCGACGACGACCTGGTTCGCCGGCTGTCGCTCGTCGACGAAAGCGGAGGTGGCGCCATCCGGATGGCGCACCTCGCCAGCGCCGGCAGCCACGCCATCAACGGCGTCGCGGCGTTGCACAGCGAGCTCCTGAAGGAGACGGTGCTCCGCGACTTCTACAGGGTGTCTCCGGAAAAGTTCTGCAACGTCACCAACGGCGTCACTCCGCGACGATGGATCGCGCTGAGCAATCCCGGCCTGGCAGCGCTCCTCACGCGTACGATCGGGGAGCGCTGGATGTCGGATCTGGAGTCGGAGCTCGTTCGCATCGAGCCGTTCGCGGCCGATGCCGGCTTCCAGGCGGACTGGCGCGCGGTGAAGGGCGCCAACAAGAGCCGGCTCGCCGCCCTGATCCGCCAGCGCACGGGCATCGTCGTGGATCCGCAGTCGCTCTTCGACGTGCAGGTGAAACGGCTGCACGAGTACAAGCGGCAACACCTGAACGTCCTCTACCTGATCACCGCTTACAACCGCATCGCGCGTGGCGGGAGCGATCACGGTCCCTCGCGGACCATGATCTTCGGTGGCAAGGCCGCGCCCGGCTACCGGATGGCCAAACTGATCATCCGGCTGATCAACGGTGTCGCCGACGTCATCAACCGCGACCCGCGCGTGTCACCGCAGCTGAAGGTCGTCTTCTTTCCAGACTTCAACGTGAAGAACGGCCAGCATATCTACCCGGCCGCGGATCTCTCCGAGCAGATCTCGACGGCCGGCAAGGAGGCGTCAGGGACCGGCAACATGAAGTTCGCGATGAACGGCGCGCTGACCATCGGAACGTTGGACGGCGCCAATATCGAAATCCGCGAGGCCGTCGGCGCGGAGAACTTCTTCCTGTTCGGTCTGACCGCTGCCGAGGTCGCGGCGGCAAAAGCCGCCGGCCATCGCCCGCGCGCCATCTACGAGAACAACCCGGAGCTGCACGAGGCGATCGACCTCATCGACGCCGGAGAGTTTTCGAACGGCGACCGCGAGCTGTTCCGGCCCCTCGTGGAGTCGCTCCTCGTCCAGGACGAGTATCTGCTGTTCGCCGACTATCAGCCATACATAGATTGTCAGCAACGGGTCGGCGAGGCCTATCGCGACGAGCAGAACTGGACGCGAATGTCGATCCTCAACTGCGCGCGCGTCGGCCGCTTCTCGTCGGACCGGTCGATTCGTGAGTACTGTCGCGACATCTGGGACATCGAACCGGCGACGCCCTTCGAGCCAGCACGATGAAGACGTGGAACCAGACAGCTGGAAGCAGCGCGCCGCTTGGCGCTGCCGCAAGGCCGGACGGCGTGAACTTCAGTGTGTTTTCGAGGAGTGCCACGGCCATCGAGCTGCTGCTCTTCGATGATGCGCAGGCAGGGGAACCGTCACGCATCGTCGCGCTCGACCCGCGCAGCCACCGGACCTATCACTACTGGCACGCATTCGTACCCGACCTGCAGCCGGGCCAGGTATACGGCTACCGCGCCCACGGGCCGTTCGCGCCTGAACGGGGCTTGCGGTTCGATCCCCGGAAGGTGCTCGTGGATCCGTATGGACTCGCCGTCGCCGTGCCGGCCTCGTACGACCGCGGCGCTGCCGTTCGACCCGGCGACAACTGCGCCGCGGCGATGAAGAGCGTCGTCGCCGCGCCCGACGCGTACGACTGGGAGGGAGATCGGCCGCTGCGGCGGCCCTTCGCCCGCACGATCATTTACGAAATGCACGTGCGCGGCTTCACGCAGCACCCAAGCTCCGAAGTGTCCGACGCCAGGCGGGGGACCTTCGCGGGCGTCATCGAGAAGATTCCGTACCTGCGCGACCTTGGCGTCACGGCGGTGGAGCTGTTGCCCGTCTTCCAGTTCGACAGCCAGGACGCACCGGCCGAACGCCGCAACTACTGGGGATACCAGCCGGTGTCCTTTTTCGCGCCTCACCACGCGTACAGCTCGCGGCCCGACGCGCTCGGCGCGCTCGACGAGTTCCGCGACCTGGTCAAGGCGCTGCACCGCGCTGGCATCGAGGTCATCCTCGACGTTGTGTTCAATCACACAACCGAAGGAGACCATCGCGGGCCGACGCTTTGCTACCGTGGTCTCGCCAACGAGTTCTACTACATCCTCCAGCAGGATAAGTCGTACTACGCCGATTTCACCGGCTGCGGCAACACGCTGAACGCCAATCAGCCGATCGTCCGCCGCCTGATCCAGGACAGCCTCCGGTACTGGGTCACCCAGATGCACGTCGACGGGTTCCGCTTCGACCTCGCGTCGATACTGTCGCGCGACGAGACCGGCCAGCCGGTGCGGAACCCGCCGGTGATCTGGGACATCGAGTCCGATCCGATGCTGGCTGGCACCAAGCTGATTGCCGAGGCCTGGGATGCCGCCGGGCTTTATCAGGTGGGTAGTTTCGTCGGCGACACCTGGCAGGAATGGAACGGACGCTTCCGCGATGATGTGCGCCGGTTCTGGAAAGCGGACCGGGGCACGGTGTCCGCGTTCGCAACGCGGCTGCTCGGCAGTCCGGACCTGTATTCGCACGAAGAGCGCGAGCCCGAGCAGAGCGTCAATTTCGTCACCTGCCACGATGGCCTCACCTTGAATGACTTGGTCTCCTACAACCAGAAGCACAACGAGGCGAACGGCGAGGACAACCATGACGGTACCGCCGACGACTCGAGCTGGAACTGCGGTATCGAGGGGACGACGGAGGATCCGGAGATCGAGGCGCTGCGTAGCCGACAGATCAAGAACTTCCTGACAGTGCAGCTGATGGCGGTGGGAACGCCGATGCTGCTGATGGGCGACGAGATGCGCCACAGCCAGAGCGGCAACAACAACGCCTATTGCATTGACGACGAGACGACCTGGCTAAACTGGCGGCTGCTCGAGCGGCACGCGGGTCTGCACACATTCGTCAAGCGTCTCGCAGGAGCCCGCCTGGCACCAGGCGTCGTGGACGAGAGCAGGCCGTATACCTTGAACCAGCTGCTGCAAAGGTCGCATCTCGACTGGCACGGCGTGGCACTCGGCCGGCCCGATTGGAGCGACCATTCGCACTCCCTGGCGTTCACGGCGCACTCACCGCACTGGCCGTATCTGCTCCAAGGCATGTTCAACGCGTATTGGGAGCCGCTCGCGTTCGAGCTGCCGCGCGACGGCGACCAATCGCTCCGATGGCACCGCCTGGTGGACACGGCGCTGTCGTCTCCCGATGACTTCTGCGCGCCGGGGGACGGGCCGCCGGTAGCTGGCGACACTTATCACGTGCAGCCGCGGTCGTGCGTTCTGCTGCTCGCGCCGCTGGCCCAGGCAGAAGAGGGGAGCCATTGATGGTCGCCCATCCTTCCGCGGGGGCTTCGCCATCGATTGACCGACGCATCGGTGTCGGCGATCTGGTGGATCGCTACTTCAACGAGCGCCCCGATACGGCAAATCCTGGGGAGCGCGTCAGCTTCGGCACGAGCGGCCACCGCGGGTCGTCGCTCACGCGCACGTTCAACGAGGCGCACGTGCTCGCGATCACTCAGGCGATCTGCGCATACCGGACGCAGCATGGCATCAACGGCCCGCTGTACCTCGGGAAGGACACACACGCGCTCTCCGGCGCCGCCTTCATCTCGGCACT
Organism: Acidobacteriota bacterium; assembly: GCA_046734915.1. Classification (GTDB taxonomy): domain Bacteria; phylum Acidobacteriota; class Vicinamibacteria; order Vicinamibacterales; family CAVVIG01; genus VFZL01. Next base: position 8,881 of record JBKPSC010000218.1, on the reverse strand, counting down.
CGAAGTGCTGGCGGCCAACGGCGTCGAGACCATGATCGACTGCAACGGGGGCTACACGCCGACCCCTGTGATCTCGCACGCCATCCTCTCGTGGAATCGCGGCCGCACCTCGGGTCTTGCCGATGGCATCGTCATGACGCCGTCGCACAATCCGCCGGAAGACGGAGGCGTCAAATACAACCCGCCGACGGGCGGTCCCGCCGATACCGCCACGACCCGCTGGATCCAGAACCACGCCAACGCGCTGCTCGCGCAGGGCGCCGACAGCGTGCCTCGCCTCCTCTACGGACGCGCCAGGCTGGCCTCGACGATCCATAGACACGACTACATCGGGGCGTATGTCCCCGATCTCGTTTCGGTCATTGACATGGACGCCATTCGCAGCGCTGGGCTCAATGTCGGCGTCGATCCGCTGGGCGGCGCGAGCATCGCGTTCTGGCATGCCATTGGGGAGCGGCATGCCGTAGACATCAGGGTCGTCAACGATCAAGTGGACGCCGAGTTCAGCTTCATGCCGCTCGACTGGGACGGCCGGATCCGCATGGACTGCTCGTCACCGCACGCGATGGCCAGGCTGATTGCCCTCGCGGATTGCTACGACCTCGCCGTCGGTAACGACCCGGATGCCGACCGCCACGGCGTGGTGACGCCGGCGGGGCTGATGAATCCGAACCACTACCTGTCAGCGGCGATCGCGTACCTCTTTGCGCACCGGTCCGGGTGGAGTGGCGACGCGGCCGTCGGCAAGACCGTCGTGAGCAGCAGCATGATCGACCGCGTTGCCGCGCGCGCGGGACGCACGCTTGTCGAGGTGCCGGTCGGGTTCAAGTGGTTCGTTACGGGACTGCTCGAGAAATCGCTCGGGTTCGGCGGTGAGGAAAGCGCGGGAGCGTCGTTCCTGCGCCGCGATGGCACGGTGTGGTCCACCGACAAGGACGGGATCATCATGAACTTGCTCGCGGTGGAACTCACCGCGCGCACTGGCCGCGATCCCGCCGAGTTGTACGGTGATCTGACACGTGAGCTCGGGACGCCGGCCTACGAACGCATCGACGCGCCGGCAACTCCCGAGGAGAAGGTCGCGCTCCTGGCACTCGGGCCGGACGCTGTCCACGCGACGGAGCTCGCCGGCGATCCCATCGAGGTGCTGCTGACCACCGCGCCGGGCAACGGCGCTCCGATCGGCGGGCTCAAGGTGATCACGCGCCACGGGTGGTTCGCGGCGCGCCCGTCAGGCACCGAAGCGGTCTACAAGCTATACGCGGAGAGCTTCCGCGGTCTCGAACATCTCCGGCACATCCAACAGGAAGGCCGCGCGATTGTTGCAGCGGCGCTGGCAGGACTCCTGTGATGACGACCAAGTCCGTAGCGACCTTGCCAGCGCTCCGCAATCTGGCGGCACTTGTCACCGCCGATGCCGAGGAGAGGCACGTACCGCTGCGGCGGGCCGTGCTCATCCGGCACGGCGAGACCGAGTGGACCCTGAACGGCCGGCATACGGGGAGCACGGACATTCCGCTCACCGACAATGGCCGCGCCGCGGCGCGGCAACTGGCGCCGCTCGCCGCACAAGCGAGGTTTTCGCGCGTGCTGACCAGCCCGATGCGTCGGGCGCGCGAGACCTGCGAGCTGTCTGGCCTGGGCGACCTCGCGCAGATTGACGTAGGTCTCCGAGAGTGGAACTACGGCGAGTACGAGGGGCTCACGGCTCAGGAGATTGACACCCGCCACCCCGGATGGCGGGTGTTCACAGATGGCTGCCCGGGCGGGGAGAGCCCCGTCGATGTCGCCTTGCGCGTGGACCGCGTCATCGCCCGAATCCGCAGCGCGGAGGGAGATGTTGCGCTGTTCGCGCACGGCCACGTGTTCAGGGTCTTCGCCGCACGGTGGCTCGGCCTGCCGCCTGCGGCCGGCAGCCACTTCCTGCTCGATCCCGCCACCGTCAGCGTGCTGAGCCACTACGGCGGGAGGCCGGCGGTGAAGTGCTGGAACGCGCCGCTGGTGTTCTACCCGTGAAAGGCCGAGGCATCGGCATCTCGGAATGTGGGATTCGGGACTGTGGAGAAGGAAACGTCATGAGCACGACTGATTTGGCACTCATCGCGCACTCGATTGTCGCGAACGGCAAAGGCATTCTGGCGGCAGACGAGACGCCGGGCACGTTGACCAGGCGCTTCAGCGTTCATGGCATCCCGTCCACACCAGACAGCCGGCGCGCCTATCGCGAGCTCTTCTTCATGACGAGCGGCATCGCCGAGTTCATCGGCGGCGTGATCCTGCAGGACGAGACGATTCGTCAGCGCAGCTCCGCGGGCATCCCGCTGCCCGCCCTGCTGGCGGAGCAGGGGATCATCCCCGGCATCAAAGTGGACGATGGCACCAAGCCGCTCGCCGGCTCCCCAGGCGAGCGCATCACCGAGGGGCTGCACACCCTGCCGCAGCGGCTCAGGGAGTACTACGCGATGGGCGCCCGTTTCGCAAAGTGGCGTGCCGTTATCGCCATGGGCGATGGGCAGCCGAGCACGGCGTGCGTGCGGGCCAACGCGCATGCACTCGCGCGCTATGCAGCGCTCTGTCAGGAGCAGGGCCTGGTCCCGATCGTCGAACCCGAAGTCTTGATGGACGGCACGCATTCGCAGGAGCGCTGCGCGGATGTCACCGCGCGCGTATTGCAAACCGTGTTCGACGAGCTCTTCGAGCAGCGCGTGCGTCTCGAGGGGATGCTGCTGAGACCGAACATGGTCATCGCGGGTGCATCGTGCCCGACGCCTGCGCCGGCCGGTGCGGTGGCAGCGGCGACCGTGCGATGCCTGCGTCGGCATGCCCCCGCCGCAGTGCCGGGGATCGTGTTTCTGTCGGGAGGACAGGATTACCTCGCGGCAACGCTGCACCTGAGCCTCATCAACCAGCAGCCAGAGCCCAAGCCGTGGACGCTCACGTTTTCCTACGGCCGTGCCCTGCAGGACGAGGCGCTCACGGCGTGGGGAGGGCTCGACGCCAACCTGGCGGCGGCGCAGCGTGCGTTCTACAACCGTGCTCGGTACAACGTCGCGGCGGCGTACGGACGCTACACCGCCGCCATGGAAGCGGTGCCCTTGGCCGCGTAGCCGCGGAGAGATTCGACATTCCGGCGCCGTTGCGCCGAAGAGGAGCAAGACCGTGAAGACACAGATGCTGAAGGAAGGACCGCCGGCGCCGCAGCCGACCGTCACGAGCTCGATCTCACAGGAACTGCAGCTGATGGACGCGTACTGGCGCGCGTGCAATTACCTGTCAGTAGGGATGATTTATCTGCGGGACAACCCGCTGCTGAAGGAGCCGCTGCGGCCCGAGCACGTCAAGCATCGGCTGCTCGGACATTGGGGCGCCAGCCCCGCACTGTCGTTCGTGTGGGTGCACCTGAACCGTCTGATTCGCAAGGACGATCTCGACGTCATCTTCGTGGCCGGGCCGGGCCACGGAGCGCCCGGCGTCCTCGGCCCCGCGTACCTCGAAGGCACTTACTCCGAGATTTATCCGGACAAGAGCCAAGACGAGGAAGGCATGGGCAAGTTCTTCAAGCAGTTCTCCTTCCCCGGCCATATCGGCAGCCACGTTACACCGGAGACGCCGGGCTCCATTCACGAAGGCGGCGAGCTCGGGTACAGCCTTTCGCACGCGTATGGGATGGCGTTCGACAACCCGGATGTGATCGTCGCGTGCGTTGTTGGCGACGGCGAGGCGGAAACGGGTCCGCTCGCGACGGCGTGGCATTCCAACAAGTTCGTGAACCCGGTCCGCGACGGCGCGGTCCTGCCAATCCTGAACCTGAACGGCTACAAGATCGCGAACCCCACGCTGCTCTCGCGCATCAGTCACGATGAGCTCGAGGCGCTGTTCGTCGGCTATGGCTACACCCCGTACTTCGTCGAGGGCAGTGACCCGGCCGAGATGCACCAGAAGATGGCGGCCACGCTGGAGGACGCGATCGCCGACATCCGCGCGGCTCAGAAAGCCGCGCGCGAATCCAAGACGCCGTTTCGGCCGCGCTGGCCAATGATCGTGCTCCGTTCACCGAAAGGGTGGACCGGCCCTGCGGAGATCAACGGGCACAAGGTGGAAGGCTCGTGGCGATCGCATCAGGTCCCGTTCTCCGACGTGCGTGGGAACCCGGCCAACCTGAAGCTGCTCGAAGACTGGCTGCGCAGCTACAAGCCGGAGGAACTGTTCGACGCCGGCGGCTCGTTCAGGCCTGAACTGCGAGCGCTGGCGCCGCAAGGCACGCGCCGGATGAGCGCTAATCCGCACGCCAACGGTGGATTGCTGCGCAAGGACCTGACCCTGCCCGACTTCCGCAAGTATGCGGTCAACGTTCCGGCCGCTGGTGCGGTGCAGTTCGAAAACACCAAACCGCTCGGCGAGTTCCTGCGGGATGTGCTCAGGTACAACCCGACAACCTTCCGCGTGTTCGGGCCCGACGAGACCGCATCCAACCGGCTGCAGGCGGTGTACCAGGCTACGAAGAAGGCGTGGATGGCCGACATGCTGCCGGAGGACGGCGACGGCGGCGAACTGTCGCCCGACGGCCGCGTCATGGAGATGCTGTCGGAGCACACGCTGCTCGGGTGGCTCGAAGGGTACCTGCTCACCGGGCGCCACGGCTTCTTCCACACCTACGAAGCGTTCGCCCACGTCGTCGACTCGATGGTCAACCAGCACGCGAAATGGCTGGACATCTGCAACCGGCACGTGCCCTGGCGCGCATCTGTGGCATCCGAGAACATCCTGCTGACGTCGACGGTCTGGCGCCAGGATCACAACGGCTTCTCGCACCAGGACCCCGGGTTCATCGATCTGGTGACCAACAAGGGCCCGGCGGTCGTCCGCATCTACCTGCCGCCCGATGCGAACACGTTGCTCTCGGTTGCAGACCACTGCCTGCGCAGCAAGGACCACGTCAACGTGATCGTGGCCGACAAACAGAAGCACTTGCAGTTCACCACCATCGACGAAGCAATCGTGCACTGCACCAAGGGCATGGGCATCTGGGCCCGCGCGAGCACCGACGCCGGCGTTGAGCCCGACGTGGTGTTGGCCTCCTGCGGCGACGTCGCCACGATGGAGGCGCTGGCCGCGGCCGCAATCCTGCGCGACCGGCAACCCGACCTGAAGCTGCGGTTCGTCAACGTCGTGGACCTGTTCAAGCTGCAGCCGATGGCCGAGCATCCGCACGGATCGACCGACCGCGAGTTCGACACCCTGTTCACGACGGACAAGCCGATCATCTTCAACTTTCACGGCTATCCGTGGCTGATCCATCGCCTCGCGTACCGCTTCAAGGGGCATGACAACTTGCACGTCCGCGGCTACAAGGAGCGCGGCAACATCAACACACCGCTCGAGCTGGCGATGCTGAACGAGACGTCTCGCTTCAATCTCGTCATCGACATCATCGACCGCGTGCCGAGGTTGCGCGCTACGGCCGCGCACCTGAAGCAGGAGATGAGAGACGCGATCGTTGAAAACATGGCGTACGCCCACGAGCACGGCACGGATCGTCCGGAGCTGGCCGAGTGGGTGTGGCCTTACTAAGTTTGGACGTTGGACGATCGCACGCGAAGGAAGGTGAAGAGATGACCGCGTCAAGCGTTGCCGCTGCCGCAATCACTCGTGTCCACAGCGGAAACGAGATCGACCAGTTGTGCATCAATACCATCAGGACGCTGTCGATGGACGCAGTCCAGCAGGCGAACTCCGGGCATCCGGGTACCCCGATGGCGTTGGCGCCAGTCGCGTACTGCCTCTGGCAGCGGTTCCTACGGTTCGACCCGGCGCATCCCATCTGGCCGAACCGCGATCGGTTCGTGCTGTCGGTGGGGCACGCCTCGATGCTCCTCTATTCGCTGCAGCACCTGACGGGCGTCAGGGCCGTCAACCCGAAATACGAGACGCTCGGCGAGCCGGCGGTGACGCTCGACGACATCCGCCGGTTCCGGCAGCTTGGCGGCCGGTGCCCGGGGCACCCGGAGTATCGCTGGACGTCCGGCGTAGAGACGACCACGGGACCACTGGGGCAGGGGCTGGCGACGAGCGTCGGCATGGCGATCGCGGCCAAGTGGCTCGCGCGTAGTTTCAACCGGCCCGAGTTCGAGCTCTTCGACTACAACGTCTACGCGCTATGCGGCGACGGGTGCCTGATGGAGGGGCTCTCCGGTGAGGCGGCCTCGCTGGCGGGCCACCTGGCGCTCGACAACCTGTGTTGGATCTACGACAACAACCACATCACCATCGAGGGGAATACCGCGCTTGCCTGCAGCGATGACGTCGCGACGCGGTTCATCGGCTACGGCTGGAACGTGACCCGCGTGGGTGACGCGAACGACCTCGACATGCTCGAGCGCGCGTTCCGGACGTTCGAGCGCACTGCCGATCGCCCGACGCTGGTGATCGTCGACAGCCACATTGCCTACGGCGCGCCGCACAAGCAGGACACGAGCGCGGCGCACGGAGAACCGCTGGGCGCCGAGGAGATCCGTCTGACCAAGCGCCGCTACGGCTGGCCGGAGGAGGCACGGTTCCTGGTGCCCGACGGCGTGCGCGAGCACTTCGCGGGCGGCATAGGCGCACGCGGGGCCGCGCTCCACCGCGACTGGTGGGCACGCTTCGAGCAGTACCGCGCGCGCTACCCGGAGCTCGCCGATCAGGGCTACCGGATGCTGCGTCGCGAGCTTCCCGAGGGCTGGGATCGCGGCGTGCCGGTGTTTTCCGCCGATGCCAAAGGGATCGCGACGCGCGAGGCGTCGGGGCAGGTGCTCAACGCCCTGGGGCGCAACATTCCGTGGCTGCTCGGCGGATCGGCTGATCTCGGGCCCTCGTGCAAGACCCGGCTGACATTCGATGGCGCGGGCGACTTCAGCGCGGCGGACCGGGGTGGACGCAATCTGCACTTCGGGATTCGCGAACACGCCATGGGCGCGATTCTCAACGGCTTGTCGCTGTCGAAGATCCGCCCGTATGGTTCCGGATTCCTGATCTTCAGCGACTACGGCCGGCCTGCCATCCGCCTGAGCGCGCTGATGGAGCTGCCGGTGATCCACATCTTTACGCACGACTCCATCGCCGTAGGAGAGGACGGTCCAACCCACCAGCCGATCGAACAGCTCGTGTCGCTGCGGGCGATTCCCGGGCTCATCACGCTGCGGCCGGCCGATGCGAACGAAGTGGTCGAAGCCTGGCGCGTGATCATGCAGCTCCGCCACGACCCGGTGGTGCTCGTCCTCACCCGCCAGGCGGTGCCGACCTTGGACCGGAGCCGTTGCGCGCCCGCTGACGGACTGCAGCGCGGCGCCTACATCCTGCTCGATGCACCGGACGGAGACCCCGAGGTGCTGCTGCTAGCGACCGGCAGCGAGGTGAGTCTGTGCGTCGACGCGCATCAGCGGCTGGAGGCGGAGGGCATCAAGACGCGCGTGGTGAGCATGCCCTCCTGGGAGCTGTTCGAGCGGTACTGCCGCGAGCACCCCGATTACCGCGAGCACGTGCTGCCTTCGTCGGTGGCCGCACGCGTGTCCGTGGAGCAAGGGTCGACGCTTGGGTGGGCACGCTATGTCGGTGACGCCGGTGTGGCGATCGGTATGGAAACGTTCGGCGCGTCGGCCCCGCTCGGCGAACTGCAGAAGAAGTTTGGGTTCACGCTGGACAACGTCGTGGCGAAGGCCAGGCGATTGCTCGGCCGGGAGAGTTGAAAATGGATATGCGAGTAGCAATCGGATCGGATCACGCCGGGTTCGCGCTGAAAGAAGCCATCAAGGCGTTCGTAGCCCACGACTACGGCGAGGTACTGGATGTCGGCACGTACGGAACCGACAGCGTGGATTACCCGGACTACGCCGCGGCGGTGGGCGCCGCGCTGCGAGAGCATCGCGCCGATCGCGGCATCATCCTCTGCGGCAGCGGCGTCGGCGCCTCGATGGCGGCCAACCGCATTCCCGGAATACGCGCCGGCCTCTGCCACGATACCTACTCTGCCCATCAGGGAGTCGAACACGATGACATGAACGTGCTCGTGCTCGGCGGCCGCGTGGTGGGCAGTGAGCTCGCACGTGAGGTGGTGGAGGCGTTCCTGAGCGCCAGGTTTTCCGGCGAGGGCCGCCACCTGCAGCGGCTGGCGAAGGTGGCCGCGCTCGAGAATCCGCTTCGTGCGCTGCAGCTGTTCGGACAATCCGTCTGGCTCGACTCCATCCGGCGTAGCCTACTCACGAGCGGCGAACTGCAGCGCCTGGTGGACGAGGATGGTGTGCGCGGCGTGACCTCGAACCCCGCGATCTTCGAGAAGGCCGTGACCGGCAGCTCTGATTACGCCGACATCCTCGAGGCCCCCGGGGCCGCGTCGAGCGAAGCTGCGGTGCTCTACGAGACGCTTGCCGTACGCGACATCCAACAGGCTGCCGATGTGCTTCGCCCGGTGTACGACACGACGGCGCGGCGAGACGGCTATGTGAGCCTGGAAGTGTCGCCGCTGCTTGCCTCCGACACGGAGGGCACCATTGCGGACGCGCGGCGTCTGTGGACCGCCGTCGGGCGTCCCAACCTGATGATCAAGGTCCCGGGCACGCCGCAGGGCATCTTCGCCGTACGCCAACTGATCGCGGAGGGCATCAACGTCAACGTCACGCTGCTGTTCGCGCAGGACGCCTACAACCGGGCCGCCGAGGCGTACATCGATGGTGTGGAAGCGCTCGTCGCGCGCGGCGGCGATCCCTCGGGCGTCGCCAGCGTGGCGAGCTTCTTCGTCAGCCGCATCGACACCGCTATAGACGCCGCGCTCGACGCCCGGCTCGCGAAAACCGCCGACGCGCGGGAACGGCAAGTGCTGCAGGCGCTTCGCGGCAAGGTGGCGATC
>JBKPSC010000217.1:0-6343 GCA_046734915.1 Acidobacteriota bacterium | reverse complement strand
GTCCCACACCGTCGGACTGAATCGCCCCCAGGACGACGGCAGGAAGTCGCGATGCAGGCTCGTCACGACGATGACGAACCGCTCGAGCCACATGCCGATGTTCACGACGATGGAGATCGCAAACAGCACCGGAACGCTCGTACGGACTTTCTTGAACCAGAGGAGCTGCGGTGTGACGACGTTGCACGTGATGAGCAACGCATAGGACCACCAGTACGGCCCGGTCATGCGGTTCCACATCATGAACGTCTCGTACTTGTTGGCGCTGTACCACGCCATGAACGCTTCAATGGTGTAGCCGTAGCCCACGATCAGACCGGTGGCGAGCATGATCTTCGCCATGTTCTGCAAATGGCGCATGGTGATGAAGTCCTGCATGCCGTACGCGGCGCGTATGGGAATGAGCAGCGACAACACCATCGCGAAGCCCGAGTAGATGGCCCCGGCGACGAAATAGGGCGGGAAGAGCGTCGTGTGCCAGCCGGGAATGATGCCAATGGCGAAGTCGAAGCTGACCACCGTGTGGACGGAGACCACGAGTGGCGTCGCCAGGCCGGCAAGCAGCAGGTAGGCGATCTCGTATTGATGCCAATGGTGCGCGGATCCGCGCCAGCCCATCGCCAACGCGCCGTAAATCACCCGGCCGGCGCGAGATTGCGCGCGATCGCGGAACGTCGCCAGATCCGGAATCAGGCCAACGAACCAGAAGAGCGCGGACACGCTCAGATAGGTCGACACAGCGAACACGTCCCAGACGAGCGGGCTCTTGAAGTTCGGCCACATCGACATCGTGTTCGGATACGGCACGAGCCAGTACGCCAGCCACGGACGGCCGGTGTGCATGAGGGGAAAGATGCCGGCGCAGCAGACCGCCGAGAGTGTCATCGCCTCGGCAAAGCGATTGATCGACGTCCGCCACGTCTGCTTGAACAGCAGCAGGATAGCCGAGATGAGCGTGCCGGCGTGGCCGATGCCGATCCACCAGACGAAGTTGGTGATGTCGAACGCCCAGCCGACCGGCTGATTGTTGCCCCAGATGCCGATGCCCTTGACGACGAGGTAGGTCAACGCCGTGGCGAGCATTCCGGACACGCCCAGCGTCAGCATGAAGGTCGCGTACCAGCCGAGCGGTGTGCGCCGGGTCAGAACGGCGGACGCGATCTTGTCGGTGATGGAGGCCAACGTGTGCCCGGGCGCGAGGACGGGTGCGTCCGGGGCTTCAGTGACCGATCGAGGGCTGTTTGCCATGTCGTTGCCAGCTCGCGAACCGGGGCGTTCGCGATTACTCGCCCAGCTCCGGGTTGACGTTTCTCACCGCGGCCATGTACATCGTCCGCGGACGCGTGTTCAGCTCCGCGAGCATGGCGTAGCTGCGCGTCTCGGCTTGCAGCTTCGCGACGCGGCTCTGCGGATCGTTCAGGTCACCGAAGACGATCGCCTCGGTCGGACACACGGCTTCACAGGCGGTCCTGATGTCGCCGTCGCGGACACGGCGATCCTCCTTCTCCGCGGCGATCTTCGCCTCGTTGATGCGCTGCACGCAGTACGTGCACTTTTCCATCACGCCGCGCGCGCGGACGGTGACGTCGGGATTGCGCCCCAGCTTCAGGCTCGGCGTCTCCCAGTCCTGATAGAGCAGGTAGTTGAAGCGGCGAACCTTGTACGGGCAGTTATTCGAGCAGTAGCGGGTGCCGACACAGCGGTTGTAGACCATGTCGTTCAGCCCTTCGTGGCTGTGCACCGTCGCGTTCACGGGACACACCACCTCGCATGGAGCGTTCTCGCACTGCTGGCACGGCACCGGCTGAAAGTACGTCTCCGGATGCTCGGCCTCGCCGCGGTAGTAGCTGTCGATGCGGAGCCAATGCATCTCGCGTCCGCGCAAGACCTGGTCTTTGCCGACGACCGCGATGTTGTTCTCCGCCTGGCAGCCCACTACGCACGCGTTGCAGCCGGTGCAGACGTTGACGTCAATCGCCATGCCCCACTTGTAGCCGTCGTACGGGTAGTCCTGCAGGAGCGTCAGCGTCTTCGGCGGCACCTCGAAGCCTTCGTGAACGGCTTTGGGGTCGCGCTCGAACTCTTCGCGGGTGAGCGCCCGCACCATCCCGCGTCCTTCCATCGAGTGATGCGCCTGCGTGCACGCCAGCGAGTACGACTCGCCGGTCACCACGATCTCGACGCCGCGTCCGATGGACAACGCGTCGGAGGTGCGCACGGCGTTGGCATCGAAGCCCGCGCCCCTGACCAGGTGCCCGCCGCGCCGGCGGCCGTAACCAAGATGCACGGTGACGCAGTCGTCGGGGTGTCCCGCAACGGAAAAGATCGCACCGCGAACGCTGCGGCCCTGGTAACGCAGCTCGACGATCTGGGTGACCGTCTGGCCGCGCTCGCCGCCCTGCATCGACAGATACGGCGAAATGCCCAGCGCCTCGGTCGTCTTCGGTGACACGAAGACCGCATTGTCCCAAGTGAGCTTGGTCACCGGCTTGGGCAGCTCCTGGAGCCAGCCGTTGTTCGCGAATCGACCGTCCAGCACGGACGGGTCCGGCCGGAACTGAATGTCGAACCCGGTCGCACCGGCCGCGCCTGGCGTCGCGGCAGTCGCGGCCGCCGCTCGCAAGGTCACCGACTTCACTGCGAGCGCCGTATCCGGCACCACGCCATCGTGCAACCACCGCCGCCAGGCAGTGTCGAATTCGGGTGTCGCCTCGCCTTCCGCGCTGCCGAGGCCGGTCGTCTTGATCCAGTGCTCGCGGACGAGGTCGTACGGCGTTTTCTCAGGCGTCGCGCTGAAGATGGCCAGCATCTCATGCGCCGTGCGCGTGGCGTACAGCGGCGCAATGAGCGGCTGCGTGATCGAAACCGTGCCGTCGTACGCGCGACCGTCGCTCCAGCTCTCGAGGAAGTGCGATTGCGGCACGTGCCAGTGCGACAGCTCGGAGGTTTCGTCCTCGTGGGCGCTCAGATGAATCCGCAGCGGCACCTTCGCCATGGCCTCGGCGAAGTTGAGGTCCGCTGGCGCCGAGTAGACTGGATTGCCGCCGAGCACGAGGAGCATGTCCACCTGCCCGGCGGTCATTGCGGTCGCCAGCTCTCGCAACGACTGCGCCTGATCCACGGGCGACGCGACAATCGGATCGGTGTAGACGACAGTCTGGCTGACGTTGCCGAGCACGGCGTTCATCGCGTGCGCCAGCGCATGCACGGCCGGTGGCTGCGTGTCCCCGGCGACGACGAGCGAAGCGCCTTTCTGGGCCAGGAGATCCTTGGCAGTCGCGGCGACCCAAGCCGGGCCGAGCTCGGCCGCCCGCCCGCTGAGCGAGCCCGCAGCCGAGACACCGGTCACGCCCACCGCCGCCGCGATCTGCCGCGCGATAGTTTCCACTTCGCTCGGCCGCACGGGCAGCCGGTGATCCGCACGTGAGCCGGTCGGCGACGGCATGCTCTCGACGGCATAGAGCCGGTTCATGGCCTCGGCGTGCTCGGGGCGGCGGCGACGGGCGAATTCGCGGGCATAGCGCAAGGATCCGCCGCCGCTCGAGAGGAAGTCGGAATCGAGTGCCAGAATTACATTGGCCCGCTCGACGCGGTAGTGCGTTTCGACGGGCTCGCCGAACGCGATCACCGCGCCCATGTACGCTGCGTCGCGGCTCGCGGGATCCCACTGGTGCCATTTGGCTTCGGGATATGCGGCGAGCAGTTCCTGCAGCTGGGCGGCGAGCGTCGGCGAATTGATGGACTCGGTGAGAATGCGGAGACCCGCGCCCTTCAGGGGCTCCTGACCCGTCATGGCCGCGCGGATGGTACCGAGGAAGGTCGGCCAGGGCCTGATCTCGCCGAGGTTCGTCACCGCTCGGGCGCGATCAGGATCGTAGAGGTCGAGGACAGCGGCTTGAGCGAAGACGTCGGTCGCACCCAGGCTGTCAGGATGGCTCGGGTTGCCTTCGATCTTCGTCGGACGTCCCTCGTGACTCTCGACGAGGAGACCGGTCGCGCACCCGCCCACGGACATCGCTGTGGCAAAGAACAACGGCCGGCCTGGAATGATCTCTTCCGGCTGTCGCACGTACGGAACGATCTTCTCGAGCGGCTGCTTGGTGCACGCCGTAACGCCCGCCAGGCCGAGCGATGCGCCCATCAGCTTCAGGAAGCTGCGGCGCTCGATCGGATCGGTCATCGCCTCGACTGCGGTTGGAAACTCCTGGTGGAGGCGGGCCTGAAAGGCGGGATCGTCCGCCAATTCGTCGAGGGAACGCCAGAACTCACGACCGCGGGACTGGTCGGCGGAACTCATTGGTGACACGTCGAGCAGCTCGTGAGCTTCTGGATCTCGTACTCGGTCACGAGGCGCCGGCCCAGATCGAGCTGATCGCCAGGCGGCATGTAGCGAACCGAAAACACGTCGGCGCGAGGGCGAACGTAGCGTTCAGGATTGCGGTGACAGTCGAGGCACCACTCCATCTGCAGCGATGCCTCCTGCCACATGATCGGCATCCGGTCGACCGGGCCATGACAAGTCGTGCAGCCGACGCCTTTCTTGACGTGGATGCTGTGATCGAAGTGCACGAAGTCCGGCAGATCGTGCACCCGGGTCCATTCGACCGTCCGCCCGCTTTCGAAGGCGTCTCGCACCGACTGCAGGTACGGACTGTTGGCAAACACTTCGGAGTGACAGTTCATGCACGTCTTGACCGGCGGAATGCCGGCGAACCGCGAATCCTCGACCGAGGTGTGACAGTACCGGCAATCGATGCCATTGCCGCCGACGTGACGCTCGTGGCTGAACTGAATCGGCTGTTCACGAGCCACGCCGGCGTCCGTGTTCCACGGCGATCGATGGATCTGGGCGATGAGAAAAAGCAGCCCCGTCAGGATGAACACCGCACCAAAAATGCTGGCTCGAGCGATGGTGTTGGTGCTGCGATGAAAGATCTGCGACATCGTTCCGGAGCGACACGAGACGCCGTACGAGGAAGGTAACCCACCCGGGGATACGCGCCGCCGACTGACTCAGGGAGCTTACCTTTTTTGGCCGCAAAGCGCGACAACTATTTTGTGAAACATTTCACTTAGCTCACGGATTCTGGCCAATTCGGTTCAGTTTTGGCTCGATTCACGCCTCGAAGCCGCTTCGGTCGAGCCTCGATCCCTGGTCGCCGCGACCGCCGGGCCTGCAGACCTGGCCGGCACGGCTGTAAGATGCGCCGGACATCCACCTCCAGGAGTTTCCATGACGCAGGCGCAGCCGGGCAGTGCGAGCTTTGTCGGTGCCGTCCCCGAATACTACGAAGACTTCCTCGGGCCGTTGATGTTCACGCCTTATGCGCAGGACCTGGCGGTGCGAGTCCAGATTGGACCGAAGGCACGCATCCTCGAGCTGGCGTGCGGCACCGGCCGCCTTACGCGAGAGTTGCTCGCCGTCATGGAGCCTGGCGCCCGCCTGGTCGCCACCGATCTCAACGCGCCAATGCTCGACGTGGCGCGCCGGAAGGTCAAAGACTCGCGCATCGACTGGCGAGAATCCGACGCAACCATCCTGCCCTTCGACACCGACTCGTTCGACCAGGCCGTCTGCCAGTTCGGCGTCCAGTTCTTTCCCGACAAGATCGCAGCCGCGACCGAGGTGCGGCGCGTGCTGCGACCGGGCGCGGCTTATCACCTCAGCACATGGGGCAGTCCTTACGACAACCCCCTGGCCCGCATCGCTCAAGAGACGACGCAGGCGTGCTTCGCGACGGATCCGCCAGACTTCTATTGGACGCCGTGGAGCTACTCGGACCGCCGGCAGATTGAAAGCGATCTGCGCGCGGGCGGATTCCGCCAGGTCAGCATCCAGTCGGTTGACTTCGTCGGCCGGGCGCCGTCGGCCGATTACGCCGCGATGGGGCTGGTGCAGGGCACGCCGATGGCGCTTGCCATCGAGGAGCGTGGCGGGATGTCCGTCGACGCATTTACGGCCGTTTTCGCCGCCGCGCTCGCGCGCGAGCTCGGCGGCGGGCCACTGGCGATTCCGATGCGCGCCTGGATCATTCGCGCTGCTTAGGGAGCTGTCGCTGGTCGGTTCCGGGTTCTGAGGTTCTGGGTTCTGGGTTCGAAGTTGCGTGGTTCTGGGTTCCGTGGTTCTGGGTGCTACGTTCGCGCTTCAGAGTTCAGAAGCGCACGCAGCACTTCGACACGTCTTCACTCACTTGAAAAGATCGTCGAAGGCCTGTCGGGCCGAGGGCGGGCCGCTGGTCGTCCCCGTCTGGCGTTCGACGGTCGTCCGCGGGGCGAAGAACGTGCAAGTGTTGCGCTCGTCCTTCGGGCTGACTCGGGCGGTCAGTGCGGTTTGGGTACATTC
>JBKPSC010000216.1:0-5398 GCA_046734915.1 Acidobacteriota bacterium | reverse complement strand
GCTGATGGAGGCGTTCATCGCGCTGAAATTCGTCGCGGTCTTGATCTGCGCCGTCGTGCTGGTTCAGGACTGGCGCGCCGTACTGGCAGGCCTTGCCGTGCCACGGGTTCCGCCGGGAACGCTGCCATGGTTGCTCGGTGTGCTCGGCGGAGTCGGCGGCACTGTCACGCTGCTCTCGTACGGGTACTGGATCCGGGAGCACGGACGATCCGGCGAAGAGGGGGCTCGCGTTTGCCGCATCGACCTGGCGGTGTGCTACGGGCTGACGGCGCTCTTTGGAATCGCAATGATCATCATCGGATCCCGGGTGACCCTCGAGGGCGCCGGCATACGACTGGCCTCGCAGCTGGCGGATCAGCTCGGCCTCGTTCTCGGTCAATGGGGGCGCTGGATCTTTCTCCTCGGGTTCTGGGGCGCCGTGTTCTCGAGCCTTCTCGGGGTGTGGCAGAGCGCGCCGTACCTGATGGCGGACTTCCTGCAGCTGCGCCGCCGGCAGCAGCGTGGAAGCACGCCACTCGCGCCGCTCGCTATCGATTTGAAGCGGACGACAGCCTACCGCGCGTTCCTCGTGGCGCTGGCGATCGTGCCGCTGGCCAACCTGTGGCTGACGGTCGAGCGTATTCAGCTCGCCTACGCCGTCATGGGAGCCATGTTCATGCCGTTGCTCGCCCTGACGCTCCTCATCCTGAACAATCAGGCTCGCTGGGTGGGTGAACGCTTCCGCAACGGTTGGGTGACGAACTTGATCCTGGTCACCACCGTCTCGCTGTTCGCGTACGTGGGATATCTGCAGCTGACCGGACAGATGATCTCGACGGGAGGGTGAGCAGTAGGAATTGATGGAAGGGACACTCCCGCCTTCTGGACCGGTGGCTCAGCGCCCCGGGGCGGGCTCGATCTCGACGCCGATATTGGCGCGATCGATGGCGCGCTGAAGAAAGCCGTCCTCGCGCGTCTCATCAAGAAACGCGTTGACCGCGGTCAATCGATCGGTCAGATGCGCCGGGACGATGATGGCCTGCGGCACGCCGAAGATGCTACCCGGCAAAATCCTGAGACCGGGGACCTCCATCACGATGCCTGTGAGACGTAGACGGTTGGCTCCGAAGGCATCGATCGTTCTAGCCTCGAATGATTGCTTCACCTCGGCGGGATTCCCGCTTTCCAGTTCCACGAGCCGGGCGAGCTTGAGCGTGCGGCCAAGGAATAACGCGATCGAGTCGCCCTTGCTCGCGCCAATCCGAAGCCCTGGACGATCGAGATCAGCGAACGACTGGATGTTCGACGCGGCAGGCACGACCAGACTTTGTGGGTTCCGCAAGTAGGTCTGGGAAAACTCGATGGTGCCGCGACGCGACGGATCGTTGGCGAGAAAACCGATGTCCGCCGTACCCGCGGTCACCGCCTCGATCACCGCCTGCACGCCACCAACCGGGGTCAACTGAACCGGCACACCGAGCCGGCGCCCGAACTCGCGGGCGAGGTCTGCAGAAATGCCGCGGATTTCGCCCGTTGCTGGATCCTGAACGGCCTGGGCGGCGTTCCCTGCGAGATACACGGCTCGCAGGGTGCCAGTCGGCGCAACCGCTCTCGAATCGGCAAACGCCAACGCCGTCCACCAGATGAGTCCGGCCGCACATGTCGCCGCAGTGGACTTCACGAGGCCCTCTTCATCGCGAACGTTACACCAAGTCCGCATGATGCGACGAGCGTCCTCGCCCGCTCCTTCCGACTCCACTCATTCGCAGGACACGTTCGCGACGCCTCCGCGACTGAGGCCGGCCTCACGGCTCGTGCAGCGCGACGATCGGATCAATGCGCGTCGCGCGAACGGCGGGCAGCAGCGTGGCGACGAGACCTGCCGCGACTAGTGCGAGTGCGGAGATCGAGAACGCGGGAAGGTCGAACGGGCTGACGCCGTACAGCACTCCGCCCATCGTACGTGCGAGCAGCGTCGCCGCGACGAGTCCGACACCGACGCCGATCACCAGCATCACCGTGCTGTTGCGCACGATCAGCCCGATCGTTTGGCCGCCGCTGGCGCCAAGCGCCATCCGCAGCCCGATCTCGCGCGTGCGCTGGCTGACCGCGTACGACAGGACCCCGTAGATCCCCAGGCCGGCCAGCAGCAGTGCGGCTCCAGCAAAGAGCGCCAGCAGCGTAGCGCTCATGCGCGGCAGGAACACGGCGCGCGCCAGAATCTGATCCATCGTGCTCAGCTCGTAAATCGGCTGTTCGGCATCGACCGACCACACCGCGCGTCTGATCGCAGCGGCAAACGCCATGGGGTCCCGCTCGGTCCGCGCGACGACCGTCATGCCGGCCGTCGGTGACTGCCGCATCGGCAGATAGACCTGTTTCTTCGGTTCGCTGTCGAGTCCCTGGTTCCGCACATCGCCGACGACGCCCACGACGACGCTCTTGCCGTGGGGATTCACGATCGTCTGGCCGAGAGGGCTCCGGCCCTGAAAGTATCGCTGCGCCATCGTCTCGTTGATGACGCTCGTGCGCGGGCTGTCGACGCCGTCGCGCCCGTCCAGAAACCGGCCCTCGAGCAGCCGTATCCTCATCGTCTCGAAGTAATCGGAGGCGACGATGCGAACGTCGGCCAGGGGGTCCTCGGTCTTCGGCGGCTGGCGTCCTTCGACGGCGAAGGGCAGCGCGGAGGCCACGCCCACTTCGTTCATCGGCAGCACCGAGACCGCCGACGCCGAGCTCACCCCCGGCGTGTTGCTCACGCGCTGCACGACGTCCTCGAAGAACTGCACGAGGCGATGACGCTCGCGGTACCTGGTGGTCGGCAGGAACACCTGGGCCGCAACGACGTTGCCGGGATCGAAGCCCGGGTTCACCTGCAGCAGTTTCGAGAAGCTCCGCATCATCAGGCCCGCGCCGACGAGCAGGACCAGCGCGAGGGCGACTTCCACGACGACGAGCCCGTTGAGCAGTCGGCGGGCGCCGAGGCTGGCCGTATTGCCCGCCGATTCGCTGAGGTCGTCGCGAAGCCCGGCGCGCGACGCGTGAAGCGCCGGAATCAGCCCGAAGGCGAGGGCCACCGCAATCGACACGACGGTCGTGAACAGCAGGACGCCTCCGTCGAGCTCGATCTGTTCCATGCGAGGCAGGCGCGCTTCGGGCAGCCGCGCCAGTAGCCGGAGGCCCCAGACAGCGGCCAGCGAGCCCAGTACGCCGCCTCCCGCCGACAACAACAGGCTCTCGGCCAGAATCGGCCGCGCGACGTCCCAGCGCCCCGCGCCGAGCGCGCCGCGGACGGCAATCTCCCTGCGCCGGCTCGACAGGCGCGCCAGGAGCAGATTGGCCATGTTCGCGCAGACGATCAGCAGCAGGAACGCGACGGCCCCCATCAACACCATCAGTGCGGGGCGCGATGCAGCAACAAGCTGCTCGTGCGCCGCGATCACCCTCGCGCTCCAGCCCTCGTTGCTCTCCTTGTTCTCGGCCGCGATGCGACCGGCTAGGAGACGCACCTCCTGCTGTGCCTGTTCGGGCGTCGAGTCAGCGCCGACGCGGCCCACGACCATCAGTGAGCGCGCACGGCGCGATCGTCCGTGCAGATCCTGGGGATCGAAGGTCAACGGCGTCCAGAGCTCGGCGCCGGCGGCCGTGGGGAACTCGAAGCCTGCCGGCATCACGCCGACCACGGTGTACGGCTCGGCGTCGAGCTGGATCGTCCTGCCGACGATTCCGGCCTCGGCCCCGAGGGCGCGGCGCCAGAACCCGTCGCTCAAGACCGCAACGCGCGGCCCGCCAAAGCTTCCCTCTTCGGCGGTAAACGTCCTGCCCAGGCGGGCGCCGGCTCGCAGGACGGCGAACAGTTCGGGCGTCGCCCGCCCGCCCGATACACTGAGAGGGTCGCCGGATCCAGCGAAGGTGAAGTCGACCCGCCGGTACGCCGCGAGCGATTCCAGGCTCCGGGCGTCCGCCTTCCAGTCTTCGAACGTCGGCACGGACACGCGATCGAGGGCGCCGTCGGGGTTGACCTCCCAGAGGACCACGATCTTCGCGGGATCCTCGTAGGGCAGCGGGTTGAGCACGACCGCTCGAATGATGCTGAAGAGCGCGGTGTTCGCGCCGATGCCGAGCGTCAGCGTCAGCACGGCAATCATCACGAAAGTCGGCTGACGTCGCAGGGTGCGGAACGCGTAGTGGAGTGCGGATAGCCAGTCGGCCATGCTCAGTTCCAACGGACCGTCAGGGCGGGCGCCATGTTAACCGACGCACGGGCTGTTGAGGTTCTCAAACCGCGGAGAAGCCGCCTTTGGAGACGTTCAAGTCCAACGGCGGCGGCTCGCTCTCGATGAGGTAGCCGAACTCGCTGCGAAATTCGTCCAGGGTCAATCCACACGTGGCCGCGAACTTCGCCAGCTCGTGCGCGTCGTCGAAGTCGTCTCGGCGCAGCCGGATCATGTAGCGCCGCGCGATGCCATAGCGGGTGGAATGAATGTCCACCATCCGGATGCGGGCCTTACCAGTGGCCGGATCGAGCATCTCGCTGAACCGGATGGGAACGAAGTTTCCCGCCTGCATCGAGATCATGACCGCGTTGCCGCCGGCGAGCAGATCTTTCGCTGCGCAGTAGCCCAGGTCGCGCGTGTACTCCATGTCAAAAGGAATGGGATCGGCGCAGCGCAGCTCGTAGCCGATGTTCTTTGCGGCGATCGTCGTCTTGATCCCGAATTTCTTCAGCCGCGCCTGCACCTGCGCCTTCAGGATCTCGCCGATATTGACCTCGGCGATCCGGAGGTTGCCGTGGGCGTCCCGTTCCGTCTCCTCGAACTGGGCGAGGTCGTCCGGGTCGATGCTTAACACCAGACCTTCGGCCAGCACGGCAATGCCGTCACGTCGGCCGTAGCTCAGACGCTTGACGATCGCGCCGACGAGCGTGTCGACCAGCGTCCGCAGGGGTACCTTCTGACTGTTCCACTCTTCGGGAATCATCGTCAGGGTGGCGCCTGCGGCTTTGCCGATGCCGAGCGCCAGATGGCCGGCTTTGCGTCCCATGGCGATCACGAAGTACCAGCGCGACGTGGTCCTCGCGTCCACCATCAGGTTCTTGACGATGTCGACGCCGATGTGGCGGGCTGTCTGAAATCCGAACGTGTCCACGCTGGCCGGCAGGTCGAGATCGTTGTCGATCGTCTTTGGCACGTGCACCACGCGGATCCGGCCGTTCGCCTTCTCCTCTAGCTTCATGGCCGAGAAGGCGGTGTCGTCCCCTCCGATCGTAATCAGCATTGACACATTCAGGCGCAGCAGCGAGATCACCGTGTTTTCCAGGTGCTGGGGATCGAGAGTGGGGTTGGCGCGCGAGATGCCGATGTGCGAGCCACCGCGGAAGTGGATGCGGCTCACCTCCTCGATGCTGAGCAGCTTCACG
>JBKPSC010000215.1:0-12972 GCA_046734915.1 Acidobacteriota bacterium | reverse complement strand
TGCAGATCGAGTACTCGCTCATCAGCCGTGGCCCTGAATCGAAAGTGTTTCCGGTGCTCGGCGAGCTGGGTATTGGCGCTACCGCGTACGGCGTGCTGTCACGCGGTCTCCTCAGCGGGTCGACGCCGAAGGCGGCTGGCGATTTTCGGGCACACCTGCCGCGCTTCAGCGGTGAAAACCGCGAGCGGAATCAAATGCTGATCGACCGGCTCCGGGCGATGGCGGCGGAGTTGGGGGCGACGGCCACGCAGCTCGCCGTCGCCTGGGTGCTCGCCAAGGGACAAACGATCGTGCCTGTTATCGGCGCACGGACACGGCAACAACTCGCCGAGTCGCTCGGCGCCGTCAGCATCCAGCTTTCGCCCGCGGACGTGCAACGCATCGAAGAGGCCGTACCCGCGTCGGCCGTCGCCGGCACCCGTTACGACTCGCGTCAGATGCAAATGCTCGATAGCGAGCGCTGACCGGATCGTCCACCGACGACAGGCCGTTGCTTCGGACCGAATGTTCCCCTGTCGACGAACCTGCCAGGACGAGAGTCGACACGGTCACCAAAAGCTCGTTGCCGGATCGTGATCGCTCGCGAGGAGAATCACGCGGAGACTTGACCATCGTAAACAGCGGGAAGCGGACGGCTGCTGCGCGACGAGCGAGGTTGAAGGGCGAAGCCCGCGATCCCGACGCCCATCACCCGCATCGGTGGCCTCCTGGGCGGCGAAGTCTAACAGAGATTCTTTTATGGGTCGCTCTTCTTGGCAGCTAGCGACTCTGGAGCGGAACCCCCGGGGGACGCGTCCTCCGTCGCCGGGCTCGACCAACCGAGCGCCAGGCCGACTCCCATCGCGAGAACGATCAGGCCTCCATAGAGGGCCGTGAGCTCCGAAACCAACACCTTCGCCGTTGGCTGTCGGCGGCCTGGCTCAGGGTCCAACGCGCGAGCGATGACCAGGGCGAGCGCTCGCGGCACATCCGATCGCAGCTCCCTGACGTCGACGGTCGGTCGACTCTGGTGGGCGACGCGCAGGTCGCTCAGAGTCGTGCCCCGGACTGGATGTGTACGCGTCAACAGATAGAAAAGGACGACGCCGACGCTGTAGATATCGGCGAACGCCGAGGGAGGACCTCCTCCGAGGAGCTCGGGTGCGAGGTAAAGCGGCGTACCCGACAACCCATGTGGTTCACCCGTCCGCGCATCGTGCCCGGTCCCGAAGTCCATGAGGACGACGCGTGCGTCGCGGGCGAGCATGATGTTGTGCGGTTTGATATCGCGATGCAGGAGCCCCGCGTCGTGCACCGCCCCGACCGCACCCGCGAGCTCGATTCCGATTCGGACGACGTCGGCCGGAGTGAAGGTGCGCGCTCGACCGCCTGCTGCAACGTCTCTCCGTCGATGAGCTCCATCCAGAGGCCCACGCGATTATCGGCGCGGCCGGCGCCGTGATGGTGACGACATTGCGGTGGCGCACGCGGGCCAGCAGCCGGCCTTCTTCGAGGATGGCGTTGCCCTCAGGTAGAGACCAATGTTCGCGCAGCAGCTTCAGGGCAACGTCGCGATCGAGCTTCGGATCCCAGGCCCGGTAAACCTCACCGAACGCACCGCGGCCGATCCGCTCTCGGATCCAGAGGTGCGCCCATTCGGTCGGGGCGCACTCGGAGCTCCGGAACGCGGTACCATCGCCGACCGGCGCGGACCCTGGCGAACGCGAAGCATCGGCATTCCTGTACAAATTGGCGATGTAGGCGACGGTCCGAAGATACGGAACGAGTGATCGATCGACGTCGGCACGCGATGACACCGCCGCCCAGTCGACGGCCCGACCGTCGAGGATGGCGCCCGCGAGATCGTCGGTTACCATGTCACCTACGAGAGAGCCCGCATCTCTTCCGCCAGGCGGACGAGCGCCCGTTGCGCGGCCTTGCGAGCGGCGTCCGACGTTGTCTTGCCCAGCACCTGCGCCAGTTCCTCGTAGCTGTATCCCATCTCGACGCGAGCCACGATTGCTTCCCGTTCCTCAGGCCGCAACCGTTGGAGCGCGGCCTCGTACTGTTCGAGCGTCTCGCGGCCAATCACCTCCTCGTGGGGTGATGCATCGGCGGTGAGCTCGAGTCCGTCGAGATTCGCCAGATCCGGTTGCCGCCCTTTGCGACGGAACTCGTCGCGGACCCGATTGACGATCGCTTGCCGAAGGTACGCCTGAAGCGCTCCCACGCCGCGCGGGTCGAAGCGATCCAAATGCTTAAACGTTCGCAGGAGCGTGTCCTGGACAAGGTCATCTGTATCGGACATGTCGCGTGCCCAGGTCGGCAGCCGACCGCGGGCCCAGCGCTGAAGAGGACGCAGATGACGGTGGAACAGCTCTTCCAATGCGGCGTCATCCCCGTTCCGCGCCCGATCGAGCAGGGTGAAGGTCGATTCAGGAGTGCTCGGTGGCGCGCCGATAGCGTCACCTTCCGGGGCTCGACGAGCGGTCACCGTCTGCCATGCGTCGTGCTCGAGAACGAACGGATTTTAACAGCATCCCAGACTCCGGATTCTGCTGCGGCCTGCTATCAAAACGTCGCCGATCGCCATTAACCACACGCGCGCGACTCCAGCTCTGCACTTGTCCGAAATGCAGTCGATTGGCGTTTCAAAAGGCGGAAGGCGGTTCCGCGTTGCGTTTGTCATCGCCAACGTTCGCCGTTGGCGGCCGGCGCGAAGACTGTCCTCCATTCACAACGGAGGAATCATGGCCACAGCACAGTCCAGTCGAACGGTCATCGCACTTGCCGCTCTCGCATTTGCTCTCCCCGCCCATGCATCCGCCGACGCGGTCACCATGTGGAGTATCAACGCCAACAGGGCGGCGAATGCCACGTGCATAGGGCCATCGGGCAACGGCTTGTACGAAGTTCGCCTGTACGCGATGGTGCACATCGCGATTCACGACGCTGTCAACGCGATCGAGCGCCGTTCACGACCGTATGCCTACGACGCGCAGACGGTGTCGCACGCCTCGTTCGATGCAGCCGTCGCCAGAGCGGCCCGCGACGTCCTGCTCGACGTCATCGGCCGGCTGCCTGCCGACTGCATGGGAACCGGTCAGGCGACCGTTGAAGCCGACTACACGGCCGCGCTCGCGGCGATCCCGCCAGGCCCGTCACGAACCGCCGGCCTGCAGGTCGGAAGGGCCGCTGCTCACGCCGTCCTCCGGTTGAGACAGAATGACGGAGCCGATCAACCGCTCGTCGATCCCGACTTTCCGCAGGGCACGCGACCAGGGAGTACCGGTTCACGCCGGAGGTGCCGTTCGTTTTCCTGCCAGGCTGGGGGCGCGTCACCCCGTTCGCGTTGAAGCACGCCGCGCAGTTTCGGCCGGAGCCGCCCTACGATGTGCGGAGCCGCAAGTACGCGGCCGATGTTCACGAGGTCCAGGCGCTCGGCGGCGACGACACGACGACGCCGAGCACCCGCAGCGCCGATCAGACCGAGATTGGCCGCTTCTGGCTGGAGAGCTCACCACAGGCGTGGAACCGCCTCGCGCGCACCGTATCGGCGGCGCAGGCGCTCGAGCCGTGGGAGAACGCGCGGTTGTTCGCACTCTTGAACGCCGCCATGGCCGACGGGTACATCGCGTCGTGGGACACGAAATTCCACTACCTGTTCTGGCGGCCGGTCACGGCCATTCGCGCTCGGTGACACCGACGGGAATCCGTTGACGATCGGCGACGCGACCTGGACGCCGTTGCAGCTGACCTATCCGATGCCCGACTACGACTCTGGACACGCGGTGCAAGGCGGGGTCGCGGCGGAGATTCTCAAGCGCTTCTTCGGCACGGACGACGTCAGCTTCACCGCCTGCAGCTTCACGCTCCTTCCCGGCAGTACGTGTTCGGACCCGGGTGCGATCTACCGCTCGTACTCGAGCTTTTCACAGGCAGCAGAGGAGAACAGCCTGTCGCGGATCTATGTCGGGATTCACTTTCGGAAGGCGGTGGACGAGGGCGAGCGCCACGGCCGCCGCATCGCCGTCCGAGCGGTCCGGCGCTTTTTCCAGACGGTGCACTGAGGCGGGTGAGCCCTCTCGCGTTACGAGAGGGCTCCTCGCCGTTCGGCGGTTTCGCGACCGCTCAGATGAGCGGAACGCTTGGCGACGCGCTCAGCGCCGTCCGCAGCGCGACGCTCACGCGATCGATCGCGGCTACCCCGTCGTCGATCATTGCGTTGCCAAAGAAGCCATGAATCTGGCCGTCGTAGCGAACGAGCTCGACCTCGACGCCGTCCGCCCGCAACCGTGCCGCATACTCCTCCCGTCGTCGCGCAGGGGATCGAACTCGGCGGTGATCACGATCGCGGGTGGCAGGCCAGCGAGCGAAGCCGCACGCAACGGTGATGCGAGCGGGCTGTCGCCGTCGCTCTCCTTCTCGAGGTAGTGGCTCCAGAACCACACCATCGCATCGCGGGTGACGAGGTATCCGTCGCCGTAGTCACGATAGGACGGCGTGTCGCAATGGTGGTTGGTCACCGGAACGACAAGCAATTGAAACGCGAGCGACGGCCGGCCGTCATCGCGCGCCCGCAGCCCGACGACAGTCGCGAGATTCCCGCCGCAGCTGTCACCGCCGACGGCGATATGTTCTGCGTCCACGCGCAGGTCATCGGCGTGATCGACAATCCATTTAGTGACCCAGAAGCAATCGTCGACCGCCGCCGGGAACTTGTGCTCTGGAGAGAGGCGGTAGTCGACCGAGACAACCTGGCAGCCGGAGTGATGGACGATCCCACGACAGATGAAGTCTGCCGAGTCGAGGCTTCCGAACATCCAGCCGCCGCCATGGAACCACACCAGCGCCGGCTGCGGTCCCGGTCCGACGCCGGCCGGACGGTAGATTCGCACGGGTACCCCACCGGCTGGCCCCGGAATGGTTCGGTTGACGACCTCGCCGACAGATTCACCTTCAGGACGGGGAAACCGGGCCATCAAGGCACGCAGATCCGCCGGACTGCCAGCGGTCGAAACGCCCATCTGCGCCATGATGTCGATGACCGCAACAGCCTGCGGATGGATGGGCATGATGGCACCTCCCGATTGCCGAACGAGGCGGCGAGCTGACGCAGTCCATAGAGGTCCGCCGCGTGTCACGAATCCGGCAGGAGCGCCTTCACCAGTCCCCGTTCGTCAACATCCAGAGCGACGATTGGCTGGTGACGCCGAAGGCACTCCACAGCATGTAGCGAATCCTGCCAAGAAGGTTATGAGTCATGCCGGCGACGGCGGCCTTGGTCGCGTAGCCCAGTCGAACGCCGTCGGAGCCGGTCAGCGACAGCAGCGCAGCGATGTAAGTCTTTGCCGCGAGCGGATACTGCGCAATCGCCTGGTAAAAGATCCGGCGAGCCTGTTTTGTGTAACCGACGAAGCAATAGCAGGTGGCGAGGCGGTGGAGTCGCGCGTTGAGGATCCGGGGATTGCGCTCGAAAAACGTCTGGTACTTGTTTAGGAGCAAATGAGTGCCCTTGATCTCCGCGCGAAAGTTCAGCGTGAGTCCGTCCGGCAGCACGTTGAATCGCATCAGCGAGTCCTCCACGTAGTCGAACTCGAAGACCTGTGCGATCCGCAGCCACATGTCGAAGTCTTCACCCCAGTCGAACGCGACGTCGAACATCCCCAACTGGTCGAAGCAGTCGCTCCTCGCGACGATGGACGAGGTGTGGTTGTAATATCCCTGCCTCAGAAGCGACTCGAAGACCCGCCCGCGGAGATGCGGCCTCACCTCGCACAGAACTCGATCTGTTCCGAATTCGATTTCATGGTATCCGCTGCAGATCAACCCGACGTGCTTGCACGCACGCTCGAGACGACCGATCTGGATCGCGAGCTTCTCAGGGAGCCATTCGTCGTCATCGTCCAGAAACGCGACGAATTCGCCGGTCACGTGAGACAGCGCCGTGTTTCTCGACGCTGACACGCCCCGATTCGTGCAGTGCCTGAAGTATTTCACTCGCGAATCGTCGATTGCCGCAACGACCGCTGCGGTGTCGTCCGGGGAGCAGTCGTCGACAATTAGCACTTCGAGATCGGCAAACGTCTGCCTCAGGACACTCGTCACCGCGCGCTTGAGAAGACAGGCGCGATTGTAGGTCGGAATCACCACGCTCACTTTGGGCATGCGAACCTCCGCCTTTTTGTAGCGGTGGCGACCATGACTGAAGCGTCATTGACCATGGTCGGCACCTCACAAGCAGTCATGACGTGAGCCGGGAGCCGTTCCGCGTGAGCGACGCAAAGACGCGCTCGTAATCCGCCCCCTGACGCGGCGAACAGAATCGATCCATCACCGTGTAAAGACCGTTGGACGCGAGCCGGTGACCGAGCGCGTCGTCCGCGAGAACGCGCCGCAGGCCTTCTGCCAGCGCCGCCGGATTCTCAGGCTCCACCAGCAGGCCGTTGACCTCGTGCTCGATGATTTCGGGAATGCCGCCCACGGCGGTGGCCACGACGGGCCGCCGGCAGGCCAGCGCCTCGAGAATGGCGATGCCGAACGGCTCCATGCGCGAGGGCAGGACCGCGACGCGGCATCCGCGCAACAACGTGACGAGCTCGGCAACGCCCTGCGTGCCGAGGAAACGCACACGATGACGAATCCCGATCGCGGTCGCCTGATCCTCCAGCGCCTGGCGCATCGGACCGTCACCGGCGAGGACCAGCGTGAGATGGGGATGGTCTTCGAACAGCATCCGCGCGGCGTCGAGGAGGACATCGATCGCCTTGTACTCCTGAAGCTCCGCGATGCACAGGATGTACTCTGAGTCAGCCTGCGTCGAGTTGTCGTCACCGGGCGTGAACGTGGCGGGATTCACCGCGTTGTGAATGAAGACGATCTTGTCGTGAGAGTCCGGAAATGCTTCAGCGAGCATTTTTCGGTAGGCGTCCGACGGCAGGATGACCAGGTCGGACGAAGAAATGATGAAGGCCATGGCGCGTGAGTACTTGTCCAGTGGGCGTTCCTTGTAGAACGCGTCGCGGCCATGGACGGACGTCACCAGCCGAATGCCCAGCAGTCGTCTGCAAATGGCGAAGTAGACGAAGTTGTCGATTGGATAGTGGAGGTTGACGACCTGGATTCTGCGAGAGCGCAGAAGCCAGAGGAGTTGAGCGAGAACGAGAAGGAACGCCAAAGGGAAGCCGGCCGTCCGGAGCACGCCCCGGAGCGGCGAGAAAGGCCAGCAGAGCCGCAGCCGCATGCCTGGATAGCCAAGCTTGGTCACGCCATTCGTGAGCCATACACTCTCGCCGCTGTGAAACAACAACACCCGGTGGCCGTTCGCTTCCAGCCAGCCCGCCACGGTATCGACGACCGCCTGAACGCCGCCGCGCTTCTCGTCCGCATGAACGACCAATAGCGCGTTCAACCTGGACCCTGTGTCCTGGCTGGACACCGTCGTCACTCCGCGGATCCACGCGAGAGGAGGGACGACTTGAGAATCGGGTGACTCAACTGACGAATCGCATTTACGAGCGCCCGCGGCAGACCAAGTCGTGCCAACCGTCCTGAACCACGCCAGAGCATCTCGCGATACTCGCTTCGATACCTCCGCAGGTCAGCCAATAACTCCTCTTTCTCTCGCGATGACAGGAGGTGTGACCGGGTAATCAGCGATTCAGCGGCGTCAAGCATTGAGGCGATTTGTGTGGGAGTGTCTTCCGTCTTCTGTGCCTGATGGCGCCTGAAAAGGCCAAAGGGCAGCCCCGTGTAGTGAAGCGATGCTCCGGCGAGAAGCAGCTCACCCCAGAGACGGTAATCCATGCTGTAGTGGTCGTTTTCGTCCAGACCGCCGACCCGAAGCGCCAGGGCAAGCGGAAACAGCATCTCCGGCTGGCACAGGTAGCCGCCGCCCAGCCACACCTCTCTGACGCGGACCAGATCTTTGAACGAGCGAACGCCGCCGCGATGCTGTTGGATGACGGAGCCCGATGCGTCAATGACAACGCAGTCGCCTACTGCGATGACGTGGTCATCGAGGCGATGATGCGAGCAGAGATTGAACAGGGCGTCCTGGCAAAGCATGTCGTCGCTGTTGATCCACGTCGCGTGCGTTCCGCTTCCCATCCGCAGGCCGCGGTTGATCGCAGAGCTCTGACCTCGATCGGGCTCGCTAATGGCGAAATCGATCCATGGCGAATACCTGGCGATGATTTCTCTGGTGCCGTCGGAGCTCCCGCCGTCGATGACGAAGTACTCCAGGTCCGGATAACCCTGAAGAAGAATCGACCGTATGGTGGCTTCGATGAACCGTCCCTGGTTGAGCGACGGCGTCACGATGGTCAGACGAGGCCAGGCGTCGCCGGTCGCGGTCCTCTCTGGCAGTTGCAGGCTCTGCATGGTCCACGGCCATCCAGTCTTGCCGGGAGGCGCCGGAGGAAGCTCCGCTAGTGACCGGCGGCGAGCGGACCGTGATCCGCGTTCAGGAAGCGGCATTCGAGTGACGCCTCACCATAAACGAAACTGTCGGTTGCTGCGACCCTCCACCGACGACCGCAACGGAGAAGCGAACAGTGCCCAAAACGGCTACGGAAGAGCCCAAAGCGGCTCATCCACAGCGGCCTGTAGGCCTGTTCAGATGTACCAGGCCAGGCGACCGGAGATTATACCGACCTTATGACTTTCTGACGACCGAGCGTCCCGGCGTTCCGAGGCCAGCCATCTTTGGGCCGCTTTGGTCATGAGTGGCGGCGGCTACTGAGCTTAGTGGTAGCGTGTTCCGGCCAAATGGGCGATTCGAGGAGACCATGGCGAAGAAGATTGTCGTGCTTGATGGGTACACGCTAAACCCCGGCGACCTGAGCTGGGAGCGGTTCGGCGAGCTGGCGCCGATCGAGGTGCACGAACGAACCGAGCCGCCGAAGGTCGTCGAACGCGTTGGCGGCGCAGCATTCGTGCTCACCAACAAGACCCCGTTGACCGCGGAGACACTTGGCCAGCTGCCAGACCTCCAGTACGTCGGCGTCCTCGCGACCGGATACAACATCGTGGATGTCAAGGCGGCGAAAGAGCGCGGCGTCACGGTCAGCAACATTCCCACCTACGGCACGGCGTCCGTCGCGCAGCACGCCTTCGCGCTGCTGTTGGAACTGTCCAATCACGTGCGGATTCATGCCGAGGCGGTGCGAGCTGGCGAGTGGACCACGAACGAAGACTGGTGCTTCACGTTGACGCCGCTCGTCGAGCTCGCGCACAAGACGCTCGGCATCGTCGGATTCGGCCGTATCGGGCGACAGGTCGGCGACATCGGTCATGCGTTGGGCATGCGTGTGATCGCGTTCGACAGCGTGCAGACGAACCCGCCGTCATTCGAAGGCTTCCGGTTTGCGCCGCTCGACGAACTGCTCCGGGAATCGGACGTTGTCAGCCTGCATTGTCCGCTCTTTCCCGAGACGAAGGGGTTGATCAACGCCACGACCCTTCGTCAGATGAAGCCAACGGCCTTCCTGATCAACACCTCCCGCGGTCCGCTCATCGTGGAGCAAGACCTCGCGGCCGCGCTCAACGAAGGCCGCCTCGCCGGGGCGGGCCTCGACGTGTTGTCGGTGGAGCCGCCGTCACAGAATCCGCTCCTGCAGGCCAAGAACTGCGTCATCACGCCTCACATCGCGTGGGCGTCGCGTGAGTCGCGCGCGCGGCTCATGCAGCTGGCCGTTGACAACCTGTCAGCGTTCCTCCGTGGCCAACCGCAAAACGTGGTGAGCGCGTAGCCGAGGTGGCGTTCCGTTCTGCGTTGACGATCTCGCTCTCAGCTTGGCGATGAGGCGCTTATAAGGCGTCTGGCAATCGCGGCGGCGATCGGCTGGCCGGTTTGATCCTCATACACGATATACGCCGGACTTGGATTGACCTCGAAGCATACGACGCGCCCGTCGTCGGCGAAACGGAGGTCGACGCCCGAAAGCTCGAGACCGAGTCGCCGCGTCACGGCGACGCATTCAGCGGCGATTTCCGCCGGTAGCTGCAAGGGTGTCATCCTCGTCCGGCCTGAAATGTCATAGCGGTAGTCGACAGCCTCGCTTTCGACGGCCGTTGCGAACACCTCTGACCCGACGACGTGCGCCCGAACGTCGAGGCCCGGCACGAACTCCTGGAACTGCACCGGGGCGCTCGCCAGAAGTGAAAGCCGTTCGACATCCGCGTCAGTGAACGACGTCACGATCGACCGCTCGCCGCTCGTCGACTTGTAGACGATGTCGCCGAACTCCTCACGAAACGCCACGACGGCGTCGACGTCGTTGGTGACGAGCGTGGCCGGGATGTCGAAGTGGTCGCGGATGATCAGCGCCTGGTACGGCTTTGAGTTATTGGTGTCGTTGGCGCTCGTCCGGTTGATGACGCACGCCGACGTGGTTTCGAGCCAGGCTTCGAGCGCTTCGTGAATCCGGCCGACGTGCGCAAGCCGAGTGGGATCGTCGCTGACTTCAGGCAATTGCGACCACGTGGACAGCCGCGTGTAAACACCGGTCACTTCGTCAAGCAACACCTCGACACCGTCGACGAGGATCATGCCGCTCGAGCCGCGTTCGGTCGACCAGGTCCGCGCGCCGCCCAACGCGAGCCGGCGTTGATCGACGACCACGTGTGGCGCGCGCATCTGCGTGAGCTCGCGGATCACCGCAGCCATGGGTGGTTCATTCGGCAGACCGATCACCACCGCGAAACCGCTCATGCCGTCTTCTGCCTGTCTTTGGAGAGCTGGACGACGGCTGCGACCAGCGCCTGGCCTCCCTGCGCCAGGGGGGGGAATGCCGTCGCGTCCATGAACTGCCATTCGTCGTCGGCGCGATCGAGGCGGACGCCGAGCAGAGGAGCGCCGACGAATTGAGCCATCCGACAGAGGCCGGCACGGACAGTCTCAGGAATCGCCCGACCGGCACTCAGGCACCTGTCGACGACGACGATCAGGTCGATTGGATCGTTCGCGACCGCGGCGTCGTCGCTCGTCCACGGACGGCATGACAGCCCGTGCGTGCGCGCCAGCGCACGCCACGCCGGCATCGAAATCGCCGGGCCGCTCGGTGACGCCGCGCGTGGAGGATTGAGAACCGGGCAGCGAAGTGTCCGAAGCCACGCCACCAGCGCTGCACGCCATTCCTCGCCAAGATACGCGGTGTCGATGGCGGACGCAGTTGGGCGCACCGGAATTTCGGTCAGGCGGTTGATCACCAGACTGGGTCCGGCTTCGTCAATCGCAGGCCTCTCGCGGAGGCGAAGCGTCGACGACACGGCGGCGCGATCGATTCGATACGTGAGCTTCGACTGACCAACGAGCTCCTCCGGTAGCACGACGTCCGCCTGCTCGCCGAGACGCTGCAAGGCTGCGGCGAGCCAGAGGAGATCTGTGTCCTCCGGCCCGCCGAGAAGCATGATCACAATCTGGCCTCCGAAAGCCTACCGTTCATTGCGCTTGAACGAGAGCGCATCCCTAAGTGCCGCGATGTCTGGATTCAGGTCCGGCTCGAATCCAAGCGCGGCGTTGGTCAAATCAGGCCGCAGCTCCGGTCGGATGAATGGATCCGTGCCCGGCACCTCGCGAATCTCCTTCGGTCCCGCTTCTTTGGGAGCGAGCTCCTTCGGGCTGACCTCCTTCGGCTGCACCTCTTTCGGTTGGAGCTCCTTCGGCTGCAGCTCCTTGGGCTGCAATTCCTTCGGTTGGAGCTCCTTCGGCTGGATCTCTTTGGGCAGGCGCTCCTTCGGCGTCAGTTCCTTGGGCAACCGTTCCTTCGGCGTCAGTTCTTTCGGGAGCCGGTCCTTCAGATCCTTCAGTCGCGACTTCACGATCCGCTGGCACTCGGGATCAATGGTGTCGTAGCGGTAGCCGAGCGCGCGGTGATCGAGCAGATCGGCTGGGCGGATCGATTCCGGCGTCACTGTCCAAGGGAGCTGTCCGAAGGGAGTCGTCGTGCCGTTCCACGGCCACATGGTGTCGTTTAGATTGTGTCCTTGCGGTCCGCCGGTGAGCGGCAGGAATGGCTGGAATCCCGGAGTGGCTGCATTCTGGTTGATCCACTCAGCCCACAGTCGATCGACGTTGCAGTGAATCAGCCAGAAGACGGGATCGCGTGGGGCAATCGATGCGTTTCCGACGAATCCTCCCACCCAGACGTGCGCGGCGCCATGCGGCGCTTCGATCTGACGGAAGGTCGTGTAGTTCGAGCTCGCCATGAAGTTGGCGATCGTGCCGCCGGTTCCGGGGAACTGGAAGATGTTGAAGGCATTCCGGACGAGACCCCAGGCGGCGAATGGACCGGTGGTCACGGCGCCGGTCCCGGCCGCGCCCGGACCGCCCATGAAATCGTTGCGCCAGATCAAACTCTCTGTACCTGCCGAGTTGAGGTTGGCATCCGTCCAGTCCCAATAGGGCACGCTGACGTTGGGGTCGATCGCCTGCAGGTCGCGCTCGAACCGCAAGAGGTACTCGCGGTGCCACGGGAAGAATGCCGGCCCGCCGTGGCCATGGCCCATCGCACCCTGGTGCTGCGTCACATATGTGTCGTAGCCCCCATTTGCGCGCAGCTGGTTGACGGCATTGGTAAAGGCCTGACGTTCGGCAACGGTCAGGCGCGCCAGATTTTTTCGGCAACCCATATCAGCGCCCTCCCTTTCCACGAGCGCGGTCGTGCTCGCCGTGGCCGTGCTCGCCGTGGCCCTTCTCGGGCGGCGTCGATTTTCCGGGCTTGATGACTGCTCCCGCATCGTCCACGCGCACCCGGTTCGGGTCATCGAACATATAGCCGTAGTCTGCGAAGTGCTTGGCGAGCTCCTTCAAATCAGGGGAGGCGAAGTAGGCCTCGTCGCACATCCACATCGCAAGGCCTTTGTCGCCAGGTGGGTGATGGTGATGGCACGAGAACTCGCGGCCGTCGACGCTGACAACAGCGCCGGGATGTTCCTCGCGGATCACGACCTTCTTGCCTTTGTAACTGAATTCAATGTCGGCCATGTGCC
>JBKPSC010000214.1:0-10002 GCA_046734915.1 Acidobacteriota bacterium | reverse complement strand
CACGAACTCGGGGCTGACTATTTTGACAAACGCCATGCCGAACGCGCCGTCCGTCGCCATGTCCGGCAACTCGAGGCCTTAGGGTTTCAGGTCACCATCGAAAAAGCGGCGTAGTTGATTCGCGGCAGATTTTCTGAGCAGCACACCGGTAGTAGTAGTTGAGAATCCCTCCGAGCGGTTGGCGACGACGGACAACACCCGTCGGCCGTTGCGCAGCCAGACCATCAATCAGTTCGTTGGCAAGTCCGTGGTGATTCCGCTCGCGATGGTAATGGGTGACGAACTCTCGCAGGGTCTGACGAGGGTGCCACTCGCCGAGCGGGACGACCCGATTCAGACATTCCTCCTTCACCGATCGGACAAACCGTTCTGCCTGCGCGTTGCAGTTCGGCGCACTCGGCGGTGTCCGGATGACGCAAACGCCCGTCGTGGAGAGCCACTGCTCCACCGCCACGCTCCACTTCGGATCGCGATCGCACACCAAGATTCGCCCTTCACCGAGCAGCGCGTCCGCGGACGTGCGAATTTCGGCGCGAGTTGGTGATCTCGTGCGCGCGACCGTTGCCGGCGTCGAGGTCGAAAGCCGAATCGAGAGTGTCGAATCGGCCGTCGTCGGTTCTCTAGGGCTCGTACGGGTACTCCTGAATCATCTTCTTGCATTCGCTCAGCGCCGCCAGGATCGATTCACCCCAGCCGAACGGCGTGAACGCCTTCGTCTTCTGATTAACCTCCTTGTCGGCCCGGGCATAGAACTTCATCTTGAGCTGATTCCGGTTGACGTACTCGAAGACCGTGATGACGAATTCCACATCGCCCGAGGGCTGACGCTTTTGCATCGAAAACAGATGGAGCTTCGCCAAGTCCTCCGAGGGGTCGCTCTGCGCGAACTGCCAATCGGTCATCGTTGTTCCTCGTGTCTCTGAGCCGCGCCCTTCAGGTGCGCGTCGAGCCATGCCACGGTTTCGTCGAAGACCTTGGGGAGCTCCGGATGCGGCTTGCCGTCCGTTCCAAAGTTGGGCCGTGTTCGCCGCCAGTCACGCGCACCAGCTTCACGGGCACATTGGCCTTGCTTAAGCGGCATCCATGGCACCGACTGCTCGAAAGGCACGGTGTGCTCCGAGTCGCCGTGCAGGAGCAGCACGGGCGGTGACGAAGACGAGACGTGCGTGATCGGCGAGGCCGCAGTGTACACCTTCACGTCCTCCGTCGCCCGGTTGGCGTGCGCTCCATGAAAGAGACCACGGCTCCCTGGTTCATTCCCCGAAGATCGGTCGGCGCGGCGGTCAGTACGACGGTCTGTAAAGTGGCCGGTTCGCGATTCACGGCATCGGTGTCGTCCGTGATTCCTCGTGCCGCCAGCGTCGCAACGAGGCCGATGAGGTGTGCGCCGGACGAGCCACCAACGCCGCCCAGCCTGTTGGGATCGATCCCGTATTGCTTCGCGTGATGCCGCACAAAACGCACCGCGCTGCACGTCCTCGACCGCGGCGGATACCCTCCGCATTGCCCATGTAGTCAAGCCGAACGACGACGAGGCAAAGTCACATAACCTGAGGCCGTTTGGGTCCACGTTCTGGCACAACTCGGCTCGAGCGACGTGGTACGTAAAGCGAGCTGAAGACTCGGCCGACGAGAGCCGTATCACTATCGGAATTTACAACCAGAAAGCCAACACTGGTCGCCTCCGGCTGCCGTCGGCTTACAGATCGACTTCAAGCACGATAGCACGTTGATTCAGCGCATCGACCTTGCGGAGATCGGAATTGGCGAGCAATCTCCCACTGTGGCGACGAATCAACGGCGCATTGAAGCATGGCCCCCAAGGTATTGATTCCGACATCGATCGCGCGCCTGGTCGCACCGCCGTCGGCCGGCCGCGTTGTCGCCACGCCAGAAGTCGGCCGTCTGTACCATCGCTACGATCGCGTCGCGGCATAACTCCGGTCGGCGCGTAGCGCATACCAAACTCGGGAACTGCCCTCGCCCTTTATCCCGGTTACGCTTGGTGTTTTGAGCCTTTAGCGGCATTCACAATGCTGTAGTGGCATTCTGTAACATGCCTGCAGAGGCCGGCGGAGCGTCGCGACTCACCTGGACGGCCTCGATCTCAGCCCGTATTGACTTCTCGATAGCCACAGGTTACGTGTCTGGCGCCGCGGTCTGCGTCGGTTTGTCATTCCTGCCAGCCTCGAACCGGATCGTTTCCGACCCCAGTCGCACGGACGTCCCGTCGGCCACCGGGGTGCGCGCGAGCAGCCGCTCGCCCGCCAACCATGTACCGTTCTTGCTTCCGAGGTCCTCGATTGAGGCCGTCGGTCCTGCCACCACCAACCGCGCGTGCTGTCGCGAGATCGAATCGGCGTCCAGTTGGAGGGCGCACATTGGATCGCGCCCGATGATCGACTCGCCATTCGGCACAATGATTGACTGACCGCGCCAGAGCAGGCGCCAAGCAGACGCATGTGATACGGCTGACTCGCCCGCAAGCGACGCATCGCCGACGAATGCGTAACCTACGCGATGTACCGTCCGGATCATCCTTTCTGCGGACGATGTGTCGCCAAGCGCTTTCCGCAGCTGGGTGATGAGGGCAGCGAGGCTGGTTTCGGACACATGAACGCCGGGCCAGAGAAGCGCGTGCAGCTCGTCGTGCGGAACGACGGATGGACGGTGTGCGACGAGCGAGACCAGCAAGTCAAACGCCTTCGGCACGAGATGCACCTCGTCTGTGCCGCGGCGCACGACGCGTGCGCTCGTGTCCACGACGATCGCTTCAGGTTTCGACACCGTTCGGAATTATAGAAGCGCGTGGCTGCCGTTCATTGCTGGAGAAGCCACCGCAAGGCGACTACAATTCCGCAATCCGATGGGCTGTCCTGCTTGCGGGCACGACGTCGTCGAGGGAAGCCAGTTCTGCCCGTCGTGCGGCGCGCGCGTCGATTCATCAGCCGCAGCGACGCAAACGGTGGCGGCGATCGAATCGCATCTCCACACCGGCGCGCTCGACGGCGCACAGTTTGCTCCAGGAACGCTGCTGAACGGACGGTACCGCATCGTCGGCCTGATCGGCCGCGGCGGAATGGGGGAGGTCTACCGCGCGGATGATCTCACGCTCAGTCAGCCAGTCGCGTTGAAGTTCCTCCCGAAACGAGTGGCGTATCGCCCCGAGCAGCTCGAGCGTTTCCGTGGCGAGGTGCGGCTCGCGCGCCAGATATCGCATCCGAACGTGTGCCGCGTTCACGACATCGCCGAAGCGGCAGGCCAGGTCTTCCTCTCCATGGAGTACATCGACGGCGAAAATCTTGCCTCCTTGCTCCGCCGCATCGGCCATCTGCCGCAGAACAAGGCACTCGACATCGCGCGGCAGCTCTGCGCCGGCCTCGCCGCCGCGCACGCGCGCAAAGTGCTGCATCGCGATCTGAAACCCGCAAACGTGCTGATCGACAGCCGCGGTCAAGCGCATCTCGCCGATTTCGGTCTGGCAGATTTCGTGGGCCGCCGCCGAGGAATCGCGGAAGTTGCGGGAACGCCAGGGTACATGGCACCGGAACAGCTGGACGGGCGGGACTTAACCACGCGAACGGACCTCTACGCGCTGGGTCTCGTGATGTACGAGATGTTCACAGGCAGGCGCGCCTTCAGTGCGGACAGCGGGTCGTCCGATCGGTTCCGTCGTTGGACGCCTCCAGTGAGCCCGTCGACGCACGTTCCTGACCTCGATCCCGCCATTGACCGCATCATCCTGCGGTGCCTCGAATCGGATCCTGCTCGTCGCCCGGCGTCGGCAGTGGCCGTGGCGGCGGCTCTGCCCGGCGGGAACGCACTGGCCGCGATGATTGCGGCCGGCGAAACGCCGTCTCCAGAGACGGTGGCCGCGGCCGGCGAGCCTGGCACGCTAACGCCCACGGTGGCGGCTCTGTGTTTGGGCGGCGTTCTCGCCGGCCTAATCGCGCTCTCGTTTACATTGCGCGACGTGAGCTTGATTGGCCTGACGAATCCGGAGCGTACGCCGCAGGCACTGACGGAGCGCGCACACAACGTCCTGCGCAGCCTCGGGTACCTCGATCCGCCGGCTGATGAAGCGATCGGGTTCACGGCCGACATCGACTACTTGCGCCACATTGACGAGCACGACCAATCGCCGACGCGATGGCGGCAAATTGGCGACGCGCGTCCACCGGCTTTGCTGTTCTGGTACCGGCAAGGGTCTCGGCGCCTCGATCCGATCGGCGGGGCGACGATCGTGACGCGAGTGAATCCGCCAGAGACGCAGTCCGGGATGTTATCGCTCTTGCTCGATCGATCCGGGCGGCTGGTGAGTCTTCTCGCCGTTCCCGTTTCGAATAGCGACCCCGACGGGCACGCGTCGCCTGCCGTGACCGATTGGAGTCGTCTATTCAGCGAAGCCGGCCTGCCGATCGAGCGGTTCTCCTCGGTTACGCCGCGGTCGATTCCACCGATCTACGGAGACGCTCGGGCCGCATGGACCGGCGCGTATCCCGAACGCCTCGACGTTCCGATCACAATCGAGGCGGCGTCGCTGGCGGGTCGACCTATGTACTTCGAAATCTTCGCGCCCTGGACGCGGCCGCACAACGAAGGCGCCCAACCTGGCATCACGTCGGGCGAACGGGTCGGTCTGCTGATTCGAACTGTCGTCAGCCCCCTCGCGCTCGCAGTTGCTCTGGTGCTCGCAGTGAGAAATCTGCGCCTCGCTCGTGGCGATCGCCGTGGCGCAACGCGCGTGGCCTTGTTCGTGGGCGCGGCCGGAATGGTGAGCGTCGCGCTCGAATCGGGGAATCTCGACGTGCTCAGTAAAGGGCCCACGATAGTGTTCTTCGTCCCAGCGGCGATGTGGGTCCTCTACATCGCGCTCGAGCCGCACATGCGTCGGATCTGGCCTGGTGTCATGATCGGTTGGAGCCGCTTGCTTGCCGGCCAAGTTCGCGATCCACTCGTCGGGCGCGACATCCTGATCGGAGTGCTGGTGGCAATCGGTGATGGGCTTGTGATCGCGCTTCATGCCGCCCTGCGACGCTGGTCAGGGCAGGCGCCGTCGTTTCCCACCGGAGCCTCATCCGATCCATTCGTCGGTATGGCTGCCTCGAGCGACTTCCTGCTTGGCGGCCGCTATGCGGTGTCGCGCGTGGTTGGTGCGTTGACCAACATTCCGGCTTTGATCGGAACCATGGCCACGTTCCTGCTGCTGTTCGTGCTCTTCGTTGTCTGCCGCCGGCGGTCAGTGGCGATTGCTGTCATGTTGACACTGCTCACCGGCTTCTACATCGTCGCCCACGGTGGATGGCTGCTTGCGAACGCTCCAGCGGACCATTTCCCCCCATCGCTGACCGACGCCGTGTTGTTTGCGATTGTGCAAGCGGCGGTTGTTGCTGTCGCGATCCGCTTCGGTCTGCTCACGATGCTGATCGCGTCGATCCTCAGTGGACTCTTGACGACAGTGCCGATCGCCCTGAGTTCATCGTCGCCATACGCCTCATCGTCCTGGCTCGTCGTCGCCGCTGTCCTCGGGCTAGCGGTGTACGGGTGGTACACGGCTCTGGCCGGCCGTCACAGCTTTGTTTGAGCGCGTTTCAGCGGCGACCGGCCGCATCCTAATCAACGAAACATCAGGGTTTCCTCAAGATGCGATCGTCCGATGGCGCGCTATCGTCGCGTCAGGAGGCGATCATGCAAAACCAAGATGCGTGCGAGCAGATCTTCGAGTTGGCCGTTGGTGTCGCCCTTGTGGCTGGGGTCGCAACGTTCACAACGCTGCTGCTCCGAGTGATTGTTGCGGCGATACCCCTTTTCGAGGCGACACGATTGTCCGCGCCATTGTTTTGATTGGGGAACTCGGTAGCCGATGTGCTTGTCAGGAGGACGTCATGTGGAATCGCTGGTTGGTCGTTTGGCTGGTGGCGCCAATCATGTCATCGGCGGCCGTGGCGGTCGAGGCATACAGCCTGTTCTGGCACGTCCGAGATCTTGAAGTCGGCTCGACGCGATAGCCGTCGACGCGCGGAATGGAGACCACTATGAACATCTCCTGCGCGTGCGAGATCACTGGTGCGAGCAGAAGGACTAATCCCAGGATGATGCAACGAAGCGTCAACGGAGTGGACCCCGGTTCATTGCGTCACGCCGGCATTCGCGCGGTGGTGTGCTGGCGAATGATCGGGTCGAGTGCATTACAGGCTTCGCAGAAACGCGAGTAACGCCGCCTTGTCGCCGGCTCCGAGCGTCAGTCCGAAGCGATGCCCCTGGACTGATCGCGTCTTGGTGCCGGGCGGATTCCAGCCTTTCGACACGTAGTCGGATCGAAGCCGCGCCGAATCGAACATCTCCTCCAGGCTCGCGAGCGATCCGTCGTGCAGCAGTCGCGGACGATACCACACGCCGCGCAGCGACGGAATCTTATAGAGGCCGGTTCCCTTGCGGGTCCGGAGCGCGAGACCGGGATCAGTGCCCACCGACAACGGCAGAATGTCGTCGCGATTGGGATGGTCAGATGGCGGCTGCCATCCTTCCGCACGCGTCAACTTGCCGTTCGTGTAGTTCGGC
The DNA here is from genome assembly GCA_046734915.1 of Acidobacteriota bacterium. GTDB lineage: Bacteria > Acidobacteriota > Vicinamibacteria > Vicinamibacterales > CAVVIG01 > VFZL01. Next base: position 3,441 of record JBKPSC010000214.1, on the reverse strand, counting down.
GGCATGTGGCAGGTCGCGCAGCCTTCACGCTGGAACACGCGTTCGCCGCGCGCGCGCAGGTCGGATGGCGCGACGTCGGGGTTTTGCGGCGATTCCAGCGACATGAGGTACATGCCAATCGAGAACAACACTTCATCGGCGTAGCGGAAACGAAGCGTGCGTTGTTCGTCGGACAGAATCCGATATGACCCGAACTCCATCGGATCCGCTCCAGTGATGAACGCGGCGTACCGCGCCACGTCTTCGGGCCCGCGGAGCCGATGGGTTCCGGTGGCGTCCAGGTAGCGGCTGTAATGGAGGTTCTGCAGATCCGGGACCTTCGTCGCATAGAACGGACTGCCATGTGGACGGTTGAATACTCCAGGGTCGCCGTTGGCAGCAGGCGAAGCTCCCCGGGGGCTGTGTTCTGCGCCACCTGGAGGCGATCGTCCGGTGCCCACGGCGTCAGGAACATCCGCGACACAAGTGTCGGCACCGAGTCGCCGACGAAATAGCGTTGCAACACCGGGCGGGAGCCTTGTGCGCCGGGCACGCGCGGATTGAGCCCGGGCGAGTCTGGCGGGCGCGGACCGCGCGGACCGGCGATACCGAGCGTCCCGTCGCGGCGGTTTGACAAATGACAGTTGGCGCACGCGAGCCACGACAGCATCACGCCCTGATCGGTGACCACCCATCGCGGTCCCAGCGCCGAGCCATCGGGCAGCTTCAAGGTGTTCGTGAACGACTTCGGGTCGCGCGCCTGAGCAATCGCCGCCGGATCGCTGGACCGGCTCCAGAAGCTGTCGGGCTCTCGAAAGGCGCGTGCGCCGGCGGCGATCCAGTCTTCACGGCTGCGAATCGTCGACACATCGACGAGCAGCTCCGGCTTCTTGTTTTTCAACTCGTCCCAGTAGTTCGGTGGCTCAGCATCCGGATGGTAAACAGGATAGGTTCGCAGATTGTCGCCGGGTACGGCGTAGTACTCGGCTTCCATGATGTGAGCCGGCCGGATATTCAGCGTCGCGACCGGCGTCGCCCAATCTTCGAGAGCGGCATCACGCCAGATCTTCGGCGTCGTCGTCGTTTGCGCGACGACGACCAAGGTGAGCGCCGTGGTCAGGGCAAGCGCCGAAAATGATGCGCGGATCATAGGCTGCGCAGGAAGGCGAGCAGTGCTGCCTTGTCGTCGGCGTCGAGCGCCAGCCCGAAACGGTGGCCGTCGATCGATCGTGTGATGGTGCCGGGTGGATTCACCGCGACCGCTGTCGAACAAACCCAAGAGTGGAAAGACGAGGGGCATGCTCAATGAAGGATACAAACGCAGCTTGACCTCACGGTCGCGCCGCATGTACGCGGCGGCCAATCGAAAGGCGCTTCGTTCGATCGGATCACGCAACCACAGACGGAGGAGCGGGCTTAACCACGTTGTGCCTATCGAGAACATCGTACACATTGCGATGATTGAGGTTACGGACGTTCTCCGATAGCCTGCGGGCGTGCCGTCCGTGGTCGTTTCGCTGCTCCACTCGCTGCGATTTGTGGTCCAGTCGCGCGCCTCGCTGCACCTGCAAATCATCGCGCTCCGCCATCAGTTGGCCGTCGTCCATCGATCACGTCGCCCGCGTCTTCGCCTCACCGTCGGCTGATCGAATCCTCTGGCGTGGCTCTCGCGCACTTGGCCGGGCTGGCACTCGGCCGTCCACGTCATCAAGCCTGAGACAGTCGTCGCGTGGCATCGCCGCGGGTTTCGCTGGTTCTGGACGTGGAAGAGCCGACATCGCATCGGACGTCCGGCTGTGCCACACGACGTGCGCGCCCTGATTCACGAGATGTCCACCGCGAATCCTTTGCGGGGCGCCTCTCGGATTCACGGCGAGCTCCTGAAGTTGGGGATCGCGGTGAGTCAATCGACCGTGGCCAAGTACATGTTGGGCGCTGGATACTGCCCGCGGAGTGTCAGGGTGGACCGTTCTGCGCGCCCTCTTATTAAGGGAATGCGCGGTTTGCGGCGTCCGAGTGCTAAGCGCACGACGGATCAGCTATTCAGATGGCCTCGCACTGTGGGGCGCTCCTCGCGCAGAAGGGCCTGCAGAAACGGCCAGACGTTCTCTGCTATGCGCCGCGCGCCTGCAGTATTGGGATGAAAGCCATCAGGGCCGTTCATCTCCGGCACAAGCGCGACCCCGCTCAGGAGGAACGGCACGAGCGGAATCTGGAGCTCCGACGCAATATCAGGATAGAGGCGGTGGAACGCGAGCAGGTAATCCCAGCCCCTAGTGGGCACTGTCTCCATCCCGCAGAGCAGAACCGCGATGCCACGCATCTGTGCCGCCCGAATGATTGCCGACAGGTTGCGCGCCACCGTGTCGGTCGGCACTCCTCTCAGGCCGTCGTTTGCGCCGAGCGCCACCACGAGGACGCCCACATTAGCGGTCAGGAGTGCCTCGACTCGTCGAACACCACCCGCCGTTGTATCTCCGTTGATCCCCGCGTTGACGACCACCCACCCGAGTCCCTCGGCGTCGATTAGCTGTTGTAGCTGGGCAGGGAACGCCTGGCTCGGTGACGGAGACACGGCCAGGCTATCGCCAAGCACCACGACCCGGCGAACAGATGCCTCCGAGACTGTGGTGGGTCCGCTGGACGTGGAAAGCGCACTAGCCTCACACCCGGTCGGCAGGACGCTAGTCCCTTGGAAACGAAATCACTAGGAGAAATTCCTGACTTGTGATCTAACAGGGGCATGCCAAAGATTGGACGTCCCCGAGCTGAAGTGGTGGTCACCGATGACGAGCGCGCGGCGCTCGTGCGATTGACGAAGCGCGCCCGTGTGAATCGTGCGGTGGCATTTCGCGCGCGGATCGTGCTGCCGTGTATCGACGCCTCCGATTCGGCGGTGGCGCGTCGCCTGCGGACGACGAAGACGACCGTGGCGAAGTGGCGTAGCCAATTCGTTGCCCGACGGCTCGAGGGGCTGTATGACGAACCGCGCGTCGGCGCGCCCCGCACGATCTCCGATGACCAGGTCGAGGCCATCATCGTGAAGACGCTTGAGACCACGCCGCCCGGCGAGACGCACTGGAGCACACGATCGATGGCCAAGGCGGCGGGCGTCAGTCACACGCTGATCGGCCGCATCTGGCGGACATTCCAGTTGCAACCGCATCGCAGCGAGAGTTTCAAGATCTCGCCGGATCCGCAGCTCGTGGAGAAGATCCGCGACGTCGTGGGGCTGTACGTGGCGCCGCCGGCGAATGCGGTGGTCTTCTCGGTCGACGAGAAGTCGCAGATTCAGGCGCTGCAACGAGCACAACCGATCTTGCCGATGGACTTCGGGCAGCCCGAGCGTCGGACCCACAACTACGTCCGCCATGGCACGCTGGATCTGTTCGCCGCGCTCAATGTGGCGACCGGTGAAGTGCTCGCCCGCTGTACGGCCCAACATCGCGCGCAGGACTTCGT
>JBKPSC010000213.1:0-5344 GCA_046734915.1 Acidobacteriota bacterium | reverse complement strand
CCCGAAGTCCGAGTGGGACGATCGTGCACCGTGGTTGTACGGCTCGTCAGAGCGTCACTACGGCGAGATCAGCTCGCCGGGTCCGGAGACCGGGCCACTGCTGCACGCGGCCTTCAAACGGCTCGTCGTGGACGCCGGCCTCTGAGTCCGAGGCGCGATCTCTCCAGCGGCGACTTCTGCCAGTCCGCATACAAATTCGGCATCAGCCGGCCGACTTCCAACACGCCACATCAGTGCTGACGCCTATCTGAGTGTGGTACGCCGCTTGCCCGGCTCTTCCCCGCAGCTCTCAGTCCGTCTCACCTCGAGGCGCCGACTCGATCGCCTGGAGACCTTTCATGGTGAAGCCGTTGCTCCGCCGTCTGGGCCTCGTGCTGGTTCTTGTCGCCGCCGTTCGCGTATTGCTCACGGCACAACCGCCGACGGACGACCGGCCGCCGATCCGCCTGCGCGGGGCGACGTTCACGCCCACGCGCGGCCAGAGGCCCTCGATACCGTCAGGCCTCGCCGCGCAACGACAACCGTCCGACCGCGCCGGATATTTCCTCGTTCAATTCCAGGGTCCAATCCTGGAGACGTGGAAGCAGGCGCTGACGGCCACCGGGGCCGAGATCGTCGAATACGTCCCTGATTTCGCGTTCAAGGTGCGCATGACCGGCGCGCAGGCCAACCGGGTGTCGCAGCTTCCCCCGGTCGTTTGGATCGACGACTTCCAACCAGCGTACAAGTTGAGTGGTCTAACCGCCTCGAGCCGGCAACGCGCGTACGTCGTGCATGTGGAGCGCGGCGCCGATGAGACCGCGGTCGCTGCGGCTGTGGCCGCGACGGGCGCGCAGATCACGGCGCGGAGCGGATTGAAGATCACCGTGGTTGCCGACAGCGCGGGCCTCGCATCGATCGCGCGCATCGCCGAGGTCGCCAGCGTCGAGGACTTCCAGCTTCGACAGAAGCACAGCGAGTACGCCGGCGGCGTCATCATGGGCGCCGATGCGGCCCACGCGGCAGGATTCGACGGATCGTCGCAGACGATTGCGGTCGCCGATACCGGCCTGGGCGGAGGCACGACGCTCTCGGCGCATGCGGACCTCCAGCCACCACGGCTGACTGCTCTCTTCAACTGGCCGGGCGCTGCCGGCGGATGTTTCACGAGCGTCATAAACGACGGCGCCGTCGACGTCAGCACGGGACACGGCACGCACACGACGCTGTCCGCCGCCGGTGCGGGCGGGTCGGCCGGTGAAGGACGCGGCACGGCGCCCGCTGCTCGCGTGGCCTTTCAGGCTATCGAGAATTGGGCCGTCCCTTCGTCGTTCTGCAGCCTCCTCTATAACATCGGACCGGGCTATTTTCTGGTCGGTCTTCCTGCTGATCTGCGCGCCCTGTTCCAGCAAGCCTACGACACCGGCGCGCGCATCCATTCAGACTCGTGGGGCGCAGATGTGTCCGGCGCGTACAACGCCGACAGCGCTGAGGCCGATGATTTCATCTGGAATCATCGCAATATGGCGATCACGTTCTCAGCCGGCAACGCCGGCACCGACGCGAACGCCGACGGGCTCGTCGACACCGGCTCACTCGCCGCGCCCGCGTCAGCAAAGAACATCATCGCCGTCGGTGCGAGCGAGAACGATCGCCAGTCCCGCTACGACTGCGACCCTTCGCTGAGCTACACGGACTGCGCCGCGCAGGGCGGCTTGAACAGCCTCTTCACGTATGCCACGACGTGGCCGGGACGGTTCCCGGCATTACCCCTCTCAGCCGACGTGAGCGCGGGGAATGCGGAGCAGATGGCGGCGTTCAGCAGCCGAGGGCCAGCGCAAGACGGCCGCATCAAACCCGATGTCGTTGCGCCCGGCACGTGGATCTTGTCCGGCTACTCTGACGCCTTTCAGCAGCAGTACGACCATGCGCCGAATCCACAGGATGGCCTCTACCAATACGACGGTTGGGGCTTTCCACTGAACGAACGGTACAAATATCTGGGCGGCACATCGATGGCCACGCCGCTCGTCGCCGGCGCGGCCGCGCTCGTGCGGGACTACTACGTCAAGGCACGGCAGCACGAGGCCAGCGCCGCGCTCGTCAAGGCCACACTCGTCAACTCGGCCACGGATCTGGCCGACGAGAACAACGACGGCGTCAACGACAACGCTTACCCGATTCCGAATCCGCACGAGGGATGGGGACGCGTGAACGTTGCATCGGCGGTCGATCCCCGTCGTCAATTCGCCGACGAAGGTCCGGTGTTGACGACGAACACGAGCTGGGCGACGCCGTTTCCGATCCGATCCGGACGACCGTTCAAAGTCACGCTCGCCTGGAGCGATTACCCGTCGAGCGCCACCGCCGCAAGAAATCTGGTCAATGACCTGGATCTGCGAGTCACCAGTCCCTCCGGCGAGGTCTACCTTGGAAACGCCTTCGCCGGGGGTTGGTCGGAGACCGGTGGCACCGCTGACCGTCTCAACAACCTCGAGAACGTGTTCGTGGCCAATCCAGCGGCCGGTGACTGGGTCGTCGAGGTCGTCGGCTTCAACGTACCCTTCGGGCCCCAGCCGTTTGCATTGGTACTGGATGGCGAGTTCGAGGGGGCAGCCTCGTCGTTGCCGGCGGTGACCGTCGTCGCGACTGGAAGCACGGCCAACGAGGCCGGCGCCGCGCCCGGTACCTTCCGCGTCACGCGGACCGGCGCAACAACGGCACCCTTGACCGTCCGTTACTCTCTAGGAGGCACGGCGAAGGCTGGCAGCGATTACGTGACTCTCGGCGGCACCGTGACGATCTCTGATGGCTCGCTTGCAGCAGACATCCTGATCGCGCCAATCGACGACGTCGAGGTTGAAGCCAACGAATCGGTCACCCTGACCCTGGTCGCCGACGCCGCGTATAGCGTGGCCGTGCCGGCCAGCGCGACGGTCACCATCGTCAGCGATGACATCTATCCCGACCTCGTCGTCTCGGCGCTCGCGGCGCCATCGCGAGCCGCCGCCGGCGAGGTTTTCGCCGTCACTGATACCACCAGAAATCAGGGTGGCGGCCAGGCCATGTCGTCGACCACGCGCTTCTATCTGTCGCCCAACCTGCTGCTCGATGCTTCGGATATCGTCCTCGGCAGCCGTGTCGTGCCGGCGCTCGGGGCGTCTGCCAGCGACACGGCCACCACGTCGTTGACGCTGCCGAATGGAGCAGGAGCAGGTACGTACTACGTGCTGGCCCAGGCTGACGGCAATCTCGCCGTGTCCGAGAGCCTCGAAACGAACAACGTTCGCTTCAGCGGCGCGATTCAGGTCGGAGGGGATCTCACGGTTTCGGCTCTCACGGTGCCCGCCGTCGCCGGCGCCGGCGGCGCCATCGTCGTCACTGACTCGACCACCAACGTCGGCGATACCCTCGTGTCGTCGTCGGTCACGACGTTCTATCTGTCAACGAACGTCATCATCGACTCGGCGGACACCGCATTAGGCAGTCGTGAGATTGGGCCGCTCGCCGCCGGCGCCACAAACGCCGCGTCCACGACGCTGATGCTTCCGGCCACAGTCGTGACGGGCACCTATTACATCCTGGCGCAGGCTGATGCGACGAACCTCGTTGTCGAATCCTCGGAATCGAACAACGTTCGGTTCAGTGCGGCGGTAAAGGTTGGACCCGATCTGGCGGTGTCGGCGCTGACCGTACCGATGGCGGCCGGTGCCGGCGCCACCATTGTCGTCAGCGACACGACGCAGAACGCGGGCGGAGGCGCCGCCGGATCGTCTTCGACCGTGTTCTATCTCTCGACCAACGCAACGCTCGACAGCGGAGATGTCTTGCTGGGCAGTCGGGGCGTGCCGGCGCTTGCGCCGAACGGCACGGCGAGCGCTTCGACGCCACTGGCGATTCCGCCAGCCACGGCCACGGGACCGTACTACGTGCTCGCGCTGGCCGATGGGCTGCTCGCTGTGTCCGAGGCCAACGAGTCGAACAACATCAGGCTGTCTAGCCCCGTCCAGGTAGGGCCGGATCTCGTCGTGTCCGCACTGACAGCCTCCGCGGCCGCTGGTGCCGGTGGTCACGTGACAGTCACCGACATCACACGCAACCAGGGCGCGGGCGCTGCTCCCGGATCCACGACGACGTTCTATCTGTCAGTCAACCTGACTATCGATCAGACAGACGCGTTTCTCGGCAGCCGCGCCGTCGGCGCGCTCACCGCGGGCGCATCCGAGACCGCTTCGACGGTCTTCCTGGTTTCGGCCGAAGTGCCTGCCGGCACGTACTACGTGCTCGCGCAGGCCGACGGCGCTGCCGCAGTCCCTGAAACACTGGAGACCAACAACACGCGGTTCAGTTCCACCGTTCGTATCGGTCCGGATCTCCTCGTGACCACGCTCACCGTGCCGACGGCGCAAGTTCCAGCTGGCGCGACGATATCGGTGTCGGCAACCATCGCCAATCAGGGCGCTGGCGCAGCGGGGCCGTCGGCGACGAGGTTCTATTTGTCGAGCAACGCGCTGCTCGACTCTGCCGATGTCGAGATCGGAGCTCGAGGCGCCGCGGCGATTGCGGCTGGGGGGTCGGACAGTGGATCCACGACGCTCAGGGTTCCGGCGTCGACACCCACCGGTACCTACTTCATCCTGGCGAAGGCCGACGGCGATGAGGGCGTGGCAGAAACGAGCGAGACCAACAACGTGCGGGCTGGCTGGATCCGCGTGGGCCCATAGCCCAGCCCCTAGCCCCAGTTCCCAGTCCGTATTCAGTTCAGGAGCGCCTGATACACCAGATTCCGTGAGAGACCACGGATCTCGGCGGCCGTCCGGCCCTGATGCTGAATCATCCCGACAAAGGCCAGGTCGTTGACCGGATCGATCCAGAACCACGATCCGAAGATGCCGAACCAATGGAAGGTACCGGTCGGCGTCGCCTCGCCCGCCGCGGCCGCATCCATGACGACGTTGAAGTCGAGGCCCCATCCGGTACCCGGATTCATCGTCTTCAACGCTTCCGCCTGCACGTGGTTCGTGCGCATCATCTCGACCGTTCGCGGCGCGAGCAGCCTGACGCCCTTGAACTCGCCGCGGTTGAGCAGCATCTCGCAGAACCGCGCGTAGTCATCGGCCGTCGAGTACAGTCCGCCGCCGCCGGACGGCCCCGCGGGCTTGACCGTCGGATCGTTTCGTCCGCCGTCGACGACCGTCAACGAACCGCCGGCCGCATCCTCCGAGTGGATGAGGGCCAGCCGGCCGACTTTCTCACGCGGCACGGAAAAAGCCGTGTCGCTCATGCCGAGCGGCTCGAAGATCCGCGTGCGCGCGAACTCGTCGAACGGCATCCCCGAGAATTTTTCGATGAGATACCCTTGCAC
>JBKPSC010000212.1:0-6917 GCA_046734915.1 Acidobacteriota bacterium | reverse complement strand
CCACCCGATGTTTCGCGCGCGGAGGTTGCGCCACGGTGCCCACCAGGTGAACAGGCCATCATTGTCCGGATCCAGCGCCCGGCCGACATCCACGAGACCACAGGCGACGATGCGCTCGAGCATCGTCCGTTCTTCCGGCAGCTGGCCGATGGCGCGCGGCTTCCGTTCCTTGGGATGAACGTCCTTTTCGGTCCGGGCGATGTTGAGGTCGCCGCACATTACCAACGTGCGTCCGCCTGCCTGATAGTCGCGGGCCAACGTTTCGAGCGCCTCGAGAAACCGCATTTTGGCGGTGAAGTCCTTGCCTCCGTTCGGGACGTAGATCGAGGCGACGGTCAGGCCGCCGATGTCGACGGTGACGATGCGATTCTCGAAATCAAAAGCGGGATGGGTGAAGGTCGGTCGGTCAGGACAGCAGGTCTGGCTGACGTGGAGGGCCACACCCGAGTAGCCCTTGCCGCCATGCCAGTAATACCAGTAGCCCTCCATCTCGAAGAGGATGGAGGGAATTTGATCGGTCGTGGCTTTGATTTCCTGGAGGCAGACGACGTCCGGGCGCTCACGCGCCATCCAGTCCTGGACTTCCGCGTGACGTGCCCGGATGCCGTTGACGTTCCAGGTCGCGATCCTAGTGACTGGCGTGCGCAGCCTGCCGTTCCGCGGCGGGGATAGCCATCAGCGCGGGCTGTGCGGCGATGTGCGCCTTGGCGAGTTCTTCGGCCTTGGCGAACGCATCGGGGTCACCCTGGCGATAGACCGCGTTGGCTTCGATGAGATCTTTCTGATTCGAAGGCGTCGCGTCCGTGCTCTCGTAGATCGCGGCGACGGGGCAGGCCGGCACGCACGCGCCGCAGTCGATGCACTCTTCCGGATGGATGTACATCATCGTCGCGGCTTCGTACTCGGGCTCGTCCTTGCGCGGGTGGATGCAGTCCACCGGGCACACGTCAACGCACGCAGTGTCTTTGGTTTCGATACACGGGTCAGTGATGATGAAAGGCATGCTCGCGAGTCTCCGTCGAAAGCCTTGTTTGGGTTTACTCCTGCGGCCGCTGGGGCCCAGAGCCGGGGAATTATACCTTGAGAATGGCGGGCGCAATGGCGACCGCAGAGGTCGGAGCTGACCGCGTGCCTCAGCTCAAGCCGAGAAACATCATCGGGCTCTCGGTCTCACGATAGCCCATGGCTTCGTACATTGGCTTTCCAAACGCGCTGGCGTTCAGGACGATGGCGTTGACGCCGATGTCGCGGCAGTACGCGTGCATGGTGTCCATGACGAGATGGCCGAGACCGCGCCGCCGGTGTTCGGGCTCGGTGTAGACGTTATACGCGAACGCCACCCGCCCGTCGGGATAGCGCGGCCCAGGTGGCCACGGGATGAGCGTCATGCCACCGCCGCTGACGACTGCACCGTCGCCCGCTTCCACCAGCCACGCATGGTAGATGCCGGCGGGCATGGCCTCGGCAAGCCACGCCTGGAACGAACGACTGAGCTCGTCGCGAGCCAGGTCGAGACCCATCTCCACGAACATCTCGATTCGATGTCGCGTCAACACGTCGCGATCGTCGAGCGTCGCCCGTCGGACCGTGTACGGCGTCGTCACCATCGCGGATTATACTGAACCGATGGCGCAGCAGACTGAGACGAGACGCGGACCGGAACCTCCAGATATCAGTGAGCGTGGCGGCATGAAGGACGGACAGCCGCAGCGATCCGACGTCCGGCTGTTCATGCAACTCCAGGTATTCGGCGGTTGCAGTGATATGCGGACGCTCGTCGACGCCCTCAAGGCGACGACGCTTCGCGGTGTCCTTTATGAGGACGTAAACGATGCGCGCGGCGTGGCGGTGCTCACCTTCAGCACCGATCCGGCGGTGTTTGTCGGCCCACTGCGTGACCTCTTGAACACCAGCCCCTTCGCGTCACTGGTCCAGAAGCCCGAGTACACGATGATGGGACGGACGTACGCCATCGGCTACGAACCGGACCTCAACGAAACGCTCGTGAACCGTCCGACACGGACCGTGCTCAACCCCGCATGGCCCTGGGCGATCTGGTATCCATTGCGGCGTAGCGGACGCTTCGCCCAGTTGCCTGACCAGGAGCAGCGGGTGATTCTCGCGGAACACGGCGCCATCGGCATGTCGTACGGCGCCGGTGACTATGCCCACGATATCAGGCTGGCGTGTCACGGCCTCGACAAACACGACAACGACTTCGTGGTCGGACTGGTCGGCAAGGACCTGTTTCCGCTGTCGCATGTCGTGCAAAGCATGCGCAAGACCCAACAGACGTCGCTCTACCTCGAGCGGCTCGGGCCCTTCTTCGTGGGGCGTGCGGTGTATCAGAGTCGGTCTTAGGTCTTCAGGTCTTAGGTAGGGGTCAGGCGCCAGGTCGGCCCGGCAGCTCAAGACCTAAGACCTAAGACTTAAGACTTCAGACTTAAGACTTCAGACTTCAGACTTAAGACGTTAGGGCCCTAAGACCGCGGACGTGCCCGTTCGTTAGTCCTCGACTTCCCCCAACCACGTCATCATCCTCGTCCGATCGACGAGGTGCACGAGCAGCCAGTCGGTGGCGCGCACGGCATCGATCATCATCGCTTCGTCGAGGCAGGTCCGGCCTTGGCTCATGAGGCGGGCGGCCTCCACCTTGAGGACGAGCTCTGTGGCCATGAGCTCCGCGACCAGCGTGCGGATGCCACGGGCCTCATAAGCCGCCCACGATCCGAAGGCTTTGGCCGCCAGATACCGCTTCGCCGCCCCTCCGCCTTGTGCCCAGTCCCAGTCAGAAAGCGATGATCCACGGCTGGCCGGCGACGGACGTCCCAGGCCGTGAGGAATGAACTCAAGGATGCGATCGTAGGTCTCGGCCGCTTGGAACGCGCTGTAACGATTGAGAATCGCTTGTGGCCGAGATGGCTGTTCCGTGAACGTCAGGGCGGCGACCGCGTCTTCCAGCGAACCCATGGCAGGGGTCCATAGCCGCAGACACTCCGCAGCGTCTGCAAGGCGAGCCAGAGCCACCGCGGTCGAGACACCGCGATCGCCCAGTGTGTCGATGACGAATGACTCCCAGCGCGCATAGCTGGTGAGGTCGAAGAGAAGATTGGGCCTCACGAGCGGCGGCCAGGCGCCTCGGCCGTCCAATCCATCGTAGCGACGGCTGGCAGGAAACGCCGGCGGCGCCTCGACGATTGCCGGACGCTCGGTGCTGCTCACAACGAGTGCCGCAGAAGTGTGAGAGCGTGACGAACACGCCGCGATCGTCGACGAGCGCGCGGCGCGGAAAGTGGCAACAAGAATCCGGCAGCGCGGCTTCGCCGTAATCGCGGTGTACGGTGCAGAGCTTCGACGGTCGATCAAAGAAGACGCAGGCCCCGGATGAGTCGGGGAGGAGTACCTCACCGCCGAGCAGCCGCCGCCTCTCGGGTTCGACGGGAATCGCCCAGCCGGCGGTGCAGCAGGCGCCGGAATGACGGCAAGCGTAGTTGGCGTGGAGGTTGAGCGCGAAGACCCGTGGTCGATCGGTCACGCGTGGACAGACTGGGACAGCGCCTGCCGGACAAAGGCTTCGATGTCGGCTGCCGGCCGCGCCCCAGCCGTGCGGGCGACCTCTCGCCCGTGCGCGAACACCGCCATGGTCGGAATCGAGCGGATCCCGAAGCGCTCGCCGAGGTCGCCGAGAACGTCGGTGTTGACCTTGATCACCAGCCACTGGCCCGCCGCCCGGCCCGCTACCTTCACCAGTTCGGGCGCGACCATCCGGCACGGTCCGCACCACGGCGCCCAGAAGTCCACGACGATCGGCAGCGACGCGTGCGCCACGAGGTGGTCGAAGTCCTGCGAAGAGGTGATCTCGAGCGGTAAGCCCGGTGCGCTGAGCGCGGTCTTGCACTTCCCGCAACGAACTGCTTCACCCAACCGATCGAAGGCCAATCGATTGCGCTGGCCGCACGTGGGACAGGTTACGAGGACGCCGCGATCGTCGACTTCGAGAGCGCTCATCCTATTGTGCCCAGTCCGTATGCCGAGCGGCGGAGGCAACGGGTACGGCCGCTGAACCCGCCGCCGGCTTGCGTGCAGCAGCTCGCCGCGGCGAGCGGGCGGCCGGCTTGGCGGCGGGAGCCGGAGAGTCGCTGCCAATGCGATCGGCCAGCAACGCGACGCTTACCGCGTACGCATGCGCGCAGTTGTAGGTCAGGAGAACGTCGTAGTTCCCGTAGACGAGAAAGTGCCGCGACGCCCCCGAGACCAGGGCCGCGTTGATATCGGCCTTGGGCAGCGGTGTGCCGTTCGCCGCCCGCACGCCGAGCGCGGCCCAGTCGCCGAGCGGACGGAAAGCGGTCATGTTCCGTGTGGCTTGACAGGTTCCGTCGCGCTTCTGTACCTCGGCGGCGATCTTCTTGCTGGCGTCGCTCGAAATCGACACCTCGCGACCCCATCGCTCGTCGGCCGACCACCCGTGGCCCTTCAGGTAGTTCGCGATCGAGGCAAAAACATCCGCGGGTGAACTCCAGATGTCGCGTCGCCCGTCGCCATCGTAGTCCTCCGCGTATTGGAGGTAGCTGGAGGGCATGAATTGCGGTTGGCCCATGGCGCCGGCCCATGAGCCGGTCATCTTCGACAGCTCGATGTCACCGCGATTGAGGATCTCGAGCGCGTTGAACAACTCCGAGCGGAAGAACGTCGCGCGGCGCGGGTCCCAGGCGAGCGTGGCCAGTGCCGCGACGGTTGGGCGAACGCCGCTGAAGCGGCCGAAATTCGATTCGACGCCCCAGATCGACACGATCACCCGCGGTGAGACGCCGTACTTGGTGCCGATCTGCGTGAGGAGCGGTTGATGCCGCGCAAACATCTCCCGAGCCGACGCGATCATTTTTCGCGTCAGGCGGCGGTTCACATACGCTTCGAGCGGCAGCACCACTTCGGCCTGCGACCGATCGCGTTCGATGATGATGGGCAGCGGTTCGGCGAGGTTGCCAAGCGCCTCATCGACCACGTCCTGGCGTATGCCTCGGGCAAGCGCCTCGACGCGAACGTCGGTGAGCCAGTCTGAGAACGACGGCCGTTCCGGCTCCTGCGCGCGCACGTGCGGTGGCACGCCCAGCGCACTCAACGCCACCAGCCAGATGCAAACCTGAAGCGAACGTGTCACGCCTTCAGTTTACAACCGTCCGCGCGTCCCTCAGTGGGCTGCCATCGGGCCGGCGCCGGTTCGCGGCCGCTTCATGAGAAGGACGAGTGGCAAAAGTGCGAAAAAAATGAACCCGAGCAGCTCGAACAATCCGACGAACGACACGATGGCTGCCTGCTGCTGCACCAGACCGAACAGGGCGCCGTAGGCGCGGTTCGTCGCCGTGACGAGGTCGGCGCCCGCCGCGATGAATCCTGCACGCAATTGCGCAAACATGGTCTGCGCCTCCGGGTCCATCGCCGTCACGTGCGAACCCATGATCGCGATGTTGACCTGTTGATGGCGGGCGACCATCGTACCCGTGACCGCGATGCCGATGCTGCCGCCGATGTTTCGCATCAGGTTGAAAAGGGAGGTCGCATTGCCCATGCGCTCCCGCGGAATGGCGTCCATGGCCACCGTCGTCAGCGGCACGAAGAGCAGCGACAGCCCGGCGCCCTGAATCAGTTGCGGCCAGAAGAAGTCCCAGTAGCCGGCCTGAAGATTCACGCGTGAGAGCCAGATGAGCGTGCCGCCACCGACAATCAGGCCGACCGTCAGCAGCTTCCGCGGGTCGAAGCGGCCGGTCATGAGGCCGGTGATCGGCATCATCACGAACGATCCCATCCCGCGCGGCGCCATCGCGATACCGGCCTGAAGCGAGGGATAGCCGAGCAGCGTCTGCAGCATGATCGGCAGCAGCACCAGGCTGCCGTACAGGACGAACCCCACGACGGTCATGAGGAATACTCCGACCGCGTAACTCCGTTCTTTGAAGACGCGGAGATCGACAATCGGGTGCTCGGTTGTGAGCTCGTGCACGACGAGCGCGACGAGCGTGATCGAGCTGATCACCGCGCAGGCGGTGATGAGCGATGACGAAAACCAGTCCTCCTGCTGTCCCTTGTCGAGCATGATCTGCAGGGCGCCGATGCCGACGACCAGCATGCCGATGCCCCAGTAATCCACCTTCTGAGTATCGCGCCGCAAGTACGGCGGGTCGAAGATGTACAGCTTCGTCATCACGATCGACGCGATGCCCACCGGGATGTTGACGTAAAAGACCCAGCGCCAGCTGTAGCTGTCGGTCAGCCACCCGCCGAGCACCGGCCCGAGAATCGGCGCGACGACGATGCCCAGCGCCCAGAAGCCCATCGCCTTACCGCGTTCGTGCGGTGGAAACGCCTCGAGGAGCACGGCCTGCGAGAGCGGCTGGAGCGCGCCACCGGTGGCGCCCTGAACGACCCGGAACACGATGAGGGACCACAAGGTCGGCGCCAGCCCGCACAAGAAGGACGCCGCCGTGAAGCCGACAACCGAGAACATGAGCAGGCGCTTCCGGCCCATGAAGCTGGCGAGCCATCCCGTCATCGGCAGGACGATCGCGTTTGCGACGAGGTAGGAGGTCAACGCCCAGGTCGCTTCGTCGATGCTCGCCGACAGGCTCCCGGCGATGTGAGGCAGCGACACGTTCACGACCGTCGTATCGAGGACTTCCATGAACGTGGCAAACATCACCGAAACGGCGATGAGCCAGGGGTTGATCGTCTTTTCCATAGGCTACAAGGGAGACGTACTAATGGGTGAATGAGGGAATGAGGGAGTCATGGAATGAAAATCGAAGAATGCGGGAATAGAATCAGGGAACGAGGGACTCCCCTATTCCTTCATTCTTCATTCCTTTATTGCCACTCTCTGATTCCCTCATTCCCTCATTCCTTCATTTCTCACTATCGCGTAT
>JBKPSC010000211.1:0-3647 GCA_046734915.1 Acidobacteriota bacterium | reverse complement strand
AGATGCACGGATAGAACAGCCTCAGCGCACCCTCACTGAGGTAGAACACATACCCAAACGCGAGAACGATGCTCACCCCCATGAAGACGAAGTACATCGCCATCGCCTTTCGGCGACCGAAGCGCTCGGCCAGGATCGGCGCCGCGATGCAGCCGATGATCGTGCCGATGGCGAGCACCATTCCGCCGTACGATGCCTGACGCGCGGCTTCTGCCGCGTTCGCACCGGCCCTCACCGCCAGCTGTGAGGTCGCGGTGGGAACGTAGATCGATCCGGCCCACAGCCCGATGATGGACGTCAGGAACAATCCCGACATCACGATCGTCCGACGCAGGTACATCGGTGAGAACAATTTGCCAAACGAATCCTTCATCTTCGGGCGGTTATGCGCCTTGCCGTCGCCGTATTTCTCCTTCCACTTCGTCGACTCCTTCACGCCGAACTGGATGAAGCCGATGAGCAGCGCCGGGAGCCCGCCGAACACGAACATCCATCGCCATCCAAAGTTGGCGCCGATGAAATAGTTGGCAACCGATGCGAAGAAGAAACCGAAGTAGTAGCCCGTGTGCATCAGGCCGGCGCCCATCTTCCGTTGACTCTCGGACAGTTCCTCGGCGAGGTAGGCGGTGCCGACCGGCTGCTCACCGCCAATACCCAGCCCCACGAGCACGCGCAGGATGGCGAGCTGCCAGATGTTCGTCACCAGCCCGCACATGAACGTGAACAACGAGTAGCAGAGGATCGTCAGCATCAGCGCGCGCACGCGGCCGATGCGATCGCTGATGGGCCCCCAGATCATCGAGAGCCCCCAACCAAGGAGGAACATTGCCTGCAGAATGCTGCCGTAGTATCCGACCGTACCCTGAGACACGGCAATTCCGGATCGCGGCAGGAGATCGGTCAACGCGGGCGCGAGGACGAGCGCGTAGATCGAGGCGTCCATGCCATCGAGAGCCCAACCGCCCCATGCGGCCATGAAGCCCCGCTTCTGGTTGCGCGTCAGTCCCGTCGTCGTTGTCGAAACCGCACTCCTCGTCGCTACGCTGGCTGATGACATCATTCCACCTTTGAGCGTTGGCCTCGGACCGGTGTCCTTTGGCGTTGGACCTTTAGCCTTGGCCCCTTGACCTTATTTTTGACCTTTGACCTTACCTTTGACCTTTGATCTTTGATAGTGACTATTTCCAACCCGGATTCACCTGCTTGCCGAGCAGGAAAGCCGGGTTGGCTCCCTTGCGGGGCGTGAACTTCTGCGCGCCGCCACTGTCGACCGCCGCAGTGTAAACGTTGCCTTCCTGATCGACGCTCATCCCGTGCACGCCCCAGAAGGCGCCCGGGAAGTCACCCCACACGCCCCATGAATAGAGGAACTTGCCATCGAGGCTGTACTTCAGCATCTTCGACGTGCCGCGGTCGGCAGCCCACAGGAAGCGATCGCTCGTGATGATGAACATGTGAATGTCCGAAATCCCGCGCGGGCCGAAGCTCCACTCGTCGAGATACTTTCCGTTCTCGTCGAACACCTGCACACGGCCGTTGCCGCGATCGTTGACGAACACGCGACGCGTCATCGGGTCGACGGCAATACCGTGCACGTTGTTGAAGTAGCTGGGGCGCTTCTCGGGCGGCGTCCCACGCTGTCCCCACGTCGTCACGTACTTGCCGTCCTTGTCGAATTTCACGACGCGAGTGTTCTGGTATCCATCCGCGACGAAGAACGTGCCGTCGGGCAACCAGGCGATGAACGTAGGGCGATAGAAGTGTTTGTCGTCGGTGCCCGGCACGTTCGGCTCGCCGATGGTCTGCAGGATCTTCTTGCCGTCGTGGGAGAACTTGAAGATCGCGTGACGGTAGTCGTCCACGATCCACACGTTCTTCTCGGGATCGTACGGGCTGATGTAGACGGCGTGAGGGCGGCGGAACATCTTGTCCCACTGCGTCCAGTCTTCGATCAGATTTCCCTGCGCATCCCAGACGGTGACGATGTGCTCCCAGCGATAGTCGACGCCCGGTTTTCCGGCATCGAGGTCGTCGCCGGGCGTCTTGCCGTCGGGCCCGAAGAGCGCCCCGGGAGGGCTGGCGCTCGTGGCATCACGCAGCGGCAAGCGGAACATCGGGAACTCGATGCTCGGTCCGATTTGTGGAAGCCGAATCGGCGGCCCCTGCGGCCGTTTCACGACGGGAAGCTCACCGCGCTGTAAGACGAAGACGCGGTTCGGCGTCTCGGCGAAGACGTACTGTCCCGCCCCCCACGTCCACGTGTCGTGGCCGGGCAGCGTCGTCAACGGCTTGGGCCACTGCGCAACGTCGTACGCGCCGAAGACGTCCTGTCCGCCTCTCTCAGTCGAAACCGCCGCCGTGCTCGTCTCTCCCGATTGCCCCTCGACGGGAGGCTGCGCGAGACTCAGGTACACAAAGGCGAGCACGACAAACGCGATCGCGACAGCAACTGGATACCTGCGCATGAACTCCTCCCAGAGCAGCTCTCAAACCGCTCCACTCCCACGTCTCGATAACCGCGGTCCTCAATTCACGTTCTTCTGAAGCCAGGCCGTGATGTATTGGATGATCTCGTCGCTGTTTTTCTCGAGCATCATGACGTGGCTGTTCCCCTTGATCCCGACATCCTCGAAGCGGACGAACTCGGTCTTCACGCCGGCCTGATTGAGAAATTTCGGAATGCACGGATCATAGACGCGGTGATAGGTGCCGCTCGCACTCGCCGCGAACACCCTGATGTCCTTCCATCGCGCCAGCTTGCGTGCCGGCTCCACCTGCATCCAGCATGGCGCCTCGTCCGGCCGCTCCGACTTCTGCTCGAGGACGACGTTCAAATCGCCCGGGGCGTTCGCGGGGGGATCGTACTCGTAACGCGTGTTCGTCAGTCCCCATGAAGCTGGATTGCGCGGTCCCGCCGTCACCTTGGCGGTATCCACGTTGCCGAACTGCGGACCGCCAGGCTCGAGGCTGACCATCGCCTTCACCAGCTGCGGACGCGCTTCAGTGGCTTCGAACGCGACGCCACCGCCCTGCGAATGAGCGAAAAGAATCACCGGGCTCCCGATCGTGTCGAGCAATGCGATGGTGGCATCGCGAGCGAGCGCCGTGCTCGCGCCGGCAAACTGGACCTGCGACTTCATGAAGTTGTCAAAGATCGGATCACCAATCTTTCCCGCGCCTGGCCATTGAGTGTGGTTCATCTTCAGCGGGAAGTCGCCGCGCTCGCGCGCATTGGTCCAGATGCGCTCGAGCTCGAGTGCCGTCCGGATGTTCAGGTTCCCATCGATTGGCGTCTTGCCATCCGGTCCGGGCAGCGGGACATACGCCGATCGCCCGCGCGCGGGGTAATCCACCATGTAAACGACGTACCCTTGCTCGATCAGGCGGTAGGCCCAGCCCGGCCGGTTGTCGGGCGTCTGTTGCCACTGGACACCGGTCTGTCCGTTCGCGTGGAAGAAGATCACCGGATACTGGGAGCGCACCTGACGCGGCACCCACACTTCCGTGTACATCGCGCCGCGCATCACCTGCTTTCCCTGCTCGCCCCAATAGCTGCCGCCGGCGATGACAAACCCTTTGCGGGCGATGTTCTCGGTCGAGAACGTCGGGATCGCGTTGCCGGGCATCGCCTTCGACGTCGCCTCGCC
>JBKPSC010000210.1:0-20874 GCA_046734915.1 Acidobacteriota bacterium | reverse complement strand
GCGCTCAACGAATCGAGGACGGCGCCATCGTTCTCGTAGAGCGCCGCGTAACTTTCTGCACATAGACGCTCGATTCGGGCGGCGTTGGCTAGCACCTGTCTGGCGGCTGCGAGCGAGGCGTCTTCACCGCGGACCGGGGCGACCTTGTCGATCTCGGCCAACTGAAACGCGGCGAAATCGAGACGCGCGGCACGATCGCGCGCCGCGGTCCGAAGGGCGACGCTTTCTTGGAGCTTCGCCTGCCAGTCACGAAAGGCCGCGCCAACGTTTCGAAGGTCCTCGCCGAAACCACCGAATGCATCGAGCACCGGAAGATGATTGGCAGGATCCAGAAGCGTCTGGTGCTCGTGTTGACCGTGCAGCTCGATGAGCTCGCCAGCGAGCTCTTTGAGTGCTCCAGCGGTCACGAGCGCGCCGTCGATGAAGGCGCGGCTCCGCCCCTGCGCGGTCACCTCACGACGAATCACGATTTCGTGATCGCCGCGCTGGAAGATGGCCTCGACTGTCGCGACATCTTCACCAGTCCGAACAAGCTCCGCCGAGGCGCGACCACCGAGCAGAAGCCCGACGGCCCCCACGAGAATCGACTTGCCGGCTCCGGTTTCGCCCGTCAGGACGTTGAATCCCGGCTCGAACTCGACATCGACGGCGTCGATGACCGCGAGGCGGGCAATCCGCAGGAAGCGAAGCATTGAATGAAGAGAACTCCAATCCTAACATAGGTTTGACAGCCATCGGACGGCGTGCTACAGTTTCGTAATCGCGCTGTCCCAGCGGCGCACAGCTATGACCCGGAGGGCCGTTTGCGCACGCTTGGAGGCCCGCTCTTCGCCCTGCTGCTTCAGCAGGCGGACGGCGGCGCCGTGCCGGAGGGCACGAGCACGTCGATCGTTCGACTCATCGCCGACTCGAGCTCGATATCAAAAGTTGTTCTCCTGATCCTCGCGCTCTTTTCCGTCGCCTCTTGGAGCGTCATCCTTTACAAGCTGTGGACGTTCAGGCGTGCGTCTCGCCAGTCAGCCAGCTTCCTCGACGTCTTCCGCCGGAGCAACAAGTTCTCCGAAGTCCAGGCCGTTTGCCGATCGCTGAACGACAGCCCGCTCGTCGGGCTCTTCCAGGCGGGATACACGGAACTGACCGCCCAATTGCGCCAGGCACCGGGTGGCGAGCCAGCCGCGACCCAAGGCAGCCGTCCGACGCTGAAGAGCCTGACCGCGGTTGATCGAGCGCTGACACGCGCGTCAGTGGTGGAAGTCAACAAACTGGAAAAGCGCATTCCCTTTCTCGCCACCACCGCCAGCATCGCGCCGTTCATCGGACTGTTCGGCACAGTCTGGGGCATCATGGCGGCCTTCCAAGGCATCGGCCAGACCGGCTCCACAAATCTTGGCGTCGTTGCGCCGGGCATCGCTGAGGCGCTCGTCGCCACCGCGGTCGGCCTCTTCGCCGCAATCCCGGCCGTCTACTTTTATAACCACCTCTCGAACGGCGTGAAGATTTTCGCCTCCGAGATGGACGATTTCGCGATGGAGTTCCTCAACATCGTCGAGCGCAATTTCACCTGACGTCATGCCGAAGGTTCAAGCTGCTGCATCGCCGGGACGCGCGGGTCGCGGCCGCCGCGTGTCGACAACCCTCGCCGAGATCAACGTCGTGCCGCTGGTCGACGTGATGCTCGTGCTGCTCATCATCTTCATGGTGACGGCGCCCATGATTCAGCGCGGCGTCGACGTCAACCTCCCCGTCGCCCGCCGTGCGACGCAGATCGAAGGCGAACGCGTGTTCGTGACCGTGCCGGCTGGATATCGTCAGTCGCGCATGGTGTACATCGGCGACGAACAGATCCGCGTCGACGTTCTTCAGGAGCGCATCCGCCAGAAAATGGAGACGGCGTCCGATAAACAGGTGTACCTCAGAGGCGACGGTGAGGTGCTCTATCAGGATTTGATGGACGTGTTCGACCGCTTGAAAGGCGCAGGCGTCGAAAGGGTGGGACTGGTCGCGAAGATGCCCGGAGAACGGTAAGTGGTCGTACCTGCAGTCGACGTCACAGATGTGCTGCGTAGTCGGCAGCACCAAGCCGATGGGCTGCAGGCCAAGGCGGCGATGGTGTCGGCAACTTTGCACGTCGGGTTGCTGGCGGTCGTGCTCTTCGGACCTGGTTCGTGGCTCTCCCCGTTCGAGACACCCCCCAAAACCGTCATGACGATCAGCCTCGGCGATGCCGCTCCCGGGCCCGCAGCCGGCGGGCTGACCTCGATCGGCGGGCGCGCGATCCAGGCCGCCGAGCCTGTCGAAATGCCGCGGCGACCGGAACCGGTCCGGCCGCCAGCTGAGCGAACACCCGAGATGACAGTGCCGACTCCGCGAGCCAAGCCGCAGCCGGCCCGGCCGCAAGTCCGCGACGCGCCCGACGATGCTCGTGGACGGACGCCGACACGCGGTGCGGAAACGACCCCTGGCTCAGCCTTGGCGGAGACCGGTGTTCGCGGTCAAGGAGGTGGATTGTCCACCGGCGGCGGCGCCGGATCGGGCTCCCGGCTGGACGTGGCGGACTTCTGCTGTCCGGAATACCTCTTGCTCATGATTGAGCGCATTCGCAGCAACTGGAATGCGCGCGCCGAGGCCGTCGGTGAGACGATGGTCAAGTTCACGATTCAGCGCGACGGACAGATTCAGGGTGTGGAGGTGGAGAAAACGAGCGGCTTCGCCGCCCTCGACATCAACGCGCAACGGGCCTTGCTGATGACGCGGACGCTGCCGCCGTTGCCAGGGCAATTTCCGAACCCGACACTGACCGTTCACCTCAATTTTCAGTACACAAGATGACGCGCACTTTTCTGACTCTCGCGGGTGGCATGCTCATCGTCTCGGCAACGGCTGGACAAGCACCGCAACCGCCACAGACGCCTGCCCCCGCCTCGCAGCAGCCCACCGAGGTGATGACCACGATCACGAGCGAGGCCGGCACACCGCCGCGCTTCGCGGTGCCCGACTTCATCGCGCTCTCGAACGACGCGGAGACGGTCGAAGCGGCCAAGAAGATTGGTCAGGTGCTGTACGACGATCTCAACTTCGAGCACGAGTTCGCGCTGATCCCACGCGACACGTACGCCACCATTCCGGCGGCGACGTCAATTGCGACTGTTCCGTTCGATCGCTGGCGCGAGTTGAATGCCGACGGCCTCATTGTCGGGACGGTGCAGAAGGTCGCCGCTGGTGTCCAGGTAGAGGTCCGGCTATTCAACGTCCGGACGCGGCAATCGGCGTTCGCCCGCGAGTACAGTGGCTCGATCGCCAACCCCCGCCTGTACGCCCACACCATCTCCGACGAGCTGCATCAGCAACAGCGGGCACTGCGGGGAGTGGCGCGCACCAAGTTGACCTTCAATTCGGACCGGTCTGGCGAGCGTCTCGGCAACACGGTCGAATCCCGCAGCGTCAAAGAGGTCTACGTCTCGGATTACGACGGCGAGAATCAGCGCCAGGTGACGACCAACCGATCGCTCAACATCACCTCGGTGTGGTCGCCAGACGGGCGCACGCTTGCTTACACGTCGTATCGCCAGGGTCCGCCGAACATCTTTCTGGCGAACATCTACGAGGGAACCGGCGGCGTCTGGATGAAGGCGGAGGGTCAGAACTGGACGCCGGTCTTCTCACCCGACGGCACCCGCATCGCCTTCAGCTCCACTCGCGACGGCAACGCCGAAATCTACGTCGCCAACCGTGATGGTTCGAACCTCCGCCGGCTGACGAACCATTCGGCAGCGGATATCGCTCCAACCTGGGCTCCCAACGGCACGCAGATCGCATTTACCTCTGATCGGACCGGCACGCCTCAGATCTATGTCATGGGCACCGACGGCCTCGGACTGCAGAAGGTGACCTCCGAGACCTACGCGGATCGGCCCACCTGGTCGCCGGCGCCGTACAACGAAATTGCGTTCGCTTCGCGAACCGGCCCCGGCAACGACATCAAGATCAAAGACCTCGCAACCGGACAGATCCGTCAGCTGACGTTCGGCGAGGGCACCAACGAGAGCCCGGCGTTTGCGCCGAACGGCCGCCACCTCGCCTTCATGTCGACGCGGTCGGGGAAGTCGCAGATATTTACGATCACCCGTGACGGCCGCGATCTGCGGCAGCTCACGCGTCTTGGCAACAACTATCAGCCCGACTGGTCCAAGTAAGCCGGGCCCCATGTGATGGAGTGCGTGATGATCCGAACGGCGGTGACAAGAACCGCGTTTCTCGTGGCTTTCGCGGCGATTGTCGCGGGGGGATGCGGCAAGAAACAGCCTCCAGTGGCGCGGCCGATCCCTCCTCCTCCACCGCCGAACACGGCTGCCAGTACACGGCCTCCGGCACCGCCGGAACCAGTCAACGAACCCACCATCGTTCCGCCCGAGCCCGTGCGCGACGATCGGATTTCATCGGCGTCGCTCGATGATTTGAACCGTGACTCACCACTGAAACCGGTGTTCTTCGAGCTCGACAGTGACGAGATCGGTCCGCCGGCGAAATCGGTGCTCGAGGAAAACGCAGCCGTTCTCAAGAAGTATTCGACCTGGGCCGTGACGATCGAAGGTCACTGCGACGAGCGAGGGACAGCCGAGTACAATCTGGCATTGGGGGAACGTCGGGCGCTCGCCGCACGGGCTTACCTCCTGTCGGCCGGCATCCCCGCCGACCGCCTCCGCACGGTCAGCTACGGCAAGGAGTTCCCGTTCGATCCGGGGCACGACGAGTCGGCGTTCTCGAAGAACCGACGCGCCCATTTCGTCATTACGGCGAAGTAGAGCCGCGCTCCCTATTTGGCTGCATCATGAAATACACCAGACATCTCACCGCCCTCACGCTGATGATTGGCCTCGGCTGGTCCACTGCCGCGTCGGCCGCCAGCAAAGAGCAACTGCAGATGATGGCCGATATCCGCATGCTGCAGGAGCAGGCCCAACAGCTTCAACTGCTGATTGGCGCGCTGAACGAGTCGCTGAAGGCCGTGAACACGCGGCTCGATCAGCAGTCCGAGACCAACCGTCGATCGTTCGCGGAACAGAAGCTCGGAAGCGACAACCTGACCAACGATCTCCGCGTCGTGCGCGAGAAAATGGACGACAACAACGTCCGCATCGGATCGCTCACGCAGGAAGTCGACGCGTTGCGGCAGACCGTGCAGCAGTTGAGCGTGCCGCCGCCGATGCCCACGGCCGCAACGACCGAGGCCGGCGCAGCGCCGACTGACGGCACGGCCCCGGCGGCGACGCCTCCCCCCTCGCCGGCGCCGATGGCGGCCGGGGCTTCTCCGCAGCGTCTTTATGACAGCGCCTGGAGCGACTACACTGCTTCGCAGTTCGATCTTGCCATTCAGGGATTCGAAGCATTCATCAAGAGCTTCCCGCGTTCGGAGCAAGCCGACGATGCCCAGGTGTTGATCGGCAATTCGTACCTGCAGGCGGGAAAGTTCGAGCGAGCGGTCGAAGCCTACGATCTCGCGATTCGCACGTACCCGAACGGCAATCTCATTCCCGACGCGTGGTTCAAGAAAGGGACGGCACTGCTCGATCTGAAGCAGCCCGAGAAAGCCTTCGAGGCCTTCGAGTACGTGGTGAAGACTTACCCGCAGAGCGCGGCGGCCTCGTTGGCGCGGCAGCAGCTCGCGCAAGCGAAAAAACCGTAGGCGCCACAGCGTTTTCCGCCATCCCGCCGAGGCGCGCCGCGCGCGCGCCTCATTCCACGGACAGCTCAGCGACGATGTACAATTGCCGCCCGACGCCCGCTGCGCGCGTCAGCGACGATTGAAAGGACGATATGGGTAGCGTGAACAAGGTCATTCTCGTCGGCAATCTCGGGCGCGACGCGGAATTGCGATACACGCCAGGCGGAGCCGCCGTCGCCACCATCAACATGGCGACGACCGAAGTCTGGAACGACAAAGGCGGCCAACGCCAGGAAAAGACCGAGTGGCACCGCGTCGTGCTCTGGGGCAAATCTGCCGAGTCGCTCGCCGAGTATCTGATCAAGGGGAAGCAGATTTACGTCGAGGGACGGCTGCAGACCCGCCAGTGGGACGACAAAGACGGCAATAAGCGATACACCACCGAAATCCGCGGCGACAAAATCGTGCTTCTAGGTGGTGGAGGGGGCGGCGGACGTGGGCCATCGATCGACCGGAGCAGCGCTGAAGGCCCCGGTCACGTCGCGCCAAACGAGATGTCCGAGCCGCTCAGCGACGATGACATCCCATTCTGAAGTCTGAGAGTGCAGATTTCAGAATGCAGAAGGCAGAATTGAAGTCATTCTGAATTCTGCACTCTGACTTCTGCACTCTGTCTCTTACTTCTTGTCTTCCCGCCCGTAGCGATCCTGCAGACGCACGACGTCGTGTAGTTCGGGCGTCGAGACCTCGAAGATGTCGCAATCGTCGATGGCGGTCATGCGATGGACGGTCTTCGGCGTGACGTGAACGCGCTCGCCGGGCTTCATCTCGCGTTGCGTGAGTTTGCCGCCGATCTCGATCTCGAACAGCATCCGTCCGGAATGCAGATAGATGGTTTCGTCTTTGATGTTGTGATACTGCAGGCTCAACGCATGGCCGGCATTCACGTGGATCAGCTTACCCACATAGCGCTCGGTTTTCGCCCAGTGCAGTTCGTAGCCCCAGGGCTTTTCCACGCGCGTCACTTCGTCCGACATTCACCTCTCCTTGCTGGCCGGCAGTGCTGAACGACCGTCGGGCAGCCTACACCGCAAAACGGCTCAGGGCGCTCAGCAACTCCTGCTCGATTTCCTCGATCGTGGCCATCCTCAGGACGCGACGCGCCAGCCCGCGAAGCTCGTCGCTGCGCAGCTCGCTCAGCAGCCGCTTGCCGACGGGAATAGCCCCGGGCGTCATGCTGAACTCCGACAGGCCGAGGCCCACGAGCAGCGTCAGCAGCGCCGGATCAGAGGCCATCTCCCCGCAGAGAGACACCGGGATGCGGCGGCGCCTGGCCGCCCGGCACGCCATCACGATGACGCGGAGAATCGCCGGATGCAGCGGCTCGTAGAGCTGTGAGACGCGCTCGTCGGCGCGATCGACCGCGAGGCAGTACTGAATGAGGTCGTTCGTGCCGATGGTGAAGAAGTCCACCTCCCCCGCCAGCAGGTCGGCGGTGTACGCCGCCGCCGGAATTTCGATCATCACGCCGACGGGCACCGCCGGCACGGTTTCACCACGTTCCGCGAGGTCGGCGGCCGCGGCGATGACCATGCGCCGCGCGGCGCGCACCTGCTCGACGCCGGAGACGAACGGAAACAGAATCCGCAGCGATCCATGGCGCGAGGCACGCAGCAGCGCCCGCAGCTGCGTCATGAACAGAGCCGGCCGAGTGAGCATCAGCCGAAGCCCGCGGAGGCCCTGCCGGCTGCCCCGCTCCTGTCCGGTGGCCCAGAGGCCTGCCGGCGACGATCCCGAGGCGCGTAGCGCCAACTGGTCTTCATCGACGTCGAACGTGCGGACGGTCACGGGCCCCGGCGCCATGCCGGTCACCAGGCCGCGATAGATTTCGTATTGTGCGTCCTCATCGAGGATGGCCGGATCGCCGGTGAACAGGAACTCGGATCGGTACAAGCCAATCCCTTCAGCCCCCGCGTAACGCGCCGCCGCCAAGTCGTCGGGAAATTCAATATTCGCCTCGAGGCGGATCCTGACGCCGTCGGCCGTCGCGGCAGGCTGCATGCGCTCGGCCTCCAGATTCGGCGCGGCGGCGCGGTTATCGGTTCCACCACGAGCGACGCGCGCCAGGACTTCATCCGTCGGATCGACGAGGACTTCGTTCGATGAGCCATCGATGACGACGAGGTCACCAGGCTGAATCACGGAGCTTGCGTCGTGCAGCCCGACGACCGCCGGCACTTCCAGAGACCTGGCCAGAATGGCCGTGTGGTAGGTCCGGCTGCCGGCGTCGGTCGCGAAGCCCCGAACCCGGGTCCAGTCGACCTGCGCGGCAAGAGACGGCGTCAGCTCGTCAGCGACCAGCACCGACGCGTCGTCGAGCTCGCGCAGAAGATCGCGGGCACTGGTGAGGCCCTGGCGAATATTCATCCGAAGGCGACCGACGAGATCGGCGACGTCACCCTTTCGTTCGCGCAGGTACGGATCGACGATGTCGTCGAATACGGCGCTGAACTCGTCGAACACCGACTGGACGGCCCATTCGGCGTTGACCCGCTGAACGCGCACGAGATCGGCCGCCCGCGGAATGAGCAGCGGATCCTCCAGCATCAGCAACTGCGCGTCGAAAATGGCCGCCAGATCGGGGCCGCGCCGCTGCGCGACGTTCGCGCGGATGTCGCGCAGCTGCTCGCCGGTCTTGACGCGACCACGTTCCAGCCGTTCCAGCTCCTGGCCAACGCGCCGCTCGGGTATCCGGTAGCGCAGAACCTGCGCCCGCTGGTTAAGCACAACGGCGCGGCCAGCGACCACGCCGGGAGAAACGCCAATTCCGGTCAATCGACGCATGGACCCTCGTCAAAGCCGCTCTCGACCAGTGCGACCAGTGCGGTCAGCGCCGCCTGCTCGTCCGGACCGTCGGCCAAAATGGTGATGCTTGTTCCCCGCGCTGCGGCGAGGAGAAGAATGCCAAGAATGCTCTTCCCGTCTATCTCGCGGCCGTCACGCGCCACCCGGATGCGGGAGGCGAAGCGGCTGGCGAGATGAACGAACTTCGCGGCGGCGCGCGCATGGACGCCGAGGCGATTCACGACGTCGACGGCCCGTGAAGTCATCGTCCGATGGCGGCGCGGCATCGGTCGTTCACGGCTTGTCGCCTCGAAGGAGGTCCGAGGCGACCCAGATGGCGCTGCGCCCGTGATCGCGCATCTCACGCGCCACGGCCAGAAGATCCTGGGACGATCGCAGCGACGCGAGCTTGATGAGCATCGGGAGGTTGACGCCGGTGATGACTTCGAGCCGATCCGTTTCGAGGAAGGTCATGCCGAGGTTCGAGGGCGTGCCGCCGAACATGTCGGTCAGCAGCAAGACCCCGCCGTCGCCGCGTACCCGCTCGACCGCCTGGGCGATGTCCGATCTAGCGTCGTTGACCTCGTCGTGCCAACCAATCGACACGGCGGTAAACTGCGGGAGCTCGCCGACAATCATTTCGGCCGCGTTTACGAGCTCGACCGCCAGCTGTCCGTGTGTGACTACTACCACGCCGATCATCGACAATCGCCCTGACTGGCGCACTCCCAGCCCATCATTCTAATCAAGCGCCCTACACCCGGCTCAGGTCGCGATGGCGGACGCGGATGCGCGCGCCGTCGATCGAGCTAATCGCCTTCTTCAACCGCTCTGCAATCGCGACGGACCGATGCCTTCCTCCCGTGCAGCCAATAGCGATCGTCAGGTAGCTCTTGCCCTCCTGGATGTAGTGCGGCAGGACGAATTGCACGTACTGTTCCAGCTTGTCCATGAAGTCCCGCGTGTTCGCGTCCTTCTCCAGAAACGCTACCACCGCCCGGTCGCGGCCGGTCCGCCGGCGCAGCGTCGGCACGAAGTGCGGGTTTGGCAGACACCGCACGTCGAAGACCAGGTCGGCGTCGACGGGCAGCCCGTGCTTGTAGCCAAAGCTGAGGATGGTGACGACCAGGCGAGTCTTCGAGCGGTCGCGCGACAGCCCCATGAAGAAGTGCCGCAGCTCGTGCACCGTCATGTCCGAGGTATCCACGATTTCGTCGGCCATGCGCCGGATTGGCATCATCCGGATTCGCTCTTCGCGTATACCCTCGCTCGCCGATCGGCCAGGAGCGAGCGGATGCGGGCGCCGGGTTTCGCTGAACCTGCGCACCAGGGTCGCATCGTTGGCTTCGAGGAAGATCAGCACGGGGTTCAGCCCGCGCATCGCGCGCAGCTGCTTGAAGATCTTGGGAAACGACGACAGAAAGTTGCCCTCGCGCACGTCGACGACGATGGCAACCTTTTCCATTTCGCTGCCCCGGATCGACAGCTTGGCCAGGGTCGGAATGAGCGTCGTCGGCAGGTTGTCGACGCAGAAGTAGCCGAGGTCCTCCAGAGCGCGGATGGCCTGCGACTTGCCGGAACCGGAGAGCCCGGTGAGCACGATGAACGGCGTCCGCCCCTGCAGTACGGTGGACCGCTCGCTCATTCCGCGTCTCCTGCGGCCAGTTCGTCTTCGTCATCGCCGTCATCGTTCAGACGCCCGGCAGACCTCCGCAGTTGTTGCTCGAGCCGATCGGCCAGGAGCCGGGCGGGGTGATGCCCGCGGGACCGGAGCAGCTGGTTGCGCGCCGCGACTTCCACGAGGATGGCGATGTTGCGGCCGGGAGCGACCGGCATGCTGATAAGCGGGACCCGCAGGCCGAGAATTTCGAAATGCTGGTCATCGAGGCCAAGCCGTTCGTATTGGCGGTTTGGATCCCATCGCTCGAGCTGCACGACCAGCTCGACGCGCTTCGAGGACCGGGTGGACGCGATGCCGAACAAATCCTTGACGTTGATCAAGCCGAGCCCGCGAAGCTCCATGTGGTGCCGAGTGAGCTCGGGACAGGTGCCAATGAGAATCGTTTCCGACCGCCGCCTGATCTCGACGGTGTCGTCAGCGACGAGGCGATGGCCGCGGACGATGAGGTCCAGGGCGCACTCGCTCTTCCCAATGCCGCTTTCGCCGGCAATGAGCACCCCGAGGCCCAGCACGTCGAGCAACCCGGCATGCAACGTCACCCGCTCGGCCAGAGTGTCTTCCAGGATCGAGCTGAGTTTGGCGATCGCCGTCGGCGTCGCGACGGCAGTCTGGAGCACCGGCAGTCGCGCCCGCTCCGCCTCGGCGAGCAGCGCCGGTGGCGGCGCGAAGCCGCCCGTAATCAGCACGCACGGAAAGTCGTGGGTCAGCGCCAGCTGCAGCGAGCGGACACGCGCCGCCTCGTCGAGACTCTCGAGAAAGCGGATTTCGCTCTCGCCAAAGATGAGCACCCGGCCCGGCCGGAGATATTCGTGAAAGCCTGACAGAGCGAGGCCGGTTTTCTGGACGTGCGGGCTGCTGATCGCGCGGTCGAGGCCGGCCGCTCCCGCCAGGACTTCGAGCGTGAGGCCGAACGTGTCGGGCCGGCTGGCGAGCAGCGCGCGAACGGTGACGCCGGGAGCGGCAGCCATGCAGTCAGGTGCGGCGCGTCCGGGTGGGCCGCCCGTTGGTCAACTTGCCTTTGACTTTCTGCGCCTGCTGCGCGAGCTTTCCCGTCGCGGCGGTCACAGCGGTGGCCCACCCGGAGGCTTCGCCGGCACCGTGCAGAAATCGATCGCCCCGCGCGTGAAGCGTCACGTCGACGCGAAGAAGCCGTTTACCTTTGGAGAGCACCACCTGCGCCGATAGCGCCCGATGGTCGAGGAGCCGTTCGAGTCGGGCGAGCTTCCGTTCCACGATGCGTTGAATGGCCGGCGAGACGACGACGTGACGACCAGTCAGTTCGAGTCGCATGAGACCCCGGACGAATCGCGCCCACACGACCGACGGGTTCCGCGTCGCGGGCGCGAGGAATCAGTAGAGCACTTTTCGCTGGTTGGAGGTCGGAATCTTCAGTTCCTCCCGGTACTTGGCGATGGTGCGCCGCGCCAGCACCAACCCTTCACGCTGGAGAATGCTGACGATCTTGGAGTCGCTGAGCGGTTTTCGCGGGTCTTCGTTGTCGATGATCTTCCGGATGCGCTGCTTGATGGTCACCGACGAAACGCTCTCGCCGTAGGAGCTGCTGATGCCGCTGTGGAAGAAGTACTTCATCTCGAATACGCCTTGCGGCGTATGCATGTACTTGTTCGTCACGACGCGGCTGACCGTCGATTCGTGCATGCCGATGTCGTTGGCCACGTCGCGAAGCACCAGCGGCCGCAGGTGCTCGATGCCATGATCGAGGAAATCACGTTGGAAGTTGATGATGCTGTTCGCGACCTTGTGGATCGTTTTCTGACGCTGTTCCACCGACTTGATGAGCCAAAGCGCCGACCGAAACTTGTCTTTGACATAGGCCCGCGTCTCGTCGGTATTCTCGGCGGCGCCCTTGTCGAGCAGGCGGCGGTAGACCGGGCTGATTCGCATCTGCGGGAGCCCGTCTTCGTTGAGCACGGCGACGTACTGGTCTTCGACCTTGACGACGTACACGTCTGGTATGACGTATTGCGACTGCGTCGGGTTGTAACGGCTGCCAGGCTTTGGGTCGAGGTTGCGGATGATTTCGATGTGCTCTTTCAGATCGTCGATGCTCAGACCGAGCTTCCGGGCGATCTCGGGGACCTGGTGATTCTGCAGCAGGCGCAGATGGTCCATGACGATCTTCTCGGTCGGCGTGCCTTCCAGACCGAGGTGCCGTAGCTGCAGCAGCAGGCACTCCTGAAGATCTCGCGCGGCAACGCCGGTCGGGTCGAATCCCTGGACCAGCCGAAGGGACCGCTCGACATCTGCGACCTGCCACGGCCCCATCGCCGCCAGTTCGTCGAACGATGCCACCAGATACCCGTCGTCATCGAGGTTGCCGACGATGGCCGAGCCGATTTCCCTGAGGATGGGATCGTCGGTCTGCATCGACAGCTGCCACATCAGATGATCCGAGAGCGAGCTGGACGTCGAGAGCGTGTTCTCGATCGGCGGCAGTTCTTTGACTTCTTGCGGTGCGCGCGGACGGTACCCGTCATCGAGGTAGTCGCCGAAAAAATACTCGTAATCCTGATCGTCCCAGGTGTCGGTCTTGTTCGCCTGCTGAGGCTGTTCGGTTTTTTCAGCCGTCGGAGCCGGTTCGGCCGCCTGAAGATCTTCGGTCGGCACTTCTTCGAGCAGCGGATTCTCCACCATCTCCTGGTTGAGGAGATCCGACAGCTCGAGTGTCGACATCGGCAGCAGCTTGATCGCCTGCTGCAGAGAAGGCGTGAGGATCAGCTTCTGGACGAGCTTCGTGTGTAGTTTTTGCTGAATGCCCATTTCACCGGTTACGTGTCAGCTAAGTTGTGATGGGGGCTCGACTTGCTCTACGAACCGGTCCGTCACCGCGAAGACGATAGCGAGCATTGCTTAGCCGATGCAATTCCCAGGCCTTATTTTAGTCTAAGCGGAACTCGGTCCCCAGATAAATCCGTCGAACCTCGTCGTCGGCCGCGAGCCCGGCCGGCGTGCCGCTCTTGAAGATCTGGCCACCGTGCACGATGTACGCGCGATCAGTAATGCGCAGCGTTTCACGCACGTTGTGATCGGTAATGAGGACGCCGATGCCCCGCTCCTTGAGGTGAAAGATGATCTTCTGGATGTCCGTGACAGCGATGGGATCGATGCCCGCAAACGGTTCATCCAGCAAGATGAACTTGGGGGCGAGCACCAGCGCCCTGGTGATTTCCGCCCGCCGCCGCTCACCGCCGGACAGCGTGTACGCCGGCGCCTGAGCGAGCGGTGTCAGGTTCAACTCGGCCAGCAAATCCCTGAGGCGTGTCCGCCGTTCGGCGGCCCCAAGACCGGTCGTCTCAAGAATGGCCATGATGTTCTGTTCGACCGTCAACCCGCGGAAGATCGACGCCTCCTGCGGCAGGTAGCCGATACCCTTCCGGGAACGGACATACATCGGATCGTCGGTCACATCTGTTCCATCCAGCTCCACACGCCCCGAGTCTGGCGCCGTCAGACCGACGGTCATGTAGAACGTTGTCGTCTTGCCGGCGCCATTCGGCCCGAGCAGGCCGACGATCTCTCCAGAGGCGACGTCCAGATTCACGCCGCGGACGACCGTCCGGCCGCCGTAGGACTTCGTCAGACCGATTGTGCGGAGTGTCGGCATCAGGGCGCGGTCAGCAGCTTCGAGCAGAATGCGCCGGGACCAGGGGCCGGCTGTCTTACGAGCCTGAACACTGCGATCCGCCTTTGGTCTGCGTGCGGACCTGTTCGCTCCCGTCGACGACGACCCTATCGGCCGTTCGATAGAACGTCAACGTCCGACCGGTCGTTTCACGAGCACATTCGTCGAGGATCGTCACCGGCGCGCCGGTCATCACATAGCGCTCGTCCGCACTGTAATACGTGAGGCGGCCGCCCGTGGTCTTGCGCGTCTTCTCGCGCAGCGTGACGGTCTCGTAGGCTTCCATCCGCTCGACCTCGTCCCCGGATGGTTTGAGAAAGAGCTCGATGCGCGCGGCGGTCAGGTCCCCCTGCTGGCTGTTCATATGGGCGTCGCCGGTGTACGTCGCCTTTCGGCTCGCCTCTTCGTAGGTGAAGTCCTTCGAGGTCGTCGTCGACCGCGACCGTTCCGGCTTCCCGTCGGCGCCATCCTGAACCAGGATCACACTCGTCGCAACGGACCCGGAAGCCGAAAGGTCGCCTGTCCGATCGTCGAGCTCGATCGTCGACGCCTTGATCGAGGTGTCTCCCTGCCACAGCTGCGCGCGGTCCGAGTACTTCGCCTTGGTCGCCTTGCCATCGTAGTGAAGTTCGGCTGCGGTCACGTTGATCACCTGATCCGGCTTCAACATCGAAGGCACTTTCGCGTCCGGCTGGTCGGCAGCTTTTGCCGGCTGCAACGTCGACTTCACGTCGCCTGACGCTGTCAACTCGGGTCCGTCGAGCACCATATGGATCGTCGCCGCAAAGACACCGAGTCGATCGTGCACGACGTGCGGGCGTTCACGGCCCGGTTCCCGGCCGCTCAATTCCAGGGTGCCTTTCTCGAGTTCATACCGGGCGATGGCAGCGTCGGCGGCCATGTCGCTCTCCTCGAAGCGAACGGCGCGCGAGAATCTGGCTTCTTGAATCGCGCCCAGTCCAGGTGCGAGGTTCACATCGAGCACCCCGGACTGGGCGGCCCGGTTGGTGCTCGGCCCGCGTTCGCGGAACTGGACGTTGCCGGTGAAGTGCGCGGTGCGCAGGCCCTGCCTCGTGTCACCGCCTGCGTCGAGCGTGTCTGCCTCAATCGTTCGGACCGCGCCAGCCGTCGACTCGGCGGGAATCAACAACTGGACCCGGTCGCGGGCAACCAGTGCCGTCGGCGTGGCGTTGCCGGCGAGCGTCACGTCCAGCGTGCTCGCCGCAATGCGCCGCCCGTTCTGTCCGGTCTGGCCCGCCACCTGCACCACCGCGTCGCCTTGTAGCCACGCGTGTTCGAGGCTCTGTCCGTCGGCGGCGTAGGTCAGGTCCATGTCGCGCGAGGTCATCGCCTCGAGGCTGCCGGCCTCGCCGGCGACGTCGGTGATCCGCGAATTCCCTCGCAGCTCGAGCCGCTGCAGCTTCTCTCCCTTGTCATCGAGTCTGGCTACGCCCGCGTCGGCGGTCATCGTCCGCACGTCGCGGATGGCCTGGAACGGAGTGGCAAAGTGGATGACGTTCTCACGGCGCCGGAATTCTGCGTGCCTGGACGTCACCTGCAGGCCGCTCTCCCCTTCTCCTGGGGCGAACTGGATGGCGACCTGATCGAGCAGGGTCATCACGTCCGAATTCTTGTCGTAGGTCATCCCGATCGCTGTTCCGGACATCCGACCACGTGAGAACTCCACGCGATCGGGCACGCGTACGACACCGTCGCTCTCGGCGAACGTCGCACGATCGGCCTTGAGCAGCAGCCCGTCGCTGCCAGTCAGCTGCACGTGGCCCTCGAGCGCTACGGTCGACTCCTTGTCGCCGACCTGTCCCTTGTCACCCTTGATCGTGAAGACCCGGCCGCCAGCGCGTTCGGTCGTGACGGTCACGCCCTCGAGCCGGGTGGAATTGTCGGAGTAGGTCAGCAGCTTCTCGTAGTCGATGCGGACTTCTTCCTTGTCGCGGTTGACGCGGAGCGTCCGCCCGGCCGCCGTCTCGACGACGGCCGCGGGATCGCTCTGTTCCACGACCGTCGGCGTCGTGCGAGGCGTCCGTGATCGGAAGGCGAACGCCACCACGATCGCGAACAGTACTCCGCCGACCGCGATGATCAGTCGTGCGCGACGTTGCCACTGGGCCATAAAAACTGCTCAGCCCCGCCGAACGCCGATTGCAGTTTTCAGATCGAGATCACCAAGTTGACGGGCAAAGACGATGGGCACCGGACGCCGGCCGAGCGACGTCGATTCGGGAGAAGACGAGCGCATTCTGCGATCTGAGCCCTGCAATCAGCTATCTCACCAGCTACGAGCCTGACCGCCTGACGTCGGCCAGCGTCAGCTCGACGTAGATTTCACCATTGTACTGGTTCTGCTCGAGGGAAAAGGCGACGTCAACGGCGCTGCGGTGCTCTTCCAGGTAGTCATGACGTTCGGCGGCACGCCAGGCCACGGCGCGGAAAATCCGGCCGTCTTGGCGCAGCGCCATCTTGAGGTGACGTTCTCTGAGCTTACGAGGACCGTCGACGATCTCGACGCCCCGCGCCGCAAACACGGGACGTGGATTTCCCGCGCCAAATGGTGCAAGGGCGGCAACTCCAGCGGCGACGTCACCAGTGATCGAGCGAAAGCCGAGGTCTCCGTCGATTCTGAGCCGCGGCATGAGATCCTCGGGTCCGAGCACCTCGTCGGCGACGTCGTTGATCTCGAGCCGCAGCCGCCGGATCTCGGCCGACTCGAGCGTCAGACCCGCCGCCTGGCGATGGCCGCCAAACCGGAGCAGACGGCTCGCGCATCGCTCGAGCGCCCCCAGCATGTCGAAGCAGGGGATGCTGCGGCAGGACCCGTGCGCCGTGTTGCCTTCGATCGACAAGACGATGGCCGGGCGGTGGAACGTCTCGACCAACTTGGAAGCGACGATGCCGATCACGCCCCGGTGCCAGCCTTCGCCCGCCACCACCAGGACGGAGCGAGCGCCGATCTCGGGATCGGTCTGTACAATCTTTTTCGCCGCGGCCAGGATCGCGGCCTCTTCCTCCTGGCGGCGGATGTTCTCGGCGTCCAGCTGCAGCGCCAGCGCGCGCGCTTCTTCGGCCAGCGTCTCGTCGTTCGCCAGCAGCAGCCGCGTGGCGATGTCCGGATTGCTCATGCGGCCGGCGGCGTTGACCCGCGGCGCAAGCAGGAACGAGATGTGATAGCTGTCGATCGTCTTGCCGGAGAGGCCCGACACATCCAGCAGCGAGCGCAATCCGACTTTGTGCGGTCCTCGCGTGAGCATTTCGAGGCCGAGCTTTGCGATCACCCGATTCTCGCCAACGAGCGGAACCACATCGGCTAGCGTGCCAATCGCTGCGATCTTGACGAACCCCGGCAGCCAGCTTTCGTGGCTGCTGCGAGTGCACAGCGCCTGAACCAGCTTCAAAGCCACGCCGACGCCGGCCAGGTACTTATCGGGGTAGGTACAGTCCGCCCGCTTCGGATTGATCACCGCGAGCGCCGGTGGGAGCTCTGCGTCGGGCTCGTGATGATCGGTGATGATCAGGTCGACGCCGAGCTCACGCGCGCGCCGCGCGGCTTCTTCCCCGCGGATGCCGCAGTCGACCGAAATGACGAGCGAGACGCCGTCACCCTGCAGACGATCGATGGCGGCCGATTGCAGCCCGTATCCATCCTTCAGCCGCTCCGGGATGAAGTGGACGACGTCGGCGCCGTGCAGCTCGAGCGCGCGGCGCAGCATCACCGTCGACGTAATGCCGTCGACGTCGTAGTCGCCGTGAATGGCGATCCGTTCGCGCCGGGCGATGGCTTGAAGAATCCGCTCGACGGCCCGCGACATGTCGGCCAGGGCCATCGGGTCGTGCAGATGCTCGAGGCGGGGTGCCAGAAAGCGCGATGCCTGCTCGGGATCGCCAAGTCCCCGCTGGCAGAGGAGCCGCGCGACGACTGGGCTGATGCCAAGCACGGCAGCCAGATGCGTCGCGGCCGCCTCGTCACACGTCGAAGACTCCCAGCGCGGAGCTGCGACCGGCATGACTTCAGGCACCCTCGTCGACGAACTCGGCGCCCAGACGGCCCATGTTCCTGAACTTTTCGTATCGCTTGTCGAGGCGCGTCGCCGAATCGAGCGCCGAGACTTCGCCGAGCGCCTGATGCAGCGCTCCGTCGACGAGTCGGGCCGCAGCCGCCGGATCGGTGTGGGCGCCGCCGACCGGTTCGGGAACCACGCTGTCGATGATGCGCGCCGTCAGAAGATCCGGCGCAGTGATCTTGAGCGCCGCCGCGGCGTCCGCTTTTTTGTTGGCGTCACGCCACAGGATGGCGGCGCAGCCTTCCGGCGGAATGACGCTGTAGATCGCGTACTCCTGCATGAGGATCTTGTCGCCGACGGCGATCCCGAGTGCGCCACCGCTGCCGCCTTCGCCGCTGACCAGGACGATGATCGGCGTGTCGATCATCATCATGTCGCGAAGGTTGGCGGCAATGGCTTCGGCGACACCTCGCTCCTCCGAGTCGATCCCGGGATAGGCGGCCGGCGTATCGACAAACACGACGATGGGCCGGTGAAACTTCTCCGCCAGCCGCATCGCCCGCAGCGCCTTGCGATAGCCTTCCGGACGTGCGTAGCCGAAGTTGCGATAAATCTTCTGCTTGGTGTCGGTGCCCTTGACGTGCCCGACGACCAGCACCGGCTGACCGTGGAATTCGGCGAACCCGGCGATGATCGCGTGGTCGTCGGCAAACCGCCGATCGCCGTGGACCTCGATGAAGTCGGGAAACAGGCGCTCCAGAAAGTCTTCCAGGCCGGGACGATTGGGATGCCTGGCGACCAAAACGCGCTGCCAAGGCGTGAGCGTGGCATACAGATCGGCGCGGACACCCTCGACCCGCCGCCTGAGCATCTCGACTTCGCGCTGGCGGGCGTCAGTCTGCGGCAGTTGCTCGAGCGCCTCGATCTGCTTCAGCAGCAGCGCGATCGGCTCCTCGAAGTCGAGTGTCTCAGCGGGCATGGCATGTGCGCCGGGAACTCTTCGGGACCCGCCGCCTGACGAGCGTACACGAAAACGACCGACGCGCCTCGGCGCCGCTGACACGGGGATCAGCGCAGCGAGACTGCACCCTGTCCCACAATCTGCTCGAGCTCCGCGATGAGCGCCGGCGATGGCCGCACACGGATTTGCGATGAGAGGTCGGCTCTGACCCGCAGCCGGCGGGGGTCACCAGCAAGGTCGATCTCGAACGAAATGCGGCGGTCGCCGCGGTGGCGGGAGAAGACTTCGCCTAGCGCTTCGAACACCCCACGGTCTGCGGGAAGCGTCATCCGAATGGCGACCTCGCGCGCGAGCCGCTCACGCACCGAGTCAATCGGCACAATCTCGGAGGCCAGCACCCGTGTCGAGTCGTCGTCTCGTTCGAGCTTGCCGCGGACGAGCACGAGCGTGCCGCTGACAATCAAGGCAGCTGCCCGCTGATAGGCCTCAGGGAACGCGATCACTTCGACGCCCCCACCGGCATCCTCGAGCGTGAACACCGCCATCGGGTCGCCCTTACGGGTCTTGAGCAGCCGGCAGGCGGCGATGATCCCGCCGACCGACGTATCGGGCTCGATCGGCTTTGGACCACCCGGACCCCACACGTCGCCGCGCCCGCCGGAGATCGGTGCCTCGGCCAGATCCGAGACTGAGCGCGCCCCAAACGCAGCCAGATCGTCGGCGTAACGGTCGACCGGGTGTCCGCTCCAGTACAGACCGAGCGTTTCCTTTTCGAAGCCAAGCTGCTCGGTCTCGCTCCAGGGCGTCGCCGGCGGCAACGGCGGCCGATGCGGGCCTGCCGCACCAGAAGCAGACGGTTCCTCCAGCTGGGCAAACAGTTGCGCCTGACCTTCGTCACGGTCGCGCTGAATCCGCTGGCCGTGCTCGCAGGCCGCGTCGGCCGCGTTCATCAGCCGCGGACGGAGCGCCGTCGATGGCAGCCCAGCCAGCGATGGGTCGTCGGCCGCCAGGGAGTCGAACGCGCCCGCTTTGATCAGACTCTCGAACACTCGCTTGTTGGCGAGGCGCAGATCCAGGTGCTCGCAGAGGGTGTGCAACGACAGGATCCGGCCTTGTGCGCGGCGCACGCCCAATAGCGACTCAATCGCGCCATCCCCGACGTTCTTGATCGCCGTGAGACCGAACCGCACGCCTCGTCCCGGCTCCACCGTAAAACGCAGCTGGCTTTCGTTGATATCAGGAGCCAGAACCGGAATCCCTCGGTCTCGGCACTCGCCGAGGTACAGCGCGAGCTTGTCGGTGTTCTGCGCCTCGATCGTGAGCAGCGCGGCGGCAAAGTGCCAGGGATAGTTCGCTTTCAAATACGCCGTCTGATACGCGAGATAGGCGTACGCCGTCGAGTGCGACTTGTTGAAGCCGTAGCCGGCAAAGTGCTCCATCAGGTCGAACAGGTGGGCGGCTTTTTTCTCCTGATGACCGTTTTTCTTCGCCCCCTGCACGAATTTCGCGCGCATCGCCGCCATGACGTCGGCTTTCTTCTTCCCCATCGCCTTGCGGAGCAAATCGGCCTCGCCAAGGCTGAAGCCGGCGATGACGTTCGAGATGCGCATCACCTGTTCCTGGTAGGCGATGACGCCGTAGGTGTCGCTCAGGACCTGTTCGAGCTGCGGCAGCTCGTACTTCACCTCGGTCTTCCCCTGCTTCCGGGCGATGAAGTCGTCGACCATGCCGGAGCGGAGCGGCCCCGGGCGATAGAGCGCATTCAACGCAATCAGATCGTCGAGCCGTTCGGGTTTGGCCTTGCGCAGAATCTCGCGCATGCCGCTCGACTCGAACTGAAAGACGCCGTAGGTCTGACCATCCTAGAAAATCTGATACGTCCTGGCATCGTCGAGAGGAATGGCGTCGATATCGAGCCGCTCGCCGGTTGTCCGGGCAATCTCCTCGATGGCGTCGTAGATCAAGGTCAGCGTCGACAGGCCGAGGAAGTCCATCTTGAGCAGGCCGACCCGCTCGATTTCCTTCATCGACCACTGGGTGACGATTTCGTCGCGCGCCCCCTTGTAC
>JBKPSC010000209.1:0-7330 GCA_046734915.1 Acidobacteriota bacterium | reverse complement strand
GCCGCTGCTGCCGGAGGCGACCAAGCGCAACGCTGCCAGGCTGTTGCAGACGACGTCGGACGAGCAGGAGAGCAGCGATCCCGGCCTCGAGCGGGCCGCGAACGCCTACGACGATCCCGAGCGGCGTCCGCTCGGCGAGCGTTGCCTCCTCGGGTTTGGCTCAACTTCAGGGCCGCCCGCGCTTCCGGTTCTTTACAACAACCTTCACCAGATCGTGCAGACGCGGAACACCGTCATGATCATCAACGAGATGAACCATGACGTTCGCGTCGTGAGGCTCGGCGGCCAACACCTGCCTTCACCTGTCAGGAAGTGGATGGGCGACTCCATCGGGCGGTGGGAGGGCGACACCCTGGTCATCGACACGACCAACTTCACGGACAAGACGCGCTTCCGCGGTAGCAGCGAAAACCTGCATGTGGTCGAGCGCATCAGCCGCATCGACGACAAGACGCTGCTCTACCGGTTCACCGTCGAGGACCCCACGACCTGGGCGACGCCGTGGACCGGTGAATATACGTGGCCGGTGACTGACCAGCAGATGTTCGAGTACGCGTGTCACGAGGGAAACTACGCGCTCGGCA
The DNA here is from genome assembly GCA_046734915.1 of Acidobacteriota bacterium. Lineage (GTDB taxonomy): Bacteria > Acidobacteriota > Vicinamibacteria > Vicinamibacterales > CAVVIG01 > VFZL01. The sequence continues at coordinate 6,746 of JBKPSC010000209.1, read as the reverse complement.
ACATCCTGCGCGGGGCGCGGCAGCGGGACCGTGAAAACGCTGCCAAACGGTCCGAGAACAGGTAAAATTACCTCTTATGACCGACAGGAGAAGGACAGGGGATCACATGCGCACAACACGATTTGTTCTGGCGTTGTCGGGGGCTATTGCGCTGTCCTCCGGCGTATCGATGCTGGCGCACCATGCGTTCGGCGGCGAGTTCGACGCCAACCGGCCGGTGCTGCTGCGCGGGGCGGTGACCAAGGTGGAGTGGGTGAATCCGCACGCCTGGATCCACCTGACGGCAAAGGAAGTCACGATCGCCGGCGAGAAGAAGACCCTCGCCGGCGACGGTGAGGACTGGGCAGTCGAGGGCGGCACGCCGAATACGCTCCTTCGCCGCGGCATCACCCGCGACACCGTCAAGATCGGCACCGAGATCGTTGTCGACGGATACCAGACCCGCGACCACACGTTGACCCGGGCGAACGGACGCAACATCACGTTCACCGATGGCCGCAAGCTGTTCATGGGCTCATCCGGTACCGGTGCACCGAAAGACGGCGCCGACCCGACCGAACCGCCTCGCTAGACGTAAAATCGAATCCAGGCTTCAGGCGCCCTGCACCCGCGGGGCGCCTCTTTTTTTAGGGGTCATCCGATGCCGTGTCTCACCGACAGGCGTCTACGCGCGCTTCTCGTTCTCCTCGTGATGGCCGTTGCGTCGGGCCCGTTTGTCGCGGCGCAATCCCAGGGCGGCGCCGTACCGCCGTGGGCCGGCGATCTTCAGGGCACGTGGAATTACTCAACGCTCACCCCGTTGGAACGCCCGGCCGAATTCGAGGGCCGCGCGACTATGAGCAAGGAAGAGGCCGCCAGGTTCGTCCGGCAGGTCATGGAGCGCAACAATGCCGACCGCCGCGACGGCGGTGTCGACGCTGACGTCGCCCGTGCCTACAACGATGCCTGGTACGACCGCGGCAACGCCGTAGCGATCGTGAACGGCGAGTCCCGGACCTCGCTGCTGGTGTCGCCGGCCGACGGCCGAGTGCCGGCCCTCACGCCGGATGCGCAGCAGCGTCAGGCCACGCGTCTGCAGGTGCGGCGGGATCATCCGGCCGATGGCCCGGAAGATCGTTCGCTCGGTGAACGGTGCCTCGGCTTCAACGCCGGTCCGCCGATGTTGCCGGGACCCTACAACAACTACGTCCAGATCTTCCCCTTCGCCCGGCAGGTCGTCATCTTCAACGAAATGATCCATGACGCCCGCGTCGTGCCGACCGACGGGCGCAAGCATCTGCCGTCGACCGTGCGGCGGTATCAGGGCGATTCGGTCGGGCGTTGGGAAGGCAAGACGCTCATCGTCGAAACGACGAACTTCACCGACAAGACGAACTTCCGCGGCGCCACCGAGAACATGCGGCTCGTCGAGCGCTTCACGCGCACCGGACCCGATAGCCTGCTGTATGAGTTCACCGTGACCGATCCGGCGGCGTTCACCGCGCCGTGGAGCGTCGCCTTGCCGATGACCCGCAGCGACGAGCCGGTGTTCGAGTACGCGTGCCACGAAGGCAACGAGGCGATGCTCGGCATTTTGAAGGGGGCGCGCTTCGGAGAGAAGAACGCGAAGCCGTAACAGGCCGTCGGCGGTCTATCCCGAGAACCCAATCCACCGGCCGGCGGCGCCGACCGTGAACCACATCGCCATCGACACGACGGCGATGAGACGCGTCGTTGTCCCGACATCGGTGCCGGTTTTTCTGACCACGCCACGCCGCAGCGTGTAGGTGAAGATCGTGGCCAGGAAAAGCGTGCTCATCTTCACCCAGAACGGCGTGCTGTAGAAGCATTTCACCGCCTCGGACAGGAAGAGCCCGATCCCGGTGACGATGAGGATGACGAGCGCGGTCGTCATCCAGCGCTCGGTCTCACCGGCCAGCTCGCGCACCGGCCGCGCGGTCAACCCGATGCCGAGGATGCGCAGGTCGACCAGCAGCACCGCGCCGCCCATCAGCGAGAGCGCGAGCAGGTGGATTGACTCGATGACCGCGAATGCCCACGGCGATTCGCGAATCGCCGTCGAAACGCCCGACGCTTCGATCGCCTGAAACACCTCCAGCGCGGCCATCGATACGACCTACCCTTTCTCGGTACAGCCCGCCGCCCAGGTGATGAACCGTCCCTGCGGCAGATCGCAATCGAACCAGTTGTAAGCAATCATGCGGCCGGCGACGATGATGCCGGCCCAGAGCGCCAGCGAGACGATCGCCGCCCGGCGCGCCCGCCGCGGCGGACGCCCGGTGTCCCACGTCTCGACCGTGCGGTAGACGAAGCGGTGAAATGTCCACGCGTTCAGTCCCGCAGCGACGAGCATGATGACCTTCACCCGGAACCAGATACTTTGATAGGAGCGAACGGGAATGGCGTAAAACAGCAGCACTCCTGTGATGGACATCAGGATGAAGCCGATGAGCATCAGAGGCCAGACGCGGCGACTCATGTCGCTCATCGCCACGTTCGGCAGCACGACGCCGAGCAGGCGCAGGTCCCAGATCACCGACATTCCGACGAACAGGCAGAGCGTCAGCACGTGCGACGACTCGACCAGGGGATACATGTACAGCGACTCATGAAGCGCAATGCTGCCCGACGTGCTGGCCAGCCACTCAACGAACGGAAGCAGAGACATCAGTTGTCAGTCCAAGGACAGGCGGTGTTAGATATCACCCGCGTCAGATCACTGTCAACTGCCGCTGGTGCAACGAAGGAGCCATCGATGCGACGCCGTCTTCACGCCCTGTTGTTCGGATGCGTGCTCGCGACCTCATGGTCGCTCGTGGTGATGGCGCGCCAGGCGCAGGCACCCGCCGCCGGCGCCCCGACTCCGCCGCCCTCCCCACGGCCCGTCGGATCGATGAGCGAGCTGATGATACGACTCATTTATCCGACCTCGGACGCGGTGTTCTACATCACGACGCGCACGCCACAGACGCAACAGGAGTGGGAAGAGCTGCAGAACAAGACGCTCACGCTGGCCGAGTCGGCGAACCTCCTGATGATGCCTGGCCGCGCTCGCGATCAGGACCGGTGGCTGGTTGATGCCAAGCGCATGTACGACGCGGGTGCCGCAGCCTACCGGGCGGCTCGGGCCAAGGACGTCGCCGCGCTCGAGGCCGTGAACGAGGATCTGTATCAGTCGTGTGTGGAGTGCCACCGCCACTATCGGCCGAACTACGGCCGTGGCGCGCCGCAACGGTGATGTCGAAGCCGTGGGGCCGCTGCCTGGCGTTTGTGCTTCTCATCGCCGCTAGCAAGGCCGCCGACCCCCGATCTCACCCAGCACGGCGACTTGCGCCGTCCAACGGGTGTCCCCCGTTCCTATCGCTTGGATCGGCATCCTTCAGGGTGCCGATCGAGCTAAATCCAAGTTGACAACGCGACGGCGAGCGGTGAGTATCTCCGGCGTCCGCGACATCAAGGAGGCGTCATGCGTCGATTGACAGCATGTCTGGTGGTCGTGACCCTGGCAGGAGTCCTGGCGGCGATTCCGGCGGCGGCGCAGCAGCGCGCGAGCATTGTTGGGGTGGTCGAGGATGCCTCGGGCGCAATCATGCCCGGCGCGACGATCGAAGTGACCAGTCCGACGCTCATCGAGGGAACCCGCGCGGCAACCTCCGACAGCGCCGGGCGTTTCGCTGTCGTCGACCTCCGGCCGGGTACCTACACCGTGACCTTCTCCCTGACCGGGTTCAAGAGCGTCCGGCGTGAGGGCATCGAGCTGACGAGCGCGTTCACGGCCACGGTAAACGCGCGGCTGGAAGTCGGCGGACTCGAAGAAACGATCACCGTCTCCGGCACGACGCCAGTGGTCGACCTGCAGAGCACTCAGAGCCAGGCGGTGCTCCGTCGCGACGAGCTCGACGTGCTGCCGGCCGCCCGGACGATGCAGGGCGGCGCGAGCCTGGTGCCCGGCGTGGTCTTCTACAGCCAGGGCTTCACCAGCAACATGAGCTATCACGGCTCGCTTCGGCAGGACCAGCACATCTACTTCGACGGGATGAACATCGGCCAGAACCTGACCCAGCAGGGGCAGCAGGCGAATGGCGTCGGCGTCAACGAGCTGGCACAGGAAGAGCTCGTGTACGACGCCGGCTCGCAGTCGACCGAGTTCGGTGTCGGGGGCGTTCGCATGGACTCGATTCCCAAGGAAGGCGGCAACCGCTTCTCAGGTGTCGCGCGGGCGTTTGGTGCCAATGAATCGCTTCAGAACGACAACGTCAGCGACGAGGTGCGGCCGTTCATCGAACAGGGCAATCGTCTGGACAAGATGTGGGAAGTGAACGCGGTGTTCGGCGGGCCGATCAAGGCCAATCGCCTGTGGTTCCTCGTCGCTCAGCGCTTCATGCAAACGAACAACCTCGTTCCGCTGCCGAAGGGCGTGTTCCCCGCCTATCCGAATGGCGGCGATGCCGAATCCGGAGGCGAGGTCAACCCGCATTCGACGGTTCGCCTGACCTCACAGTTGACGCCGCGTAACAAGCTCGTGTTTGCATTCTACAAATCGAGCGGTGGCACACAGCGTTACGACGTCGGCTGCTCGGCGACGAGCTTCAACGCGGTCTCGTGCATCTCGCCTGAGGCCTCGTACTCGCTGCCGACGCCATTGCAATACGCCACGCAGGCCAAGTGGACGTCGCCAATCACCACGCGTCTTCTGCTCGAAGTCGGGCAGTCGTTCGCGGTGGCAACCTACAAGTTCAAATACCAGCCTGAAGTCGGGCCGATGGACATCCAGAAGTTCAATCGCACGACCAGCGTGCGAACCGTCGCCTCGGCGACTGCGCCGAGCGACTACTTCAGTCAGGTCTGGAACACGGTCGTCAACCTGTCGTACGTCACCGGGTCGCACAACCTCAAGGTCGGCGTGAATCAGCAGTGGGGCTGGGATCACACGAAGGTCGAGCGCAATGGCGACATGTCGATTCTCACGTTCCTGAACAACGCCGCGGGCGTGCCGGGTGCGAGCACGGCGACGCTGACCAACTCACCTTACGACCGACGAAACAATCTGAACGCGGTTCTCGGCTTGTACGCGCAGGACAAGTGGACGCTGCCTCGCCTGACCGTCACGTTCGGCGGCCGGTACGATTACTTCAATGCGTCGGCGCCCGAGCAATCGGCTTCTGGCGGTCGTTTCATGTCAGCCGAAGCACAGGCTGCGCGGGCGCACATCGATCCGGTGTCCTGCACGCCGTGCTGGAATGACTGGTCGATTCGCGGCGGCGGCTCGTACGATCTTTTCGGCAATGGCAAAACGGCGTTGAAGGTGTCCGTCGGCAAGTTCCTCGCGCAGGAAGCGCTCGGGCTGGCCGCCACCGTGAACCCGCTGAACGGTCAGACGGATGCGCGCGGGTGGACCGACCGCGACAGCAACGGCACAATCTTCGACTCCGCCGGAAACGTGCAGTTCAACGAATTGGGCGTGACGCAAAACACCCGGTTCGGAATCCCAGGCGCCGGGACCGTGATCGATCCCGACCTGCCGCGCAGCACGAACTGGGAAGAGACCGTGTCCGTGCAGCACGAGCTCTTTCCGCGGGTGTCGGTGACCGGCGGCTACTACCACCGGAACTTCCAGCACCTTTACGTGACCAAGAACACGCTGGTGAATCCGGACACGGACTACACGCCGTTCACGATCACCGTGCCCGCCGACCCCGATCTGCCTGACGGAGGCGGACAGGTCATCACGATGTGGAACCTGCTGCCGAGCAAGCAGGGGCAGACGGCGAACGTTCGCACCTGGTCCGACAAGAACTCGCGCGTCTACAACGGCTTCGAAGTGAGCATCAACGGCCGGCTGCCGCGCGGCTTCATCTTCGGCGGCATCACCTGGGATCGGACGGCGACCGATGACTGCGACGGTCCGGCGCCGACAACCGCAAACGCGGGAACATCGAATCCGAACAACTATCGTTTCTGCAAGCAAGTGCCGCCCTACCAGCCGCTGTACAAGGCCTCGGGCGCGTACACACTTCCATATGACGTCCAGTTGAGTGGATCGTTTCAGGCGCGTCCCGGGATTACCATCGGCTCGTACTACACAATCAACAGCGCGACGGCTGGCGTGCCGATTACCGGCGGCGGCAACATCACGCTGGTCGTGGTCGATCCGACCGAGCGCTACTACTCGTACGTGAAGACCAACGACATCCGGCTGGCGCGGACCTTCCGGTTCGGCACGACGCGCGTTCAGCCGTTCATGGAGGTGTTCAACCTGCTCAATCTGTCGACGATCCTGACAGTGAACGAGAACGTCGGACCGAACTACATGGATCCGGGCAGTATCGTGCAGGGCCGGCGGTTCCAGCTCGGCGGGCGTATCGACTGGTAGGAAAAACAGGCCCGTTGCGTATACTGGCTGGACGATTCTTTTTGGGGAGGCTTGGCCGATGAGAGTTCTCCGATTCATCGGGTCGGTCGTCGCGGCTGCTGGCTTCGTGGCCCTTGGCAACACCCCGTCGCAGGCTGCGTCAGGCCCTACCTTCAGCAAGGACGTCGCGCCGATTCTGTACGCAAAGTGCGTCGAGTGCCATCGCCCGTCCGGCATGGCGCCGATGTCGCTGCTGACGTACGAGGACGCGGGGCCATGGGCCCGTGCCGTCAAACGGCGGACGACGGCTCGAGAGATGCCGCCGTGGGGGGCTGATCCCGGCATCGGCAAATGGGAGAACGATCCGAGCCTCACCGCCAAGCAGATTGAAACC
>JBKPSC010000208.1:0-21329 GCA_046734915.1 Acidobacteriota bacterium | reverse complement strand
CGGCCGAGCCGCGTCGTGCGCAGACTCGGCGCGTCTGGCATCTGGGTGTCCATCTTGCGGCCGTCGGCCGCCCACCCGTGGCACGTCTGGCAATCAGCCTTCGTGCGATACAACCGCATGCCGTCGGCGACGTCCGCAGGGTCAGGTGGAGGTGTTTGCGCCGCCCGCAGCGGCACGCCCGACAGCAGCGGCGCCGCAACCGCGGCGGCCAACGTTACGGCGCCGAAGAATGTCCAGACACGAAGCACGCGCGCGGCCTTCATCCGTCCCCCCAGTCCCCAGCCCCCAGCCCCAGTTCCCGGAATTATACTCGCGCCATCTCATGACGCTCGGTGCCCTGGCGCGGCGCGCCGTGCCCGATCTGCGCGGCCTGCCTCGTCCATTCTGGGTGCTGTTCACCGGCACACTCGTCAATCGTGTCGGCGGCTTCGTTCTCATCTTCCTGACGATCTACCTCACCGAGGTACGTGGTCTGACGCCGGCGCTGGCCGGCACCATCGTCTCGACGTACGGCCTTGGCGCGATGTTCGGCTCCGCGCTGGGAGGCGCGTTGTCGGACCGAGTCGGCCGGCTTCCGGTGCTCGTCGGATCGCTCATCGGCGGCGCGGTGGCCGTGACGGCGCTCGGCCTGGTGACGAGCCTCACGGCGATCGCGGCGGCCGCGTCGGCGACGGGATTCTTGTACGAGATGTATCGCCCCGTCGTGTCGGCGGCCGTCGCCGACCTCGTTGCGCCCGAGCATCGGGTCCGTGCGTACGGACTCATCTATTGGGCAGTCAACATCGGCGCCTCCATTGCGCCGATTGCCGGCGGCCAGATCGTGGCGGCACTCGGCTACCGGGTGCTCTTCATCGCCGACGCGATCACGACGGCACTCTTCGGCATCGTGCTGTGGGTCGCCCTGCCGGAGACGCATCGCGCCCGCTCGGCATCGGCGAATGTGACCCTCGCAGCCATGATCGGCACGATTGCTCGCGACCGCCGGTTCGCCGCGGTCTGTGTGTTGACGCTCGGCCTGTTCCTGGTGTTCTTCCAGTCCTTCATCGGGTTGCCCATCGACCTTCGCGCCCACGGGCTGTCACCGGCCACGTTCGGCGCGCTCATCGCGATCAACGGCGTGATGATCGTGCTGCTCCAGCCACTGGTCGGCGAGCTCATCGCCTCGAGGAATCGTCTGCCGGTCCTCGCGGTCGCGTCGAGTCTCATGGCGGTCGGCTTCGGCATGAACGCCGTCGTCGGATCGATTGCCGGTTACACGGTGTCGGTCGTCATCTGGACAATGGGCGAGATACTGTTCACGCCGGCGTCGACGGCGCTCGTCGCCGACATGGCGCCGGCCGAGGTCCGCGGCCTCTATCAGGGCGCTTTCGCCATCACGTTCTCGCTGGCGTTCGCGTTGGCGCCGCTCGTCGGGGGCCTGACTATCGCGCGGCTTGGTGCGGAGTGGCTGTGGATTGGCTGCCTGGCGGCCGGGCTGATCGTGGCGGCTGGATTCGCCCGCCTCTCCGACTAGCGTCAGTGGCACAATGCGCCAACACGCGCATGGACCGACGCCAATTTCTGACCGGCTCGTTGGGCGCCGCGATCCTGGGTTCCTGGCCCGCTGATGCGTTCGTTCAGGCCACACGCCCGCCGGCGTCGCGCGAGTGGGATGCGGGCCGGGTCAGGCATCTGCTGCCCACGATCAGTGACACCCGCCTGATCGTCAAGGCTTCGCTCACGAGTCCGCTGACCGCGGCACCTGCGCTTCGGGTGGGGAGCATCAATGTCCGCGGACGGATGACCGACACGGCCGGCGAATGCTGGGAGTTCCTGGCCGCCGGCCTCAGGCCAGGGCAAACCTACTCTCTCTCGCTCGTTGCCGCAGACGGAAAAGCCCTTTGCGAGCCGTGGCCGCTGACAACGTTCCCAGCGCCAGACTCGGCGTCCGCGCGGTTCCGAGTGCTGTTCTTCACCTGCGCCGGCGGACCCGAGAGCGACAGCCTGACACGCGGCAATCTGCCGACTGCCGTGCGCAATCGTCTGTTGCGCCGCGGACTGTCCTTCGAGCCCGACGCGGCTGTCGCCAACGGCGATCACGTCTACTGGGACCTGCACGCACCGCGAACGCCAGCCGCGCAGCGGGACAACAGCCGCCTCGAGAGCTTCAACCGCTCGGCGCTCGTGTTCGGCACGACCAACGAGACCGTGCTGAAGCTGGCTGCGGGGCCACAGATCGTTCCTGTGTACGGAACCGACTTCCGGTCGACCCCGGTGTTCTTCCTGCAAGACGATCACGACTACTTCGACAACGACGAAGGCACCGACGAGCTCGTGACGTTTCCGCCACCGTGGTTCCAGCTGCAGCTGGCGCGGGCCACCCAGCGCATGTACTACCCCGAGTTCCTGCCAGACCCGACGCGGCCGGCGAATCTTCCCTGGTCCGCGTCTTCTGACCGCGAGTTCGTATCCGAAAGCTTCGGCACCGTGCGCTACGGCCGCCTCGCCGAGATCCTGCTTTACGACGTGCGGCGCCTGCTGACGCTGACCGGACCAAGCGCGACGTTTGTCCCCCCAGAGGTCGAGCAGTGGCTGACAGCGCGCACCATTGCGAGTGATACGAGACACCTCGTACACGGTCCGTCGAATCCGCCGGGGTGGTCGGCCGGCAAATGGGGCGAGTGGTATCCGGACGTGCTCGACGCCAACGGCAAGCTGACCGACAAGGCGCCGAAGCCTTACTGGCAGAGTGGATGGTTGCGACAGCACGATCGGCTGCTGCAGGCGATCGGCGGGATGAAGGGCCGAGTGCCGCTCGTCGTGAGCGGAGATTTGCACGCCATCGGCGCTGGATCCATCCAGCGCGCCGGCACGCTCGACCTCCACGCCAAACCCGTCGTGAGCGTGCTCTCCGGACCGATCGGCACCGCTCCAGCGGGGTGGCCGAGTGCCTTTCGCGGCATCGGTGCGACGCCGCCCGCACACCTCGACATCATTGAAGACGTGAAGCCGATCGAGCGGCATGGGTTCACCATCGCCGACTTCCTGCCGGACCGCATCGTCCTGAGATTGTTCGCCTGGAACGTACGCACCGATTCACCAGGCGTCATCGACAGCCTGCAACCATTCCGGACCATCGAGCTCGGACGCTCATGAAGGCAAGAGCGTGGACGCGAGTACAACATGACCAATGCTCGAGCCGATGTCGCTCGAGCCTATGAGGAGCTGAAGTAGAGCTGGCCGCGCAGCGCCGTTACGTCGTAATCTGGTCGGGTGGGACGGTACACGCCGAAGGCAGCGGCGAATTTCCTGGTTCGGGCCCTCGACGGCTTACGCCAGATCCTGCGAGGGCTCAACATGCCCTCGCACAGCACATGAGGGATCGATCCGGTGTCCTGGGGCCAGGACACGCGCGCGCGTTACGAGCGGAGATGCGGCCGGCCCTCTGCTGACCATCCACTCACCGCCGGCCAACGTGAGCCCGCTGCGCCTCGGTCATGGTCGCCTCGGCCGCTGTCTTGAGGATGTAACCCGCCTTCAGGTTGCGATCGGTGGCGGCCCGAACCGCAGCGACGTACGCATCGTGCGTCGGATACAGACTTGCCAGCGTCGCCGCGTCGAACGGCTCGTACGATCCATTCAGGCGGCAGAAGCCTGGACCTGAGTTCTGACCCGTGTTGACGCCGGTTGCCACCTCGTGCTGCGACAGTCGGATGCCGCCGCGCGCGTTACCGCGCTCGTCGCGCGCGATGGTTGCTGGTGGCCCGGGGCTCGTGACTTCGATCGGTGGGGCCGAAGGCGGCGGCGTGCCGGTCTTGACCCAGGTCACCAGATGATCCACAGCGGCCGCCATGACGTAGTGAAAGGGAATGCGGCTGTAGCTGGGGCGCTCGCAATTGCCACGCGGAATCTCGCCTGGCCTCGCAGCGGCAGCCGGCGGTGCAGAGACAGCAGGGGCCGCGCTGGCAGGCTGCGCCGGCGATCCACCGCGGCCGCCGAGACCCGGTGTGACGCCCGGCGCAACGGGATTGCCATCACGCTGCGAGAGCTGGCGCGAATACGACACGAACTGCACGTCCACATGCGAGTCGCCGGCGACTTCCCACGTCCGGAACAACTTCGTGTCGGGTTGCCGAATCGCCGCCTGGCTCAAGATCACGTCGGTCTCGGCGAGCAGTTTCCAGACGGGAATCGTCAGATCCGTGCGAACGCCCGCGCCACCGCCGTGGAGGATGACGGCGTCGAACCGCGGCGCGAGCGGATGCACCGAATTCACATATGTCGCGAGTCTTCCAGCGGACTGTGAGTGGCCTGTTGCGAGTATCCGCTCGACCCGGAGACCGCCCATGATGTTCACCGGTCCGGGATGTCGAATGGCGGTCGCCGCGGCGGCGAAGATGTCGTAGGACAGATCGTCGTTCGTTATCGCTCCGCCGTCTGTCACATCGAGAGTCCCGTAGCGTTTCTCGTTCCAGACCTTGAGCGCGCCAACGCCGACGCGCTGCGGCGTCACGCCGACCCACGCGTAGCCGTTGGCCGCCAGGTGGTCGTGAATCTGGAACCAGTCGATGTCGAGGTCACGGCCCGCGGTCACGTTGTTCCACTCGACCAGCACCGTGCCGTTGAACTTCTCCGGCGCTGTCGGCCGTCGTACGACGACGCGGGTCTTGTAGCGGTGGCCGTCGTCGACGACTGTAGCGGTGGCTTGCGGCGGTGTTGTGTAGCGCTTCGCGGTACCCTCGATGAAGAACTCGGCTTCGACGTAGCCACGCGACTTCAGATCCACGGCGCTGGCGTAGAAGGGATAGTCACGCGACGGATCACCGGGTGGGACGGACGGAATGGGGCCGGTGACGGTCGGCGGCGATGAACCGGCCCCCGATTGCGGCGCGCCGGCGGCGGCTGACCTGGCGGCTTCTGCCCGGCAGGTAAAGTTCGCCGCTTCGTCGATGCTGCCGGCGCCGTTGTAGGCCGCCACTTTGGGGTAGACGCACAGCGGCCGCGTCCGATCCTGAACGCCGTTGGTGCTGTGCGACGCGATAACGCGCTCCGGCGCCGCGCCCTTCTCCACCCACGTCTCGAGCGCCGTGAGCATGTCGAACGAATTCGGTCCCGGACCTCCTCCGCAATGCAGCATCCCCGGCACCATGAACAGGCGGACGAACGCCTGCGCATCGGCCTCCGCCTGTTGACGCGGACGCGAGCCCTGCAGCCGCGCGACCACGCTCTCGTAATAGTTGATGGTGTTCAGCGGCGAGATCGAGGCGTCGTTCCAGCCGTGATACATCAGCAGCTTGCCGCCGCGCTGACGGAACCTCGATAAATCCGGATTGAACGCGTCCATCGTCTCGCCCAGCTTTTTCAATGCCGGTTCGAGGTCGCGATCGAAATCGAATGTGCGGAAGTCCCAAGAGGGGTTTTCGAAGATCATGAATCGAAGCACGTTGTCGGACTGCTCCCAGTGGTTGCCGGATCGCGGTCCCGAGCCGCTCATGTAAGCGTTCCAGCCACCGGCGGCCGACTCGGCGCCAGGCATATACGGCGGGTAGATCTCGCGGCCCGCCGAGGTCCGCGGCCCGGTCCAGATGTCCTTGACGGCCTTCACCTGCTTGTCCGTCAGACACGTCGAGCCGTCCTGGCCGGCACGACACGCGAGCGTCTGCGGATCGAAGCGGCATTTCCGCGGATCGTCGAGGATGCCGTCTTTGACGCCGTCAATCGCATCGCACGCGGCTGTCACGGCGTTGTCGATGAGCGGCAGCTTGCTCGCCGGAATGTAGCTTTCGGGGTCCTTGTTCAACGCCAGCGCCACCCACAGATGACCGCCGGTTTGAAACCGGGTCCAATTGGCCGCCGGATCGCCGGCGATGATGCCGTCGTAGTCGTCCGGGAACCGCTGCGCTTCCATCAGCGCCTGACGCCCTCCGGTTGAACACGACTGAAAGTACGCATGAGCGGACGGCTGACCGTAGAACGCCTGCACGAGCTGCTTGCCGTGTTGCGCCGCGAGATGAATGGCGCGGTAACCGAAGTCGGCCATGAGCTCGGGATGGCCGACGGCCCACGCCGCGTCGCGCGCGTTGCGCGTGGTGTGACCCGTGTCGGTGCTGGCCGTCGCGTATCCGCGCTTCACTGCCGCGGCCATCGCTGGATAGGAAATGGATCCGGCGTTGGCACCGTTCCCGACACCCTGGAATTTCCCGTTCCAGCCCGTCGTCGGAAGCCAGACTTCGAAGTTCACGGCCGGCTTGGTCACGCCGGTCACACGGCAGAAGGCAGGCAGCCCGGTCAGCGCGGTGCCGCCCGGCGGCGTGAAGGATGGACCGGCGATCTCCTCGGCCGATCGGATCGTCGTGTCCGGCAGCACCGCGGACGCCAGGCTGGCGCACGATGCCGCTGCCGGCGCCGCGGCTGGCGTCGGCGTCAGTCCGGCGATCACGAAAGCGGCGCCCAAACCCAAAGCAATGTGTCGTGTCATGGCCCTCACCAGCAGGATTGAGTGACTGCGCGACCCATTCTTTCACGCCGACGCGCCGGGTTGCGCCCTGATGTAGCGGTTGTGCACCCGGACCGCGGCCGCTCCGACCCCGATCAGCAGGAAGCCGAACACCATCAGCAGCACCGGTGCTGCCAGGCTGTCGCTGAAATGCTCGTTGATGAAGTCGCCGATGTAGCCGATGAGCGCCACCGTGCCGACCGCCAGCAGACTCCGGCTGCGCGCCACCGTCGAAAGGAAGATGACCCCGCACGCCAGCCCGACGAAAACGGGCTCGATCGGCGTCCGCCGCATCGTGTCGTAGGCAGCGGCAAGAAACGACGTCGCGCCGATGAGATAGAGCAGGCCGGCCAGCGATTTGTGCCTCGATCGGTCCACGGCCCAGCCGACGCAGCCGAGCGACACGCCCATGACCATGCCGATCAGATCGGTCCCGACGTCGAGCAGATCGAACGCGGCCAGAAAGAAGCCGCTGGCGAAGAAGATCGTTGTCAGCGCGAGCACTGTGCGGCGGCGCGCCCAGAACGCGCACACCTGCTGGATGACCATCACCAGGTTCATCAGCAGCACGCCGTACATCGGATTCCCGCCGGTTGAATATTCCTGGAGCATCACGAGGATGCCGGCCGGCTGCAGCACGGCCGCCAGAAGGAACAGCGGCGTCGCGGCGCGGTCGAACCCTTCATCCGTCGTACACACGAGTGCGAGCACGAAGGTCGAAAACCCGGGGCCGAGCGTCAGCAGCACGCGGCCCATCGAGCCGAGCTCGTCCCAGCGCATGCCGACGTAGATCGCGAGGCCGGCAAAGACGAAGGTGCCGCCGATGTAGCCGAAGATGCGCGCGACCAGGCTGCTGGAGCGGCGCGCGGCAAACGACGGATCGCCGGCCAGCGCCGCGGCGATCTCATCGAGGGTCAAGGCATGACGTCTGACCAGATCGACGACCTCGACAAGGGCGTCGTCTCGATCGTTCATCGCCGCGCTCCCGACCCGGTGACCCAGCCGACGAATTCGACCGAGCCCATGCTGAACGCGCCCTGTCCATCCACGGTCGCCAGGCGCACGCTCGAGCCGTCCTTGCGCGCCAGCCGCGCCCCGTACGTATCGCGGCTCCGCCACAGGAACTCGTTGAAGAAGCCGCCGCTCATCCGCGTGCCGAAGGTGAGCTCGTAGCCATCCGGCGCCTGCAGCGTCGTGTCGAGCACCAGATCACGCGCCGAGTCGACCGGGTCTTCACGCATGACCTCGATCGATTCAACGTCCGCGGGAAGGCCGAAGGGAAGCTCGCGGACCTTCTGTGTGGCGGCATCGTACAAGTAGAGCTTCTTCCATCCGGAGTTCGCGTAGCCGGGTTGACGCGGCACCTTCGTGAACTGGGCGTGCAGCGCTCCGTCGCGCACGATGAATTTCGGTGATACCGGAAACGCCTGGGCCCCGGGCGAGTAGTCGTAACTCGTGAACACCAGGTTGTATCGCGGCGGATCGGCGAGCTGCTGCGGCAGGCCGCTGGCCAGCATGAACGCCGCCATGACGAGGATCGGCAGCGCCAGACCGACAGCGAGCACGACGTTCTGCCGGACGAATGTCTTGAACGCCATCTTCTGAGCGCCGCGATCGCTCAGCGGGGCGGCAGCGCGAAGCTCAGAATGAGATCGCCGCCGCGACGGCCGCGTTCGCCGCCGCCCGAGGCCACGGCGACGAACTGCTCACCATTCACCGTGTACATCGACGGCGACGAGAACACGCCCGAGCCCGTGTTGAACTTCCACAAGAGATCGCCCGTGCGCGCGTCGAATGCGAAGAAGTAGCCGGCGATGTTGCTGCCGGTGCCCACGAACACGAGATCGCTGGCGGTCACGACCGAGCCGGCCTGGCCGAAGCCCTCGAAGATCTGGCGCCATTTCAGCTCCCCTGTCGTCGGGTCGTAGGCGGAGAAGTATCCCTTGGGCCCACGGCCCGAGTTGAAGGGCTGGTCGATGGCATTGATGTACAGCAGCCCAGTGCGAGGGCTGTACGAGAGCGGACTGTAGTTAGCACCGCCGCCTGTTCCGGGGGCGAGGATCTGGTTGGGCCGCATCGGGCTGAAGATCGGCACGATTGTGTTCTTGGCGAGCTGCTCGGGTGGGATCTCGAGCGGAACGATCGGCGAGACCGGTTCCATCGGCTTGCCCGCCGCGGTGAACGGGATCGGCTGCGTCGGCCACGGCGATTGTCCCGCACCGGGATTGTCGGTCGGCACCGGCATCTCCTTGATCGGATGCACCGGCTTCCCTGTCTCGCGATCGAGGATGTAGAGGTAGCCGTTCTTGCTCGCCTCGGCGACAGCCTTGACGCGGCGTCCGCCGACCTGCATGTCGAAGAGGATCGGCGGGCCGCCGGAATCGTAGTCCCACACGTCGTGGTGCGTCTGCTGGAAGTACCACTTCAACCGGCCGGTATCGAGGGTCAGCGCGATGATCGAGTCGGTGAACAAGTTCATCCCGGCGCGCTTCGTGCTGTCCCCGAATGGATTGCCCACCGCGACGTACATCATCCCGAGCTCGGGATCGATCGCCGCCGTCTCCCAGATGCCGCCGCCGTTGCGCTCGCCGCCAACCCACGTCGGCCCGGCGATTTCCCAGCCTTGATCCTTCTCGTCCTGGGGAATGGTGTTGAAGTGCCACAGCACTTTGCCGGTCTTCGCGTCGACAGCCAGCACGTGTCCGCCCGGAATGTGGCTCTCGCTCCGCGTGCTGCCGATGTAGAGCACGCCGTTGTGGTACTGCGGCGCGGTCGTGAACCAATAGCCCATGCTGATCGCCGACTTCACGTCGGTGTAGCGCTGGTTCAACACATCGAGGATCACGCTCGCCTGGCCGTCCTTGCCGAACGTGGGAATCGGCTGACCGGTCTTGGCATCGAGCGCGAAGATGAACGACCCGCCAGCGGTGTACACGACGCCGTTGGCGTAGGTCACGCCACTGTTGCGGAAGACATACCCCTCGCGCGCGCCACCGCCGAGGAGCTTCGTGACGTCGTAAATCCACCGCAGATGACCGTCGGCGGCGTCGACCGCATAGACGCTGCCGCGCGAATCGGTCACATACATCGTCCCGTCGACGATGATCGGCGTGGTTTGATTGCTGACGCCATCGATGACGCCGTGCTGGAAGAGCCAGCGTGGTGTGAGCGTCTTGACGTTGCTTCGATTGATCTGATCGAGCGTGGAAAAGCGGGTACCGGCCAGATCGAGGTTGTGCAGCGGCCAGTTGACCGACGCCGCTCCGGACTGCGCCGCCACGCGCGCCGTCCACCGCCACCCGACCGGTAGTGCGACGACGAGCCCCAGAGCCAGGACAGCAAGCAGACGCTTCACGACGGCCTCCTTGGCATCACGCGGCGGCACGCCGCAGCCGGGCGGATTATAGTGTCGGCCGCTGCACGAACGCGACCCCCCAAGGGCCGTCGCCGACGGGAATCTTCTTCGTCACCTGCCGTGTCGCGACGTCGACGACCGACACGTCGTTCGACGGGCCGTTGGCCGTGTACAAAGTCTTGCCATCAGGTGAGATGGCAATGCCCCAGGGCCGCGGACCGACTTCGACCGAGCCGACCACTTTCTCGGTCGCGGTGTCGATCATCAGAACCATCTTGCTGCGCCCGGTGGTCACGTACACCGTCTTGCCGTCCGGCGCCATGGCCGTGCCCATGGGCCGCATGCCTTCGCCGAGCGCGATCTTCCCCGCCAGCCGCAAACGCTTCGCGTCGACGACGGCGAGCGTCCCGCCATTTTCGGATGGGATGTAGCCCTTGGATCCGTCCGGCAGAAAGGCAATCGACCGCGGCCGCGGACCGACTTCGACTGACTTGAGCACTTTACGCGCGACGAGATCGATGACGTACACGGCGCCCGCGTCTTCGGACGTCACCCACAGTTGTTTGCCGTCCGGTGTGACGCCAGTGCCTTCCGGCTCCTCGCCAATCTTGAAGGTCTCGGTGACCGTGCCGTCGGAGAGTTGCACGACGCTCGCTTGCGCGGTGTCTTCGTTGGCGATGAACGCGTGCGCCCCGTCGCTGCTCAACGCCACCGTCTCTGGATCGGAACCCGCGCGGAGCACCTGGAGCAGCTGCTGAGTAGATGTATCGACGACGCCGATGCCGTCGGCGCCCTTGTCGGCCGGCGGCAAGGTCTTCTCGTCGACGCCGGGTCCGGCGATCGGCGACCCGCTCAGTGCGACATACACGCGTGAGCCGTCCGCGTTCGTGATGATGCCGCGCGGCCGCTTACCGAGCGGCACCGTCGCCGACACCTCGAGAGAGGCGGCGTCGATAATCGTGACAGTCCCCGCCCGCTCGTTGGTCACGTAGATTCGAGGGCCGGAAACCGGTTTTGGAGCGGGCGCGGCCGCTGGTGCCGCGGCGGGCGCCTCGGTCTGCGTCTCGCGGTTGCCGCCGCCGCAGGCCACGGCGACTGGAACGAGCGCAAGCGCAAGCCACGAAGTTCTCGTCATGAGTCCTCCACGCTCCGTCAGGCCAGGCGCCGGCCGAACTGGCGCTCGAGCACGCGGAGCGGTGACCGATTCTCGTCCATCATGGCGTCGACCGGAAGCAGAAAGGTCTGTTCGAGTTGATACTGGCCCGCCATCGCAGCGTGGCTCACCTGATCGGTGAACGCCACCCAGGTCGTCCCGGCCGGAAAATCCATCGCCGTCTGGGGCGTCTCACGCTGGAAGGCAGCGTCCTCTTTCATCCGGTCGTGCAGCTGCAGCATCAGCGCGTCGTACGGCGTGCGCCGCGTTTTCGTCACGCGGAGCAGCTCGAGCACCGTGCCCTGGCCGGGCCACGGCATCGATAGCCGCGGACCGAAACGATCGGCGAGCGTTTCGAAGTCGTCGCCGACGCGCCAGGCCCTCGGCTTTCCGTGCGGATTGACATTGGCGAAGACGCGCAGAATCCGACGACCCTGAACCGGCGACGCGGGAAAGCTGTCCACGTGCAGACGCGAATCGTCTTTGCGCCACGACGAGACGCGGCCGGCAATTTCCGCTGGACGAAAGCTGGCGCGTGCACGCAGCAACCGGCTGCGATAGGTCGGCAGGACGTCGTCGAGCAGGCGGGCGGCAGCGTCGCTGAACCGGCGCATCAGGCCGCGCAGGCGCTGCAAGTCGGTAATGGGTAGCGTTGTGCCGCTCACACGATCCGACGCCGGATCGAAACTCGCATTCTTGGCAGAGGACAGGATCGCCGGTGAAAACAGCGCCGCTTCGTCCTCGAGAACGGGAAACGCGAGGCGTGGATAGAAGAGCACGTCACCACGCTCGATGGCCTCGACGGCTGACGCTTCGTCCGGCCGGCCGCCCGGCGGCGGCATCCAGCCCGTCCGGTCGAGGGCCGTAATCCGGGTCACACCTACTCGTCGTCTCCCCAGGGGGACGGTTGAGGACCAGGAACGATGCCGGCGATGTCCGGATCCTCGTCGCCACCCTGCCGGGGGTGGGAGGCCTTTTCCATCTTGGCTGTCGCTCGGCGCTCTTCCTTCTGCTTCCGTTTCTCCTGTCGCGCGCGCTCCTTAGCACGCTTCTCGAGGGTCGGTCTGGTTCGGTTCGCCACTAAGCCTCCTGAAGGTCTTTCGTAAATCTATCACTGTGGCTCGCCAATCGCTCAGCCAAGCAGAAGGGCGTGGGTCGTGCACTCTGAGTTCCTATGCGGCGCGCGTTTGCGGCTACTCTCGATCTCAGCCACATGCGCAACGGTAATCGGTGAAGCCCAAAGCAGACAACGACATGCGTTGAGCGGACCGACAACGCATCGCTCGAACTCGAGACCGGACTGTGGCACAGCGCTCGGGTTTCAGGTCCGGGCTCGACCGGCGCGAGTTCTCCCCCTGCGTCCACCTCGTGGTCGCCAAAGTGTGAAGTCTCCCCTGTAAAGCGCGTTGTGTTGCCGGTCAACGCCCGTTGATCTCGAAGGGGGCAGTCGTACCTCTTCCCCCATCAGAGGCTCGGACCAGATCCACGTCGATCGGGCCGGACGGTGAGCCTGACCGTGTTTGAAGCGCCCGATCATCGTTACTCAAGTAGGAGAGTTCCGAAGGTCCTCTGAGATTTCAGAACGTTCAGGCCATGCGCTGACCCTCAACTGTTCGATGGTTTGCACGCGGTTTCAACGCTCTGAGCCAGTCTGCGGCCAGATGAAACGTCGGCTGATATCTCGATCACTTACAAGCACTATGGCTCGCCGGTTCGCGCTCGTTATTGGCAACAGTCGTTACGACGATCCGCACCTGGGGCGCCTCAAGGCTCCAAGCGTGGATGTCGATGCGCTCGAGAGGGTCCTCAAGTCTCCCGCAATCGGTCAGTTCGACGAGGTCATCGCACTCCGCAACGAAGGCTGCGCCGAGGTTCGAAAGGCGGTCGCCCGCTTCTACGACCAGAGACAACGCGACGATCTGCTGTTCCTGTACTTCTCCGGGCACGGCGTCAAGGATGAGCAGGGGCATCTGTACTTGGCGTTGCGCGATACGGAGTTGTCGCTTCTCGCCGGGACTGCGGTCGAGACGGCGTTCATTTCCGGACGCATGGACCGCAGTTTTTCGAAGCGCCAGGTCGTCGTCCTCGATTGCTGCCACAGCGGGGCGTTCGCTCGCGGTTCCAAGGGCTCCGAGCTGGCAAGTGTCGGCACCGCTGAAGCCTTCGAGGGCACAGGACTCGGACGCGTCATCCTCACGGCCACCGACGCCACGCAGTACGCCTGGGAAGGCGACCGGGTCACCGGAGAAACACAGAGTTCCCTGTTCACGCATTTTCTGGTCGATGGGCTCAGAACGGGCGCGGCGGATCAAGATGGGGACGGAGTCATCACGGTCGATGAACTCTACAACTATGTGCGCGACCAGGTGGTCAGCGCGACCCCGCTTCAGCGCCCGCTCAAATGGACCTATCGACAGCAGGGCGACATCATCATCGCCCAGAATCCTTTTGCCACGCGTTCGACGCTGCCAGCCGCATTGGTGGACGCCATCGCCGACAAGTCTTCCGGTCGGCGGCTGGACGCGGTTCGCGATCTCGACGCACTACTTCGCGGCGGCGATGCGCGGCAGTCAACCGCCGCCGTGGCTGCGTTGCACGAGCTGTCCCAGGACGACAGTCGCAGCGTCGCAAGCGCCGCCGCCGGGGCCCTGAAAGTCTATGAAGAGGCGCGCGGCAATCGATCCGAGGCCGCGCCTGCCGTTGGACCTGCTGGCGATCGTGGGCGGAACGAGCGGCCGCTCGCGGAGCACGCCGATGACCGTTCTGAAATCCGTCCGTCCGACGTCTTCATCAGCTATGCGCACCAGGATCGCGACCAGGCGAAGGCGCTCGCCGAGGTGCTCAGCGAGCAGGGATGGAACGTCTGGTGGGACCGGAAGATCGCGCCGGGAGAATCCTTCGACACGGTGATCGAGCGGGAGCTCCGCAGCTGCAGATGCGCCATCGTCCTCTGGTCGAAGAACTCGGTCGACGCGAGATGGGTCAGGAACGAAGCCCGGAGAGCCGCCAGGCGCCGGGTCCTCGTACCGATTCTCATCAATGCCGTCGAACTTCCGCTGGAATTCGAGAACCTCCAGGCGGCGGATCTCACGAACTGGAAGGCACCGGGGAAGCATCCCGAGCTCGACATTGTCCTGGACAGGGTTCGTGAGCTGGCGCCGATTCCAGTCGATCGGCTGGCACGCGCTGCTGTGGAAGCCGCGTGGCAGCGATTCGCGACCGGGGACCGCCAGGGAGCGATGGCGCGGCTGGCGGAGTTTCGACCCGCGCATTCCGCGGTGACGGCGGCACTCACCGAACTACAGGCGGAAGCGAAGCGCATTGAACAGGCGGGTCGCGAGGCGGCTCTCCAGGACCAGATCAAGAGAGACGAGGCGGAGCAGCGGCGCGCGTTGGCAGAAGACGAGCGGGCACGGCGGGCAGTGGCCGCGGCGCGGCAGGACGGTGGTTCCGGCAAGCTGCGGGAAGCCATAGCGCAGCTGGCGGAGTTCCGGCCGACGCATCCCGTGGTGACGGCGGCACTCGCGGAGTTGCAGGCGGAAGCGAAGCGTATCGACGAAAAGAAGCGCATCGAGAAAGCGGAAAAGGAGCGCCTCGAAGAACAGAAGCGCATTGAGAAGGCCCGTCGTGAGGCCGCTCGCCAGGAGCAGAAGAAAGCGGAGGAAGAGGCGGAGCGGCAGCGCGCGTTAGCGGCGGCGGAGGACGAGCGCGCACGGCGGGCGGAAGCGAAGCGCATCGAGGAGAAGAAGCGCAGCGACAAAGCGGAAAAGGAGCGCCGCGAAGAACAGGAGCGTATCGAGAAGGCGCATCGTGAGGCCGCTCGCCAGGAGCAGAAGAAAACGGAGGAAGAGGCGGAGCGGCAGCGCGCCTTCGCGGCGGCGGAACACGAGCGCGCACGGCGCGCGGAAGCAATGCGCATCGAGGAGCAGAAGCGCATCGAGGAAGCCGAAGCAGCGCGCACGGAAGAGGACGAGCGCACGACGGTCGTCGTGCCGCCACGATCGCGTGCGACCTATCTTGCGGTTGCGGCTGGTGTCGTCATCGTGGCGGCCATTGGTATCTGGCGGGCGGCAACGCCCTCTCAACCCCTGAGTGCTCCAGACACTGCGACGCCGCGTCCTCCAGTCGTGGATTCCGCACCGTCGCGAGAGCTTGACGCATTTCGTAACAGCGCGGCCGTGCAGGTGAACGCGGGCCAGCGGGAAGAAGCGCTCGCCTCCGCAGCGGCAGGACTGAAGATCGATCCGAAGGATGCGGCGCTCACTGAAATCGTCTCGGAGTTGCTTCGCCTCGCCGAGACGGCTTCGGACCAGGCGAAACGCCAAGCGGCCGATGCCCGCCGCGACTTGCCGTCCGTGGCGATGCTCTCTCGAGGTCTTCAAGAAGAAGCCGCCGCGGTCAGCTATCGACGCGCCGGGAACAACGATGCGTCGGTTCGCTCGTACTGGTCGGCAGCCCAGGCGTTCACCAAGGCGACGGAAGAATACAGACGGCTTGACGACGAGCGAGCGCGACAAGCGCAGCGGGCGCCAAATGCCGCGCCGAATGCGAAGGCCGCCGACGCTGCCAAGGCGGCCGCCGAGAAAGCGGCCGCAGATGAGGCAGCCGCAGAGAGAGCAGCCGCAGACAAGGCGGCAGCCGACAAGGAGGCTGCGGACAAGGCAGCGGCGGACAAAGCCATTGCCGACAAGGCGGCGGCGGACAAGGCGGTTGCCGCGAAGGCGGCCGCGGACAAGGCGCTTGCCGAGAAAGCGGCTGCCGACAGAGCCGCTGCGGCGAAAGCGGCGGCGGACAGAGCGGCGGCGGAGAAAGCCGCGGCCGACCGAGCGGCGAAAGCCGAGGCGGACCGTCAGGCGAAACAGCAGGCGGAAGAACGTCAGCGTCTCGCCGAAGCGCAGGCCGCCGAGCGAGCCGCCGAACAGATGGCCGCCGCCCGGCGTTTCTTCGCGTCGGTCGAGGGCCGATGGATACAGCGGAATGAGGAGTCCGGAGCGAACGTCCGCACCATCACCGAGCAAGAGTTGACGATCGCGCCCGATTGTTCGGGTGTGCTCAAACGAACGTTACTCAAGCAGTCGAAGGGTTACTCCGGTTGGAAGACGGATAGTCGCGACGCGCAAACGCTCACCTTCCGCTGCTCACGGCCCGGCGAGGTGACAGGGGACATCAGTGGGCCGCTCTCGCTGCGGGGCGACAGCCTCGTCCTGGGCGAGATGACTTTCCGACGTCGGTAATTGCAGTTCGCGCGGTGGAAACCTCCGTGTCAGACAGATTGGAGACGATCATGTTCAAGATGCGAGCAGTGTTGTGTGTGACCCTCGCGGCCATGGTGTGCGCCGCGAGGCCGGCATCGGCAGATTGGCTGTTGTCCGGATTCGTGAGCCCCCTGTTCAACGTGAAGACGTCGGCAACGAACGACGACGTACTCGGTGAGCTCGTACCCGCGGAAGAGTTCGACAGCAGCGGCGGCTTCGGCGTGAACTTCGCCAGCGCCTTCCCGACGCGACGCAATCTCGGGTTCGAAATCGACTTCGGCTATTACCCTGACGCGTTGAAAACAAGCGATGTGCATGGCGACATCTATGCGTCGAAGCTGATGACGATCGCGCCGAACTTCTTCTTCAGCCCGGCGATTCCACGCTGGCGTCCCTACGTCACTATCGGTCCCAGCTTCGGGTACCGCTCTGACCGCTCTGACGCGCTGTACGAAAACCACTCGGGATGGGCCGTCGGCATCAATGGCGGCGGCGGCCTCATGGCGTTTTTCAACGAACGCATTGGCGCGCGAGTCGATGTGCGCTACTTCCGTAACTTCGGTGATTTCTACGATATCTCAGCCGAAGCGGGTGATCGCAGAAACGGATGGAACAATCTGCGGTTCATGCGGATGTTCTTTGGCGGCACATTCGTTCTGTAAGAGAAGGTGGCCTCCGCCTCATCTCAGACGGTGAGGCGTTCTGGCCTAACCGGGAAGCCAAAACGCCGGCAGCTCGCCGGCGTAGTGAAGCCTTTGAGCGCTATGGCCCGCCAATGCTCAGCCGCATGAGGTACGGGTCGTGCAAGGCCTAGCCTGTATGCGGCGCACGCTCGCGGCCATCGCGATCGCGGCTACCTGTGCCACGGCGCCTGGCGAAACTCGAGGCGCACAACGACATGGTGCGGCCAAGCGGCAACGGCCGCGTTCGCCCATGTCGCTGCCGTGCGGCACGCCACTCGGATTTCAGGTCAGGCTCGACCAGCGCGGCTTCTCACCTGGCGAGATCGACGGCACGCTCGGCCCGAACGCGCACCGCGCGATCGCCGTTTTTCAGGAATCGACGGGGTTGCCGGTGAGCCGGCAAGCCGACTGCGCGACGTGGCGGGCGCTGTCGACCGGAGACGGCGACGAAGGGACTGTGTCGTATCGAATCACCGACGGTGATGCGAAGGGTCCGTTCGCGACGCGGATTCCCGCCGACCTCCCGGCGCAGGCCGACCTGCCGGCGCTGGAGTATTCGTCAGTCGTCGAAAGGCTCGCCGAGCGCTTTCACGCTTCGCCGGCGCTGCTGAAGCACTTGAATCCGCGCGCCGACTTTGCCGCGGGCGCCGAGATCGTCGTTCCGGCGGTCAAGCCGTTCGACGCGGGCCAGGAACCGGCGCGCGTCAGTTCGGGTCAGATGACGATCGATGTCTCGGCCAGAACGTCGATGCTGCGGGTTCTCGGGCCCGACGGCAGGGTGGTGTTCGCCGCGCCCGTGTCGAGCGGGAGCACCCACGATCCGCTGCCGATCGGGCGATGGAAGATTGCGTCGGTCAGTTGGCGCCCTGTGTTTCGCTACAACCCGGAGCTCTTCTGGGACGCCGACCCATCGCACACCAAGGCGACGATTCAACCAGGTCCGAACGGGCCCGTGGGCGTCGCCTGGGTCGGCATCGACATCGAGCATTACGGTATTCACGGTGCGTCCGAACCGTCATCGGTCGGCCATCTCCAGTCGCACGGCTGCGTGCGATTGACCAACTGGGACGCTGCCCGTCTCGTCAGCCTGGTGAAGGTCGGCACGCCGGTGGTGTTTCAATGACGTCCACTTGGATCAGACGAACCTGGCTTGCTGCCGCAACCATGGCGTTCCTTGCCAGCGGATTGGCCGTGGCGTCGTGGACGCCGAATGGCGACGACGATCGCCGGCGCGACGCGGTCGCCGAGTTGCGATCGAAGCACCTCAAGCTCCCCGTGGAAGCAGCCAAGATCGAGGCGATGCGCGGCCAGTTCGGCGAGCGGCGCGGCGGCGGCAACCGCGGTCACGAGGCGGTCGACCTGCTCGCTCCACGCGGAACGCCGGTGCGCGCCGTCGAGTCGGGGCGCATCGCCAAATTGTTTCGCAGCAAGGCCGGCGGGATCACGGTCTACCAGTTCGACCCTTCCAACCGCTTCTGTTACTACTACGCGCATCTCGACCGCTACGCGGCGGGTTTGCGGGAAGGCGAAAAGGTCGATGACGGGGAGATCATCGGATACGTTGGCACTACGGGTAACGCTCCAGCCAACACACCGCACCTCCACTTCGCCATCTTCGAGCTCACTTCCGAAAAGCACTGGTGGCAAGGCACGCCCATCGATCCATTTCTCGCCTTCGGCGGCGCCTGAATTTCGCCTGAGCGACCCAAGCCACTGAGCTACTGAGCTACTGAGTTACCGAGTTACCGAGCTACTGAGTTACCGAGCTACTGAGTTACTGAGCCCCGAGTCACCTGACCCAAGCCCCAGCCCCATCCCCCGAGTTAGGGTAGGCTCAGCACTACCGACCGCATGGCCGCGACGCTCACCAGAGATCCGCCCGCCGACGAGGCCCTCGACCGGGGCGCGTGGTCCGAGGCGCGCGAGATTCTCGAGACCCGCCTGCGCGAGCGGGAAGCACCTGAACTGCTCGAAGGTCTCGGGCTTGCCGCCTGGTGGCTCGACCTCGCCGACCTCGTGTTTCAGTCTCGCCAGCGCGCGTACCGGCTCTATCTCGACGCCGACGATCGCGTGAGCGCGGCGCGCCTCGCCGTGTGGCTGGCGTGGGACTACTGGGCCTTCCGCGGTGAGAGCGCCGTCGCCAACGGCTGGCTGCAGCGGGCGCGCCGGCTGCTCGAGGGTCGAGGCGATTGCCCCGAGCTCGCCTGGCTCGAGTGCCGCGAGGGCGCGTTGGCGCTCTTCGAAGAAGGCGATCCCGACCGCGCGCACCGGCACGCCACCGAAGCGATTCGGGTGGCGACGGCGGCACGACATGTGGATTTCGAGATGCTCGGCCGAGCGGTCGTCGGCCTCGCGCTCGTCGCGTCTGGCGCCGTCGCCGAGGGAATGAGCACGCTCGACGAGGTCAGCGCGGCTGTCGTCGCCGGCGAGATGTCCGACCTCGTCGCAATCGGCGCCTCGTGCTGCTATCTGATTGCCGCCTGCGATCGCGTGCGCGACTACGATCGTGCGGTTCAATGGTGCACGCGCCTCAAGGCGTTCTGTGCCCAATGGGGATTGCGGCCGCTGTTTGCTGTCTGCCGGACGCAATACGCCTCGATCTGCATGTGGCGCGGCACCTGGCTCGAGGCCGAGCAAGAGCTGCTGGCCGCGACCGAGGAGCTGGCGGCCAGCCGTCCGGCGATGACCGCCGACGGCCTGGTCCGCCTGGCCGAACTGCGGCGGCGGCAAGGAAGGCTCGTCGAGGCCGCGTCGCTCTTCGAACAGTGCGAGCCCCACCCGCTCGCAGCGCTCGGCCGCGCCGAACTCGCGTTCGATCGCGGCGACGCACGTGCCGCCGCCGACCAGGCGGCCCGCTATCTGCGGCGGATCGATCCGCACAACCGCACCGAACGCGTGGCTGGACTGGATCTCGTGATTCGGGCGCTCGTGTCCGTCGGCGATGTGGACGCCGCGAGAACGGCGCTTGCCGAACTGCAGGCGCTCGCCCAGCTGGTGAACACCCCGCCGATCAAGGCGGCCGCGAGTCTGGCCGCCGGCCACCTCGCACTCGGGGCCGGCGACGCTGACGAGGCCCGTCGACATCTCGAAGACGCGGTCGATTTGTACCTTGGCAGCGGCGCGCCATACGAGACAGCGAGGGCGCGGTTGACGCTCGCCCAAGCACTCGCGGCGCTCGGTCAAATCGACGAGGCCGTCGGCGAATGCCAGCGGTCGGTGAGTCTGCTGACGGAGTTGAAGGCGGAGCTCGAAGTCGCGCGGGCCCGTGCCCTGATGGAATCGCTCGCCAAGGCCGGAGCGCCCGCCCGCTCGGCGGGCCGTGACGGCAACGATGCCGGCCTCACCGGACGGGAGCTCGAAGTGCTGCGCCTGGTGGCCGCGGGATTGAACAACCAGGCCATCGGCGAGCGCCTGTTCGTCAGCGAACACACGGTTCACCGCCATCTGGCCAACGTATTCACGAAGCTCAGCGTTTCTTCGCGGGCGGCCGCTGTCGCTCAGGCGGCCCGGCGCGGTCTCCTGTCGTAGATCCACAACTGGCCCGTTCGGGCCATTTCCACATCCATCACGAAAATGACCCGCGCAGGGGACGCGCCGACGCCGCGCCGGACGCTACCGTTGACTCACGTGGCGTGAAACACGCACTGAGGAGGAATTATGAAGACGATGGCTTCGGTGGTGACGGCGGCCGCGATCCTGACGAGCGCTGGATACCGAACCCCGCTGTCAGCGCAGCAATCGGCACACGTCATCCAGACGCCCGAAGAGGCCCAGTGGGGTCCTGCTCCGCCGATGCTGCCGGCAGGAGCTCAAATTGCGGTGCTGACCGGGAACCCGACGTCGACCGGCGCCTACTCGGTCCGGCTGAAGTTTCCCGCCTACTACGCGATTCCCGCCCACTCGCATCCGACCGACGAGAACGTCGTGGTCGTCTCGGGGGCGTTGACCTTCGGGATGGGCAACAAGCTGCAGAAAGGCGACCACGGCAACAAGACGCTGTCGGCAGGCGGGTACGCGCTCATGCCGGCGAAGATGAATCACTTCGCCTACACCATGCAGGAAACGACAATCGTCCTCTACGGGCAGGGTCCGGTGGAGTTCAACTACGTGAACCCCTCGGACGATCCGCGGAAGGCACCGGCGACGAAGTGACAACCGCCGCCGCTAACCGGGAAGCCGAAACGCCAGGAGTTCGCCGGAGTAGTTGCCGCCGCCGATGGCCAACACGATGTACTGCTTGCCGTTCAGCAGATAGGTCATCGGCGATCCGGACTGCTGCGCGGGCATGAAGATCGCGCCGACCTCCTTGCCGGTGCCCTTGTCGTACGCGCGGAGCATCGCGCCGCGGGCGCCGGACGGCTGAGTGGCGATGCCCGAGTCGCCGGCTACAATCAATGCCTTCGTCACC
>JBKPSC010000207.1:0-10697 GCA_046734915.1 Acidobacteriota bacterium | reverse complement strand
GAGCGGCCGCGGATTCAGGTTATCTGGCCGGAAGGGCCCACGGAGGAGTGGGCCGATCTCCCGATCGACCAGTACACCATGCTGAAACAGGGCACCGGGCAAGGCACCCGCTGATGGTTCGCGGGCAGTGTTTCATTCCGGCGGTTGCGGTGACGTTGACGATCACATCGTGCGCACAATCGGATCGAGAGCGGCCGCCGGCTGCTGATAGACAGACGGGAGAGCAGCGACCGCAGATTCAGGCGCAGCCTTCCTCGGCCGTGACGCTGCCTGATCTCTCGCCGCTCGCGAACTCCGTGCAGCACCAGTTGCGCGAGACCTATGCGCAGCTGACCACCACGCTCGCGAAGGAAGGCGCCTCGTCTGCCGATCGCGCCGACGCCTACGCGGCATTGGGCCGCATTCTGATGGCCGCCAAGTTTGGCAGCGAGGCCGCCAACTGCTTCTCGCATGCGCAGGCACTGGCACCCGGCGACGCTCGCTGGCCGTACTACCTGGGGCATGCGTATCTCCGAACCGGAGAGCGTGCGCTAGCCATCACCGCGTTTGCGCGCGCCGCTCTTCTGAAGCCCGACGACCTGCTCGCGCGCGTGTGGCTTGCGGAGTCTTACCTCGATGACGGCCAGCTGGCGGCGGCCCGCACGTCGTTTCAGACGGCGCTCGCCTTGCAGCCGCAGTCGGCGGCAGCGCTCTTCGGAGCGGGCCGCACTGCGCTCGCCCTCGGTTCGTACGGCGAAGCCGTGCAGATGATGGAGAAGGCGCTTTCCGCTGACCCTCGAGCGTCGGCCGTCCATTACCCGCTCGCCATGGCCTATCGTGCGGTTCACGATGTGGCCAATGCCGAGGCTCACCTGCGCCAGCGGGGGAATACTTATCCCGAGCTGACTGACCCGCTGATTCGCGAGGCGGATACGGTGCTCGCCAGTCCGATCGCGTTGGAGGGTGCCGGGCTGGACGCTCTGAGGAGCGGGGATTTTTCGGCCGCGATCGCGGCGTTCCGCCGGGGACTTGCGCTTCAGCCCGACGATCTTTCGCTGCGGTACTGGCTGGGCGCTGCACTGTACGCTTCCGGACAGCCGGCCGAAGCCGAACGGGAATTCGTGGCGGTCGTGCGGCAGTCACCAGACTATGCCAAAGCGCATTTCAGTCTTGGCGCCATTGCCGACGCCAATGGGCGGACGGCGGCCGCCATCGAACGATACCAGGCCGCGGTGCGGGCCGACCCGACGCTTCCGGACGCGCGGCTGCGGCTCGCGGCCGACCTGCAACGGATCGGTCAGATGGATGCGGCTTTTGACCAGTACGATGCGGTCACGAAGCTGGATCCTGGCGTCGCGGAGGCGTGGATCGGTGGCGGCCAGTGCCTGCTCGCGCTCGGCCGCAAGGAGCGTGCTCGGGACTGGCTGGCACGCGCGTTACGGTTGCATCCGGCGCGACCAGAGCTGGCGCAACTGCAGGCGCGGCTGGCATCGCCGTAAGGATAGCCAACGCCAACGGTCCATTAATCCGCGAACGCCAGACCGCCGCAGCGAGGTTGGTTTAGTCAGGGCCTCGGCGCCGCCGGACGAAGCGGCGGGTGCCACCTTGCACCGCAGCGCGGGCAGCGCCGCCAGGAACTCGTCGAGCCGCAGCGTCGATTCCGGCTGTCGGTCGCGGGCTTCAGACGTTCTAGCGTGAGGCCGGATTCGAACAGCAGCTTCCAGAATCAAGTGGACAGGCCCGCAAAGTGGTGTCCCACTCTCGCCAGCGTCAGGCCGGGATTGATGCCGGCGAAGAGCGCTCGGGTCCACATCGGCAGTCGGTCACGAAGACCGTTCATCAATCGGCAAATGCCAGGTCGGCGGCCGCGGCATTGGCCAGCGCCATCAGTTCGGGAGGCCGCAGGCGCCGGCCCTCCTGCCAGAGGACATGAAAGCGCTCGTCGTCGCCAAGCCGCATGCGCGCCGTGCGTACGGCCTCGGTGAGCGATGCCACCCAGTATCCTGTCAGCGCGAGGCCCGTCTTCTCCCGCAGCTGCTCGGATCCACCCCAGAGCCGCGCCGCAAGCGCCGCGTCTCCGCCGAGCACCACGAGCCTCGCCAGCACATCGACAATCCAGGCGACGGCCGGTGTCGCCTGCTCATCCACGAGGCTCATCCCCTCTCGCACGTAGTCCGCCGCGGCCATGGTGTGGCCACGTTGGAGTTCGGCTTCCGCGATATCCGACAACGCGGCAACGCGGAACCATCGGTCGCCGTCAACGCGACAGCACTCGATCTCCTCCGCGAACCATCGCGCCGCGTCACCGTAGGCCTGACGCGCGCGACTCACCAATCCCATGCATCCGAACGCCGCGCCCCGTTCCCAACCGGTACCAAGGCGTCTGCCAAGTTCGCAGGCTTCCACGGCGCAGTCGTGAGCGGCTTCCACTTCTCCCGTCTCGATGAGGCCGTGCGTCATCATGCGAAGCGCGATGACCGCAAGTCCGTCGCTTCCGAGCTCACGTGACAGGCGCAGGCTGGTCGCGAGATGACGAGCGCCCTCTTTGGGTTGGCCGAGGAGCACCGTTGTCAGACCGAACCCCAACCAGCACTCGGCGGCGGCAAGATTTCGTAGCCGTGGCGGTTCGGTCCGACTGAGCACCTTCGTCAACCAGCGCTCGCCTTCGTGCAGGTGTCCGCCCATGAACCAGAACTTCCAGAGGTTCGCGGCGAGCGCCAGGGCACTGTCCGCACGCCCGTTGTCAGAGGTCGCCCACTCCAGAGCCTTCCGCAGGTTGTCGTGCTCGCGGTTGAATCGACGAAGCCAGGTGGCTTGAGCGTGGCCTCTGAGGGCATGCGCGCCATCAATTGCGAGCTGCGCGCACCAGTCGAAGTGGCGGCGGCGGACGGCTTCGACATCGCCAGACTCCTCCAGGCGATCGCGGCTGTAGTGCTGCACGGTCTCGAGCATGCGATACCGGCGTCCCGTGCGCGAATCGTCGGCGGCGAAGATCAGAGACTTGTCTATCAACCGGGCCAATAGCTCGATCGTTTCGAACTCGTCGCCGTGCTCATCACACACGGCGGCTGCCGCTTCTATGGTCCAACCTCCCTGGAACACCGAGAGCCGTCGCATCAACCGTTGTTCGGCCGCGCCGAGCGAGTCGTAGCTCCAGTCGATAGTCGCTCGAAGCGTCTGCTGTCGCGACGAAACCGTCGGACTGCCGCCAACGAGCAATCGAAACCGGTCGTTCAGACGAGTCGCGATCTGATCGACGGACAACACCTTGCCGCGGGCGGCGGCGAGCTCGATGGCCAGCGGCAAGCCGTCTAGGCTGAGACAGATGCTGCTCACCGTGCGCAGCGTGTCGGGCGTCATCGGCAACGAGGGCTGAAGCAGGCTGGCGCGCGAAACGTACAGCTTGACAGCGTCGGCGTCGGCAATCTGCGTGACGCTGGCATCCGAGGGCGGCAATGCCAGACCGGATATCTGGAGGGCGTGCTCGCGCGGGACAGCGAGCGGCTCGCGGCTGGTGGCGAGGATTCTCAGCATCGGGCTCGATTGGAGGAGCACGACCGTCAGGCCGGCGCAGGAGATACGCAAGTGCTCACAGTTGTCGAGCACGAGCAGCATGGATTTCGAACCAATGAACGCCGCGAGGCGGTCGAGCATCGATTGGCTGCCGCTCGGACGGACGTCCATTGCCGTTGCGACAGCTTCGGTCACGAGTCGCCCGTCGGTCAGGGGTGCGCAGTCGATCAACCACACACCGTCCGGCACGCTGTCGGCCAATAGGCTCGCCGCTTTAATCGCCAGCCTCGTCTTACCACACCCTCCTGGACCAATGAGCGTGACCAGCCTGGCCTGGCCGAGACGTTCGACGATCGATGCCAGCTCTGACCTCCGTCCGACAAACGATGTGTCCGGGGCGGTCAGATTGCCGTGGGGTGGATGCTGCTGCAGCGATCCGTCGCCCGTGACATCGGGCAGAGGACGCGCCACGTCGTCGAAACCGCGCGCTTCAATCGGCCGATCGAAGATATATCCCCGTCGAGCGACAGTCTTCACGATCGAATGGGCATCGTCAGCGAGTGCCTTGCGAATGTCCGTGATGCATCTCGCGAGTGACTCGTCCGAGACAAACGTGCCCGGCCAGCCTACCCGCATCAGTTCTTCTTTGGAGACTAGCCGGCCATGCCGTTCCATGAGCGTCGCCAGGAGGAGGAACGCCCGCGGCCTGAGCTTCACTTCCCGGCCAGCGCGCTGGAGGTTTCCCCGATCCAGGTCGAGAACGACTTCGTCAACCGAGTACGTGCGGTGGGCTTCGCTCGGGATGTTTTTCAAGGTTTTTTCCGGCGACGTTCAAGACATTCCCCAGCCGGGTCGGCGATAGTCGCGACGCCGGCATTTTATGGTGCCGTTCCGCCTCAATCGAACAAAAACCGAGGCAATGCGGAAGGGGGACATATGCCACGCGGTCTGAACCGACGATCTGTGCTGCGCTCTTGCCTGGTGATCCTGCTGGTCGCGACCACCGGCGCCACCGCGGCAACTCAGCAGGACGACCAGAAATCAAAGACCATCGTCGGCTCCTGGTGGACCAATGTGCGGCCGACGGTCTCACCGCCGTTCCTGGGGTTGGGCACGTTCACGGCTGACGGCGGCGTCATCAACACAACGTCATTGTCGCTCTCCACGCCGCTCGAAAGTCCCGGGCACGGACGGTGGGTTCAGACCGGTCCGCGGACCTTCGCGATCACGTTCGCCACGCTCAGCGCAGACAGTGCCGGCACCCTGCTGTGGACATCCAAGGTTCGGGCGAGGGTTCGTTTGACCCAGAGCGGCGACGAGTTCACCGGCGAGTTCACGGTCGAGTTGTTCGAGCCGAATGGATCCCTCATCGCGTCCGACTCCGGAACGGTCCATTCGACTCGCATCAACGTCGAACCACTCTAATGGATGGTTCGAGCGGTCTCGCTGTACGGGCTCGGGACACCGTCGTTTTGCCGCTCCAGCCGCTGCTGGTACGATCCACCGGCCAGCGGCTATGGGTGACACGGCGGAGCAAACCTTGCGCGATGCCGGCGTCGGAATCGTGCACGATGATCTCAAAGACCCACCCAGCCTTGAACCACTCTGTCGTGACGCGTTGGCGATCGTCTCGACCGCCAACAGCGTTCTGTCGCGCCGCGCGGGCGATACGTTCGCCGCCGTCGATCGCGATGGCCACCTCTCTCTGATCGCCGCGGGCCGGCGCTCGGGTGGGACTTCGAGAAGGTGCGCGCGCATTCTCGGTGCGGCTGATGTCCCGCGGTCGTACGTTTCGCTGCACGACGTCGCTTCGGTGGCGGCGGCTCTAGATCCCCGCGCTGCGAATCGGGACTTGCGCGTGACGCACCCTGAGCCGCTGTCGGCCAGCAATGCGGTGCAGATCGTGGAACGGATCCTGGGCAGATCCGTGCGCGTGCAGCACGTCCAGAAGTTCGCGCTTCGATGTCTTGCGCTGATTCTGACGCCCGTATCAGAAGTGGGCGCGTCACTGCTCGCCATGGCGTCCGCTGCCGGCGAGACTGCCGGCATGAAGCCGCTGCAGCAAGAGTTTGGTCTGCGGCTGACACCCTTCGAGGAGTACGTGCGGAACGTCGTTCGTAACCGTGATGCGCGTGTTCAACCAGCGGACGCTTGAGCGCGTCGAACCCTGCGGCCCGTCTGCCGATGGAAAGGGCCACCCGTGTCAGGTGGCCCCCGCGGCTGCGGTCACATCACGCCAATGCGGCGCCGACTTCGGCGATCGCGTGCTCCTCCTGCTGGCTGACGCGCGTGCCGCCAATGCCGAGGAATCCCCCTTCTTTCGACGCCTCCGCCACCTTCCGGCTCACCGTGACCAGCGCGTCGGAGAACGACTGAGCATCGACAGGACTCTTGCCCTTCACCGCTGCCGATGCATCGCGGAGGACGGCCAGCATCTTGATCCGGGCGTTCTTGTCGTCGAGCCCTTCCCATTCGAGCTTCGGTTCGTAGCTGCCGAACGCCACGTCGACGAGCGACGTCGGCATCGCTGACTTCACGAGCTGCCTGAGGGCGTCGCCGCCGGCGATGACCTCCTTGGAAAGACCTGCGACGCCTGACGGAGACGCGCTGATGACGTAGAAGGTGGCGGCAATCGGCGCCAGTCGAATGCTCTTCCATTCTTCGTCCGTGAAGCGTTTCCTGAGCTCTTCGGCTTTGTCGCCCAGCCGGAAGGCCTCGGTCAGGACGGCCTGCACCTCGGGCCTGGCCGCCGCCATCGTCGCCGTCGCCTCCTGCTGCAAGGTCTTGGCGATGTCCGCCGAATTCAGCTTGTGCTCCTTGGCCGTCGAGCTGATCACCCCGAGGATCGCCGGCGCCGCGAGCGAGAGCAGCGGCGTGGCGTCGAAGCCCAGACGCCCGCCGAGGGCTTTGCCAATGGTGTTGACACCTGGTCCGAGGACTCCGGTCAAAAGGCTCGAGGCGGCGATCGGGCCGGGGCTTCCGGCCATGCTCACGACCTTGCCGAGCAGTCCAGTCCCGGTGTCTTCAGGCAGCAGACGCATGATGGAGTCCATGCCGCTGACGGTTTCGCTTTTTCGCGCCAGACTCCCGAGCACGAGGGGGCCAATGACGTCGAGGCCCTTTTGCGCCTGGTTGGCGTCGACACCGGCAACGCGGCTGATCTTCCCAATGGTGTCTGGAGTCATCAATTGAGTGAAGGAGCCGAGTAGAGACGTCATGACGACCTCCTGATTCCTGACATCCGCAAATCACGCGAGAACGTTCCTGAGGCGAAACGCGTTGACGATGCCGGCGATGCCACCGGCGATAGCGAGCACCGCCACGACCTGAACGAGCGCGACGGCCGACATCATGGGCGACGCGAGGAGCATGAAGCCCAGAAGGATCGACAGCACGCCGAACAGGATGATCCAGCCTTCACCGTGAATGGCGCGGCGGACGCGGATCGCCCACACCACGCTGAAGATGCCGCTGACAATGGCGCCGGACGCGACAATCGTGACAACGGCCAGGGAGGTCACCACGAAACCCAGCATGGGCCTGGCCACTAGCAGCAGGCCGACAATGACGCTCAGTACGGCGCCCGCTAACGCCAGCAGAGCGTGCGGGTCCGAGTCGCGTCGGGATAACGCACCGAGCGCGTCGAAGATTCCACCGACCAGCCAGTAGGCGCCGAGGAAGATCGTCAGGGCGACCAGCGTCGGCGCAGGCCGACTGAGCAGGGACAGGCCGATCACGAGCGCGGCAATCCCCTGGACGAGCGGAATCCACCACGTCCTGCGTATCACGTCTCGCAGGACATCGGCGGTCACGGTCAGTTCGTTCATGACGCACCTCCCCGTTTACAGCGTTGAAACATCGGAGCCACCACAGTCGGCGGCGTCCACGAGTGGTCGCGGCGCACGGAGGGACGAAGCGTTCGCTCCGGCATATGAAATAAGGAGGTCTGCGGCTTTGGCGAGGACGACAGGCAGGCTGTATGCCAGCAGCGCCGGCTCAGCTGTGATCGTTCAATTACAATCCGCTTTCATCTCGTCACGACACGGCATGACGCCGCGAAAGGAGCATCATGAGACAGCGCTTCGTCTTGTTCGCGATCCTCATCAGCGCGGGCTGCGGCAGCAGCGACACTGCGCCGAGCGATGCTCGCCCATCGTTGAGCTTTTTCGTCTCGAGCGAGACAAGCGTCACCGGCAACCTTGGCGGCCTTGCCGGCGCCGACGCGAAGTGTCAGCGGCTGGCGGCGTCGGTCGGATTCGGCGAGCGCACCTGGCGCGCGTACCTGAGCGTGGAGCGCGATTCGTCGAACAACAACCAGCCGACGCACGCGCGCGATCGAATCGGCAGCGGCCCCTGGTACAACGCGAACCTGCAGCTGGTCGCGGCGAGTGTCGCCGAGTTGCACTCGCGCTCGGGCGACGCGGCGATCTTCATCGACGAGCGCGGTCAACGGATCAACGGTCAGTGGCCCAATTCGCCGCCTCCGGTGCAGCACGACATCCTCACCGGGTCGAACGCCGATGGCACGCTGGCGGCGGGATTGACCTGCGCCGACTGGACGTCCAGTTCGACCGCGCTGGCGGCCCAGGTCGGACACTCGGACGGCATGGGGCCCGCCCAGAACACCACGCCACCGCTCAACTCGTGGAACGCCGCGCACTTGAACCAGAACTGCGCCGACACGGCACCGCGGGGAGGCGCCGGCCGCATCTATTGCTTCGCTCGCTGACAGGGAAAGACTACTGCGAGCAGCCGCGGGCAGTGATGTCCCAGGCGGTTTCGACCTTCTCGCCGCGGATGCCGTACATCTGGTTGAACTCGTTCACGACCGGATCGCAGTGGGGCACGATCAGCTCGAGCTTGTCGCCGATTGCGTACTGCTTGTGCGGCGGCCGGCTGAAGCGGATGCTGCCGAACTCGTCCGACCCTGCGTTGTACGTCATCCCGGGCTCGCCGATGACCCCGGCGGTCGGCGTGTTCAGCGTCAGCGCCTTTGCTCCGGCATCGGTCGTCAACCCGCCGGCGAAGCGATTGTTCAAGACGGTGGCGATGACGGTGAGCGAGGGTTCGAAGTCGTTGAACACCGCGTCGCCGCTCTCGCTGCCGATCGCGAGGTACTGCATGTCCATGAAGAGGTAGCTGCCCACCTGGACGTCGGTGAAGTGCGGCACCTCGTGCATGATGTTGTAGGTGCCGCTGCCGCCGCCGCTGAAGATCTCCATCCGCAGGCCGGCCTTCTTCATCGCCTCGAACGCCGCGACGTTTGGTTCGATCGCCGACAGCGCCCGCGACCGGCGGTTCTGAAATCCAACCGCGTGTTGAACGCCGCCATCGTAGGACAGCACCCCGCGCAACTGCAGGTTCGGCAGCTTGTCGATTGTCTGTGCAAGCGCCAACGCCTCGCTGGCAGGGATGCCGCTGCGCGTCCCGACCGCGATGTCGATGACGACGGGCGCGACGATGCCGGCTTCTTTGGCCGCGTCGTTCAAGTCACGGGCATTGCGTTCGTAGTCGACGGCTTGGATGAATTGCGGGTGTGCCTTGGCGAGCGCCATCGCCCGGCGGACCTTGCTCACCGACGGATTCGATGTCGTCATGCAGATCTTGTCGATGCCGGCTGACGCCAGCGCCTCGGCCCCGGTGAGTTTGGCGGCGCAGATGCCGATCGAACCCGTCTCGAGCTGGTAGCGGGCGATTGCCGCCGTCTTGTGCGTCTTGGCATGCGGCCGGCTGGCGAGACCATTCTTCTTGAGCGTCGCCTGGACCTTGGCGACGTTCCGCTCCATCTTGTCGAGATCGACGCAGAGCGCCGGCGTGTCGAGCTCCCACTTCGACACTCCCGGCTTGACCCGCTCGACCGACTCGCCCGCGGTCATCTCCGCGGCCGTGTAGCCGCGCGCGGGCTTCGGGACCCAGACATAGGCGGACGCGCTGGCGACCCCACTCAGGAACGAGCGACGCGACGGCTGCGACTCCATACATCTCTCCTTGGCGGCCCGTGGCCACGGGCGTCGATCGGGCACCGGTACGCGATTGAGCCTACGCGATCCGCGGGTGATTTTCGAGCGACAAGTCTGTCCGGTCTTACGTCTTAGGTCTTACGTCTTAGGTCTTAGGTCTTAGGTCTTAGGTAGGGCTTAAGACATGAGACTTAAGACCTAAGACTTAAGTCGTCCGCCTTCCTCACCTGGGCCAGCCTGGGAAAGATTTTCTCGAAGGCAAACCTGTGCATCTCGGCATCGAGCGACGTGCAGGCGTCTTCTACGATGACGAAGGCAAAGCCCAGCCCGGTGCCTTGCCTGGCCGTCGATTCGACACCGAAGTTGGTCGCAATGCCGCCGAGCACGACGGTGTCGACGCCGCGCTGCTTCAATGCCTCCTCCAGCCCGGTGCCGGCGAACGCGCCCCAGTGCCGCTTGGTGATCAGAAGGTCGCCGGATTCGAATCCCGCATCCGGCGCAAGCTCAGATGCGATGGGCGGCGGTGGCGGAGCCTGAGGATCGCGCCACGGCGCGTCGACCGGCAGCGTCAGCATGCTGGCCATGTCGACGCGGACGTAAACCACCATCGCGCCCTTGGCGCGGAACGCCTGCGCCAGGAGGCGGCCTTTCTGAACCACGTCTTTTGCGGCATACGGCGCGGTCGGCATCGACAGGATGGCGTTCTGGTGATCGATCAGGACGAGCGCGGTCTTCTTGGCATCGAGCTGCAAGGCACTCATGGCGTCTCCCCGGAAATCAAGCGTCTCGGTCTGCGGCCAATGCTACTTCGGCCAGACCGGACTGGTCAGCTCGGTTCGCCAGGCATCGCCACCGTTGAACAAGGGGCCTTCGGACTTGACGAAGGCCGGCGCGTCGCCGCCCAGCACCCACACATGTGTGTCGGGCGGCTGTTTTCCGAGAATCGGCGCGACGACGCCGGCGATGCCGCCAATCTCCACTTTGATGACGTAGTGCGTGGCCTTGCGGGGTGAGCCGGCGATCGAGAACGGATCGGCGGCGGCCGCCGAGATGGCCAGCTTGACCAGTCGCGGCTTGGGGGTCGCCGCGACGAAGGAGAGCATCGGCACCGGCCCGCCAGTGACGATGTTCTTCAGCAGGATCGGCATCATGCCGTTCGCCACGTCCGGCGGCAGGTCGAGCCGCTCCGATTCCACTTTGTCCGCGCCCTTGTCGTCCTTGTAGCGCACGGTGACCTGGCCTGAT
>JBKPSC010000206.1:0-10046 GCA_046734915.1 Acidobacteriota bacterium | reverse complement strand
TCTTCAGGCCGTTCTTTCAGCGCGGCAGGACGGTGCGCATCGTGGGGCCCGCGCTGCGAGATGCCAATCCCGAGTGGCTCGAGACGCTATTCGGCAAGCCTCACTTTCCGCTCACGCTGGACGAGCTTGAGTCGGCCCCATATATGTCCTTCCTCGAGGGTCCGACATTTACAGCAGGGGGGTTCGAGGTCAGCGCGCTGCCTTTGACGCATCCCGGCGGATCGATGGCGTACCGGATCAAAGGCGACAACGGCGACCTGGTTTATGCCACCGACCATGAGTTTGGGGATGCCCGGACAGACGCCGCTCTCGCAGGCTTTGCTGCCGGCGCGGCGGCCGTGATCATGGACGCCCAGTACACCCCCGAAGAATTGTCGCGGATGCGAGGTCGCGGTCACGCGAGTTGGCAGGAGTGCGTTGATTTCGCCGCGGCTATCGGGGCCGGCCGCTTGTGGCTGTTTCATCACCAACCGGGGCGAACCGATCGCGAAGTCGCGGCCATCGAATCCGCCGCGCGAGAGGTACGTCCGTCGACCGCCGCGGCACGCGAAGGTTTCACGTTCTCGCTATGACGCGACGTGTGCTCGCGGGTCTGCTCATCGGTGCGGCGAGCGCCGCGCTCGTCCTGCTGACCGATGCCGCGTCGTGGGTTTTCGGCGACCGGTCTACGTTGCACCCGCTCGACGGCCTCGAGCTCAGAACCTACGACTGGCGGTTGACGCGCACGGCTCGCCCCGAAACCGCTCGGAAAGACATCGTCCTCGTCGAGATCGACGAGTACTCGCTCCAGAATCTGGAGCCGGTGGCTGGACGCTGGCCATGGCCGCGAATCGTTCACGGAAGCGTCATCGACTACTTATCCCGGGCGCCGGCGAAGCTCGTGGCCTACGACGTGTCGTTCGGCGCCGCCGACACGCGCCTCGGCTTCAAGATGGGCGATGACACGCTCTCGGGGAGCGAGTCAGACGAAGCGTTTGCCGAGGCAGTCAAGAGGGCCGGAAACGTCTTACTCCTGGCGGATGCGACTTACACAGGCGAGAAAACGGACGCGCCGAGGGCGCGCGATGAAGGCTTCCACCTGAGCTCTCCCGACATCCTCGAACGGGACACCATCCTGCTGCCGTACCCGGAGCTCGCGGCTGCCGGCGTCGCCTTCGGCCACAACTACCTGTCTCTGGATGCCGACGGCTCGGTGCGCCACACCGTGCCGTTTGTGCGATCGCATGATGTCGCCATCCCGTCCCTCGGCATGGCGGCAGCGCTTCGAGCGGGAGGGTTCGCGTCGACGCAGGTGGCACTCGACCACGATCGGTTGCGCGTCGGTCCATTGGCCATGCCGTTATCGCGCGTCTGGGTCAGAACTGCAGATGGTGAATCGGCATTCTACTGGCGCCTGATCAATTTTCGTGGCCCGCCGCTGCTCGATGACCTGAAGAGCCGACCATATGCAACCTTCTCGTTCTTCGATCTCTTGTACTCCGAGGAACAGCTCATCGCCGGTGAGAGACCGAAGGTCGATCCGGCAATCTTCAAGGACAAGATCGTTTTTGTCGGTGCCACCGCGTCCGGCCTGTTCGACGTCTTCGAAACGCCTTTCGCCCGCGGCAGGATGCCCGGCATCCAGGTGCATGCGGCCGTCGCCGACGATGTGCTGTCGAACCGCTTCCTCGCCCCGGCGCCATCGGCGACCCGGGTTGCAAGCGTGATCGTGGTCGGACTGGCCGTGGGGGCCATCGCCAGCACGATTCCGGCGTGGTGGGCGACGCTGGCGACACTTGTGCTCGCGGGGGCCGTCACCGGGGGCGCTTTTCTGGCGTTCACGAGCGGCCTGTGGTTGAACCTGACGCAACCCCTGCTCGCGTCGGCGCTGGCGCTGTTTGGCGGCGTCGCCTATCAGTACTTCGTGGAGGGCCGTGAAAAGCGGAAGATCGCGCGACTCTTCGGACGGTACGTTTCTCGTGACGTCTACGATCAGCTCGTCGCGGACCCCTCGCTCGCCCGGCTCGGCGGCCAGCGCCGTGAGATGACCGTCCTCTTCTCGGATATTCGCGGATTTACCACGGTCACTGAACAAGGTCAGCCCGAAGCCATCGTCGGCACGCTGAACGAATACTTCACGCGGATGGTCGACCTGGTGTTCCAGCATCGTGGAACGCTCGATAAGTTCGTCGGGGACATGGTGATGGCGCTCTTCGGGGCGCCATTGGAAGACGAGGATCACGCAGAACATGCCGTGCAGACAGCATTGGCCATGGTCGCCGAGCTGGCGACGCTCAATGCGCGATGGTCCGCGGAGGGCCGGCCAGAGCTGGATATTGGCATTGGCATCAACACCGGACCGATGATCGCCGGCAACATCGGATCAGAAGCGATCATGAGCTACACGGTCATCGGTGACGCGGTGAACCTCGGGTCGCGCCTCGAGTCGCTGAACAAGCAGTACGGTACGCGGATTATCATTAGCGACGCGACGCGCCGTCAGTTGAAGGGCCGCTACGAGCTCCGTGCCCTGGGAGAGGTCGTCGTCAAGGGCAAGTCTGAGGCGGTGTCGATCTTCGAGGTTGTCGGGAGTGCGGCCAACGCCGCGACGGAACAGCTCGAGGTCGGCGCCGTGAAAAGGACAACTTCATGAGAACGCTTGCAGCTGTGGTCACCGTACTGGCCCTGTCGAATCCGGCATACGCGCAGTTAGGCGGACTCAGCGGCGTGTTGAAGAAGGCGCAGGAGGCCAAACTGCAGCTCGACGAGCTGGTCATCTCCGAAGCCGAGGAGCGGCAGATCGGCGATGACGTCAGTGCGAAAATCCGCGAGCGCTTCGGCGTCGTGCAGGACCAGGCCATTCATAAGTATGTGAGCCTCGTCGGGACCGCTCTGGCGCAGCAAAGCGAACGTCCCCAGCTTACCTGGACGTTCATCGTCCTCGACACAGACGGCGTCAACGCGTTCGCCTCGCCCGGCGGCTTCGTGCACATCACGCGGGGAGCGCTGGGATTGATCGCCAACGAGGCGGAGCTCGCCGGCGTGCTGGGGCACGAGATTGGTCACGTCGCCCGCAAGCACACCGTCAACGCCATTCAGAAGAACAAAGTCGTGACGACTGGCGTGAACCAGGCGGCGAACGGGCGCAGCGCGCTCCTGGAGCGGATGGCCAATCAAGCCTACGCGATGGTGCTTGAAAACAATTTCGATCGCAGCGACGAGCTCGATGCCGACCGCGTCGGCGTCCAGCTGGCGCAGAAGCTCGGTTACGCGCCGGCGCTAGGACAGTTCCTCACGAGGCTCGCCGAGCGCAACCAGAATCAGGCGGAACGGAACGGGCTCTTTGCTTCACATCCCGAGACGAAGGAGCGAATCGCGAAGATTCAGCAGCTCGGGACGGCAGCGAAAACGACAGCGCTCGTGCAGCCGCGCTACAAATCCACCGTCAAGTACGAAGCGACGGCGATCACCTCGATCGCCGTCGTGACCGAAGGTTCGTCGGGGCTCGCCGGATCGAGCAAGGCGCCGGCACAGGAAGAAGAGAAGAAGGAAGAGCCCAAGAAGCGGGGCTTTGGCCTTTCTGCTTTGAAGCCCACCGCTTCGCAGGACAAGCAGTCGACACAGGTGTCGGCGTCAGGCGGCGCCCGCGGACTCGGCGCCGATCGCGCGGCGAAAGGTGGCAGCAATCCCGTGCTTGTCAAGGTCACCGTGACGCTGCCGGAAATCGACGCGTTCAGGAAAGGGATTGCGTAGTCGTTGGTCGTCAGTCCCAGTCGTTAGTCGTTCGTTCCGGCCGTTGGTCCTCGTCGTGACCATTTGCTCCTGACGGCACGAGTCGTGCTCGGTCATCGTCGTGATCGCGCGAAGCCTCGACGAATTGCGCGTGCACGGCAGGGCAACTACGGCCGACTAAGCGACTGTGACCAACGACCAACGATTAAATTGCGGCGTAATGCCCCTCGGCGACTTGAACAAGGGCCGCCTCGCGGTTGACCGTCGCCGGATCGAGCATCACCCGCTCGCGGGGCGCGTCGGGATCGGCTGCCGGGATGGCGGACAGCAGCGCGCGGGTGTAGGGGTGTTGCGGCGCGTCGAAAAGCGCCGGTGTCGGGCCCATCTCGACGATGCGGCCAAGATACATGACCGCCACGCGACTGCAGATGTGTTCGACCAGCCGCAGATCATGCGCGATGAACAAGTAGGTCAGTCGGAGCTGCTGTTGCAGATCCATCAGCAGGTTGACCACTTGCGCCTGAATTGACAGATCCAGCGCCGACACAGGCTCGTCAAGGACGAGAAACGACGGATTCAGAGCGAGCGCTCGCGCAAGGCCAATTCGTTGGCGCTGTCCGCCGCTGAATTCGTGCGGATAGCGCAGGAGATGCGCTGGATCGAGACCAACGAGCTGAAACAGCTCAGCCACGCGTTCGCGGCGGGTCGATCGGCTGCCGAGGCCGTGGATGATGAGCGGTTCTTCGACGATATCCCGCACCCGCATGCGTGGATTGAGCGAAGAGTACGGATCCTGAAACACGATCTGCATGTCGCGCCGGGCCTCGCGCAGGCGGCGCCGCGAGAACGACAGGACGTCCTCGCCCTTGAATCGGATTGAGCCCGACGTCGGCGCTATCAGCCGGAGCACGCAGCGCCCCGTCGTGGTCTTGCCGCTGCCGGACTCGCCGACGAGGCCGAACGTCTCACCCGCTTCAACCGTGAAGCTGACGTCGTCCACCGCCTTGACGGTGGTACCGCGACGGATCAGGCCGGTTCCAGGTGTGAAATGCTTGACGAGGTGCGACACCTCAACGAGCGCCATTGTGAGCCGTCGGTCTGTCCTGATGGAGATAGCACCGCGCGCCGTGCGAATCGCCGACCACGTAGTCCGGCGGCACGTGCGTTGTGCAAGGCGCGAAGCGATCCGGACACCGCGGGGAGAACACGCAACCTGGAAGCAGCTCACCAAGCCGCGGCACGGAGCCCTCGATGGTGTGAAGGCGCCCGGGTGTCCGCGTGGGCATCGACGCCAACAGCCCGCGCGTGTAGGGATGCTGCGGATGCCGAAGCACGTCCCGCACGGGCCCGTGCTCGACGATGCGCCCGGCATACATGACCGCGACACGGTCTGCTGTTTCAGCGACAACGCCGAGATCGTGGGTGATGAGCAGCAGTGAGAGATGATACGCGGCTTTCATCTCGCGCAGCAGGTCCAGGATCTGCGCCTGGATGGTGACGTCGAGCGCCGTTGTCGGCTCGTCGGCGATGATCAGGGCCGGCCGGCAGGCCAAAGCAATCGCGATCATCACGCGCTGACGCTGTCCTCCGGACAGCTGATGCGGGTAACTCCGAACGCGGGCGGCCGCGTTCTCGATCTGAACGGACTCCAGGAGCGCCACTGCGCGGTCCCGGGCCTCGCGGCGCGTCGCCAGCCCGTGAAC
This sequence comes from Acidobacteriota bacterium, assembly GCA_046734915.1. Lineage (GTDB taxonomy): Bacteria > Acidobacteriota > Vicinamibacteria > Vicinamibacterales > CAVVIG01 > VFZL01. The sequence continues at coordinate 4,632 of JBKPSC010000206.1, read as the reverse complement.
CAGCAGCGCCTCGGCGATCTGATCGCCGACGGTGAAGACCGGATTCAGCGCCGACATCGGCTCCTGAAAGATGAGGGCGATCTCGGCACCGCGCACCTCGCGCATCTCGCGCTCCGTGAGGCTCAGCAGGTCACGGCCCTTGAATCGAATCCTGCCAGACGCGATGCGTCCGGGGGGCTGGACCAGGCGCAAGATCGACATGGCGGTCACCGACTTGCCGCTGCCCGACTCTCCGACGAGGCCGAGTGTTTCCCCGGCACGCACCTCGAAGCTCACGTCGTTGACGGCTGGCGCCGGACCAGAAGGCAGATCGAAGACCGTGGTGAGATGCGAGACTTCAAGCATCGATGCGCGCCGCTGTCTCCTCATGCTCGCCGAACACGGCCCGCATGGCGTCGGAGATCTCGCCGACGGTTGCGAACGCTTCGACCGCGTGCACAATCGGCTCGACCAGGTTGGCGTTGGTCCGGGCCGCTTCCGTGACGGCGTCCAGAGACCGCTGCCAGGCGGCGGCATCGCGGCGCGCCCGAATCGCGCGGAGCTGCTCAATCTGCTGACGTTCCATGTCTGGGTCCACGCGAAAGACCTCGACTTTGGCGCGAGCGGACTCCACTCCCGGGTCCGCAAACCGATTGACGCCGACGACCGTCGCTTCGCCAGAGTCGACGGCAACCTGGGCCTGATACGCCGATTCCTGGATTTCGCGCTGAATCATGCCCGTTTCGATGGCCACCATGGTGCCGCCCAGTCGATCGATGCGGGTGATCAGCGCTTCGGCCGCCTGCTCGATGGAGTCGGTCATTGCCTCGATGGCGTAAGCGCCGCCGACCGGGTCGACTGTATTGGCCACACCTGTTTCGGCAGCGATCACCTGCTGCGTGCGAAGGGCCAGCCGTGCCGAGGTCTCTGTCGGCAGGGCGAGCGCTTCGTCGTATCCGTTGCAGTGGAGCGACTGGGTTCCGCCGAGCACTGCGGACATCGCCTGCAACGCGACGCGGACGATGTTGTTGTCGGGCTGCTGCGCAGTGAGCGTGCTGCCCGCCGTCTGCGTGTGAAACCGCAATTGCTGGGCCCGCGGATTGGTCGCGCCGAAGCGCTCCCGCATGATTCGGGCCCACAAACGGCGAGCCGCCCGGAACTTCGCGATCTCCTCGAGAAAGTTATTGTGAGCGTTGAAGAAAAATGACAGCCGCTGACCGAACGCGTTGACGTCGAGCCCGGCATTGACAGCAGCCTGCACGTAAGCGATGGCATGCGCGAATGTAAACCCCACTTCCTGCACGGCGGTCGAGCCCGCCTCGCGGATGTGGTAGCCGCTGATCGAGATGGTGTTCCAGTTCGGCAGTTCGCGGGCGCAATAAGCAAAGACGTCGGTGACGATGCGTAACGACGCCCGCGGCGGATAGATGTAGGTTCCGCGAGCGACGTATTCCTTCAGAATGTCGTTTTGAATCGTGCCATTCAGGCGCGCCGGGTCGACGTTCTGCCGGCGTGCGACCGCGACGTACAGTGCCAGGAGGATGACCGCCGTCGCGTTGATGGTCATCGACGTCGACACGCGGTCGAGTGGAATCCCATCGAAGAGGCGCGCCATGTCGTCCAGCGAATCGATGGCGACGCCAACCTTACCGACCTCACCCTGCGCCAGCGGGTGATCGGAGTCGTACCCCATCTGTGTGGGCAGGTCGAACGCGACGCTGAGGCCGCTCACGCCCTGAGAGAGCAGGTACCGATATCTAAGGTTGGACTCGGAAGCGCCGCCAAACCCCGCGTACTGGCGCATGGTCCACAGGCGGCCGCGATACATGGTCGGCTGGATGCCGCGTGTGAACGGATACTCGCCCGGCAGGCCCGGATCCGACATGAATTCCGGCATTGTACTGTGGACTTTCTGACCGTCGGGCGGTGAGACTCCCCCTGGCTCAGGAGTCGGAACTGCGCCGCGAACCGCTCGGCTCGAGGCCATGCAGGGCCGGTCGGTGCCGGGCACCGCCGTGCACAACGTGCCTCATCATGGTGCAGGATCCCCGTAAGTGCTTGACACATCGGGCTCTGTTCCTTAAACTCGTACTCGGCTGTCGTCGGCATGGTCGGGATGGCGGCTGGCGCATCGAGCCACGGCGGACCTCGGGAGGAACAACAATGGACGACGTCGTCAACCGGTTCGCACGAGAGCTGGCCGACGCGATTGCCGCAGCGGTTGCCGACAACCCGCAGGTTGAAGCCTGCCGGGAGAAGGCCCGCGCCGCCGGATTTGAGATGAAGGTCACGCTCGAGGCTGTCGTCGGGTTCGTGAACCGTTCACAGTCCGGGGCGCTGACCAAGGTGACGACTCCGGCACGCGTCGTCGCACCGCGTCGCACGTTCGAAGTGACCGCCAACGACCGCCGGTTCCTTCGCTCGCTGCGGATTGCCGCAGACGAGACGACTGAACCTGTGGAGTAGCGGAACGTCGACCGGAAGAAATAGCTAAAAAGAGAAGTGAAACCGAGCCGGCTTGCTTTTGCAGGCCGGCTCGTTTTGTTTTTGGAGATCGAAAAAGCTGTCGCCGCTTACTTTTGTGCGGTCTGATCGGCAACTCGAGCCGCTGCCGCCGCCGCCGCGGCCGCGTCGCCGAGATAGTAGTGCTTGATAGGCTTGAGGTCGCTGTCCAGTTCGTACACGAGCGGAATACCCGTGGGGATGTTGAGCTCGACGATGTCGGCCTCCGAGATGCCGTCCAGATATTTCACGAGCGCTCGCAGCGAGTTTCCGTGAGCGGCAATCAGGACGCGACGACCCGAAATGATGCTTGGCGCGATGGTCTCGTGCCAGTACGGCAGAAAACGAGCGACCGTGTCCTTGAGCGACTCGGTGAGAGGCAGCTCGTTCGGAGAAAGCGACGCATATCGCGAATCACGCGAGGGATGACGGGGATCGTCCACGGTCAGCGGCGGCGGCGGGATGTCGTAACTGCGGCGCCAGATCTTCGTCTGGGCTTCACCATGCTTGGCTGCGGTCTCGGCCTTGTTGAGACCCTGCAGTGCGCCGTAGTGGCGTTCGTTCAAACGCCAGCTCTTCGTCACTGGAATCCACAGCTGATCGAGCTCGTCGAGGGCGAGCCACAACGTTCGAATGGCCCGCTTCAGAACTGAGGTGTACGCCAGATCGAACGTGTAACCGCCTTCTTTCAAAAGGCGGCCGGCTGCGGCGGCTTCGCCGCGCCCGGCGTCGGACAGATCGACGTCCGTCCAACCGGTGAAGCGGTTCTCCTTGTTCCAGACGCTTTCCCCGTGCCGCAGTAACACGACGCGATGCATGGCGACGCGTCCTCTCCTCTAAGCCGACCGCAAGGCGCGGATGGCGCCACGGCCGGCGAACGTGGCACTGGAACCGAGCTCTTCTTCGATCCGGAGAAGCTGGTTGTACTTGCAAACGCGATCGGTCCGGCTTGCCGATCCGGTTTTGATCTGCCCCGCCGCCGTGCCGACGGCCAGGTCGGCAATCGTCGCGTCTTCGGTCTCGCCCGATCGATGCGAGATGATCGTCGCGTAAGAGGCGTCGCGGGCCATCGCCACGGCATCGAGGGTCTCGGTGACCGTGCCGATCTGATTCAGTTTGACCAGCACCGAGTTGCCCACACCATCACTGATCCCGCGCTTCAGTATTTCAGGGTTAGTGACGAACACATCGTCTCCGACCAGTTGGACGCGCGATCCCAGCGTCTTCGTAAGCGTTTGCCAGCCGCTCCAGTCGCCCTCGCCGAGGCCGTCCTCGATCGACACAATCGGATACTGACGCAGCCAGTCTTCGTAGAGCCGAATCATCTGTTCGGACGTCCGATCTGGCTCGCCAGATTTCTTGAAGACGTACTTGCCCCCGCCGGCCCAGAGTTCGGATGCGGCGACGTCGAGGGCGATGAACACGTCCTGACCTGCCTTCATGCCCGTCTTTCCGACGGCTTCGAGCACGACGTCGAGCGCCTCCTGGTTCGATTTGAGGTTCGGGGCGAACCCGCCCTCGTCGCCGACGCCGGTGGACTGGCCCCTGCCTTTCAGAATCCCACGCAGCGCGTGAAAGATTTCAGCGCCGGCCCGGACCGCCTCGGCGAACGACGTCACGCCGACGGGCATCACCATGAACTCCTGAAAGTCGACGCTCGAGTCAGCATGAGCGCCGCCGTTCAGGATGTTCATCATCGGAACAGGCACTGTCAGCGTTCGGTTCTTGTAGAGATCCGCGATGTGCCGGTAGAGAGGCAACCGCTTGGACGCCGCTTCGGCACGAAGGGCCGCCAACGAGACGCCGAGCAGCGCGTTCGCACCCAATCGACTCTTCGTAGCGGTACCGTCGAGCGCAATCATTTCGGCATCGAGCGCACGCTGGTCGAGATCCCGTCCCTGTAGTTTGGCCGCCAGTTCGCCATTGACGTTCGCGACGGCTTTCCGAACGCCTTTCCCGCCATAGCGGCTCTTGTCGCCGTCGCGCAGCTCGAGCGCCTCGCGTTCGCCTGTCGATGCCCCCGACGGCACCGCTGCCCGTCCCCAGGCGCCGTCGCCCAGCGTGACTTCGACTTCAACGGTCGGATTCCCGCGGGAATCCAGGATCTCCCGGCCGTGTACCTTCGTGATTCTCACGATGTCATCTCCGAAT
>JBKPSC010000205.1:0-12957 GCA_046734915.1 Acidobacteriota bacterium | reverse complement strand
CCGATCGCGATCACCTCGCCGCGCTCCGCAAACGCGTCCACGAGCTGCTTGTGGCGAGGGTAGACCGCCATGATCGATTCCATCGAGGCGCTGCCCGACTCGTACAAGACAACAGCTTTCATCTGCGCTCCTTTGTGGCACGGGACACCCTGCTCATGGGTGCGGCCAAGCAAAGAGTACATGAGCCGCGAAGCGGCCGTATACTGACGGCTCGCCGGACGTTGGCGCCGGCCAAAACGGATCCACCATGCGCTCAGCCGCCACGGTGTTTGTTGCGGCCTGCGTGGCCGTCTCGACGCTGCTCGTGCAGCGCGGTTCGACCGAGCAGGCAACCGGCCAGCCTGGCACTGACTGGCCGATGTATCGCCATGACTACGCCGGGACGGGTTTCTCACCCCTGACCCAGATTGACACGCGGAACGTGACGCGCCTGACACAGGCATGGACGGTCAGCCTCGACCAGACTTCGAGCGCACCGGCCGGCGGCCGGCCCGCTCAACTCTCTTCTCAAGCGACGCCAATCGTTGTCGGCGGCCGGATGTACGTGCCAACAGCCGACGGCGTGGTTGCGCTGGAGCCGGAGACAGGGAAAGAAGTCTGGCGCTATCGGCTGCAAGACGGAGCTCCGTCACGCCGGGGCGTGGCGTACTGGCCCGGCGAGGGCGGCCTCGGAGCTCGCGTCGTGTTCACGGCCGGCCGGCGTCTCATCGCGCTCAGCGCGCGCACGGGCACGATTGACTCCGGGTTCGGCCAGCAGGGCGAAGTGGATCTCGTGGTGCCGTACAACTCGGTGCCGCTCGTCTTCCGCAACGTCATAGTCGTCGGCGCCAACTCTCCGCCAGGCTCACCGGGCGGCATCGGCAATCCGAGGGCCTACGACGCCAGGAGCGGCGTGAAGCTCTGGGAGTTCAATTCGGTGCCCCAGCCGGGCGAACCGGGGCACGATACGTGGGAAGGCGACAGCTGGAAAGGCCGCCTCGGCGTCAACGCCTGGCCGTTCTATTTCACGGCCGACGAAACGCGCGGCCTGCTCTTCGTGCCGCTGGCCTCGCCGATCGGCGGCGCGTACGGCGGGGATCGCAAGGGCGCCAATCTCTTCGGAAACTCGGTCGTCGCGCTGGACGCGCAGACCGGCCGGTACCGCTGGCACTTCCAGACCATTCATCACGACCTCTGGGACGCCGATCCGCCGGCCCCACCAGGATTGATCGATGTCACGCAGAACGGCCGCGCGGTTCCCGCGCTCGCGTTGACGACGAAGTCCGGCTATGTCTACGTCCTGAACCGCGAGACCGGCCGGCCGATTTTTGACGTCACGGAACAGCCGGTCGCACAAAGCGACGTGCCCGGCGAGCAGGCGTCAGCCACACAGCCGATCCCGGTGAAGCCGCCACCCATTGCGCGAGTGGCGTACACCGACGGCGACCTCGTGACCGCCGCCGACACCACACCGGAGCACGCACGCGCGTGCGCCGAGATGATCGCGGGTTTGGGCGGCGTCGAGAATCGAGGACCGTTCACGCCGTGGCGGTACCGCTCGGACGGCGCCACTTCGAGAGTGTCGCTGGTCTTTCCCGGCGGCACGGGCGGAGCGAATTGGGGCGGCACTGCGTCGGACGCCGGATTGGGATTCGTCTTCGTCGCATCGCAGGATCTCGGCGCGCTGGGTTGGGTCGAGAAAGGCGGCGAAGGCGCGCGCTTCCCATATGTCAGGGGCACACCCGCGCGGCAAGGGCCGGGACGCGGCAACTTCGACGTCGCGATGCCGGGCGGCAACTGGCCGTGTCAGAAGCCTCCGTGGGGCCGCCTCACGGCCATCAACATGGCCACGGGCAATTTCGCGTGGCAGGTGCCGCTCGGGACGACGGACCAGCTGCCCGAAAGCAAGCAACGGACGGGACGTCCAGGCGTGGCAGGCCCCATCGCGACGGCTGGAGGCCTGATTTTCATCGCGTCGACCGACGACAATCGCTTTCGAGCGTTCAACGCCCGAACGGGCGCCGAGCTATGGACGACGCGACTGGAGCAGCGCGGTAACGCCGACCCTATCACGTATCGCGGCGCCAACGGCCGTCAGTACGTCGCCATCGTGGCGACGGAGCGCATCGTGGCGTACGCGATTCCTCAGTAGCTCAGTAGCTCAGTAGCTCAGTAGCTCAGTAGCTCGGTAGCTCGGTAGCTCGGTAGCTCGGTAGCTCAGTGACTCGGTTTGCTCGGTAGCTGGGGGCTGGGGGCTGGCGCAACGGCAGCGCTTCAATCTGCAATCCCAAATTCATCAATCCGCAATGGGCCAGAGATATGGCCAGGGCATGCTGCCTCCAATGGGCTGTTGGACGCAGCACGTCCCGGCAGGGTTCGCTCGGCGCCGCTCAGGAAATCACGATCACAATGATGCGGGTGCAGAGCGTCACGCAGACCACGGCAGACCCCACCTGCCGGCACACCGTGATGCAGATGCGAATCTGTCCGACGGCTATCCGCCGTTCGGTGACGGTCACATCGGCGCGCGGCGGCAGGCTGATACCCTCACCGCGCAGGTACGCTTTCGCGTCCTGCTTGGCCTTGCGCAGGAGCGTCCGGTCCTTGCCGGCGCGCTCGAGAGCATCCATGACTGACTGCTGGTTGGCGAACTTGGACAGCTCGTCGTAGGTCTGGCGGTTTTTCGTGGCCTGAATCTGTGCCATCGCACCTCCTTGCTTGAGTGGTGTCAGGAGGTGCAGGTTCGTATCGACGCAGGCGGCTTCGAGATAGCCGGTCGCGTTGACCGCCGTCTAGCTGGGATGTGTCGCGCCAATCACCTCGACCCGTCCGCCACGGGCGGCGAAGTCGCTGGTCAACCGCTCCACTTCCTTGACGAGCTCTTCATCGCACAGCCAGTCGCGACCGGTGATTCTGAAGACGTCGGCCTCACGCAACTGAGAGGCGATGTCGTGGAAGAGCTCCTGGGCATCGCGGCCGGCATATTCCGGCTCGGGCTCGCCGAGCCAGTAGTCCTGGCGGATGTCCTGCGCCGTCGCGGCCGCCGTCCGGCGCAGGTCGAGGTACTGCATGTAGAGCCGCTGGCACGACAGCTCCACGACGCGCGCTTTGGGTGTAGTACGAAGCAGCAGCAGATCCCGCCGGTTCATGGGCCGTCAGGCCTGCGTGGCCAGCTCCGTGATGGTCCGCCGCACGAGGTTGCGGGTCAGCGGAATCTTGTAGGCGTTCTGCGACAACGGCCGCGCGCCGGCGACGGCCGCTTCACCGGCCTTGGCCGCCAACGCTTCGGTAATCCGCTGGCCGGCCAGGATTTTCTCGACTTCCGGCAGGCGCCACGGAATGGGCGCGACGCCTCCGAGCACGACGCGGGCGGCGCGACACACGTCGCGATCCATCTCGAGCACCACCGCCGCGCTGACGATGGCGTGCGTCCAGGTTTCGCGATCCATCACTTTCTTGTACGTGCTCCGCGTGCCGGGGCGAGGTGCCGGCAGCTGCACCGCCGACAGGAGCTCGTCGTTGGCAAGGACATTCTCTTTGGCCGCGTTCTGTCGCGGCAGGGAAAAGAACTCGCCTGCCGGGACGCGACGATCGCCGGACGGACCGCTGACGGTGAACGTCGCGCCGAGCGCAACGAGCGCCGGCGCCGTGTCCGACGGATGGACGATGTAACTCGGCCCGCCGCCGAAGATGGCATGGAACTGGTTTTCGCCGGCAAACGAGAAGCACTGATTGCCGCCGGCCTTGTAGCACGGAAAGCCGTTCCGATAGTACCAGCACCAGGGCCTCTGGCAGACGTTGCCGGCGAGCGTGCCGACATTGCGGATTTGTGGCGTGGCGACGGTCGCCGCGGCTTCGGCGAGCACGGCGTAGTCGCGGCGCACCCTCTCGTGCCGGACCAATGAATCGAGCGTGATGAGTCCGCCGACGGTCAGTCCGGCCGCCGACGACTCGACGCGGTCGCCGCCCTTGATCGTGGCGAGATGGACGATCACGTCCGGCTGAACGACCTGGTCCTTGACCAGGCCCAGCAGGTCGCTGCCGCCGCCGGCAAACGCCGCGCGCTTGCCGTCGGACTGCGCCTGCCTGGCGAGCGTGGCCGCCTGACGCGTGTCTTGTGGATTGGCGTTGATGAAGGCCTTCATGCCAGTGCTCCCAGAATCCGCGCACGCGTGATCGGCGTGTCCTTCATGCGCTTGCCGATGGCGTTGAAGATGGCGTTGCCGACCGCTGCCGGCGCCAGGATGATGCCGGCCTCGCCGATGCTCTTCGCCCCGTACGGCCCGTACCCGTCGTCGCTCTCGACGAAGATGACTTCGATCTCCGGCGCGTCCAGATGCGTGGCGATGCGCGCTCCGTAGTACCCCGCCGTGAGCGGCTGGCCGCTGCGGCGGTCGTACACGAGGTCCTCGTGCAGGGCCATGCCGATGCCCTGGATGGCGGCACCTTGAATCTGTCCCTTCGCGCTCAGCGGATTCATGAGGCGGCCGGAATCGTGAACGGCCACGTACTTCGTGACCCTCACTCCGCCGAGGTCGGTGTCGACCTCGACTTCGACGTAGTGGGCGCCAAACGCCGCGCGAACTTTGCCCTCGAGCGTCGGCCGCGGCGTCGCCGACGCCGTGTACACCTGATCGCCCGTCGGCATGCCCTTGTCGGCCACCTGTTTGAGCAGATCGCGCGCGGCTTCGACGACCGCATGTCCAGTCATGATCGTGGTGCGGCTGCCCGACTCACCGACCGAGTACGGACAGCGATCGGTGTCGCCCCAGACGACCTCGACCCGCGCCAGCGGCACGTTGAGTGCCTCGGCGGCGATGAGGCCCATGGTCGTCTTGGCGCCGGCGCCGACGTCGGTGACGCCGACAAACAGCGTGTACTGGCCGCTGGCGTTCAACCGCAGAATCGCGCTGCTCTGGCCGAGACCAGAGCGGAAGAGCATGTAGGTCATGCCCGCACCGCGCTTGATCGGCCCGCGACCAGATCCGGGCGTCGTCTTGTAGCGAGCCTTCCAGTCGAAGGCCTCGGCGCCGCGGCGGATGCACTCTTCGAGCGTGTAGTTCGTGTACGGCACCTCGTCGCGCGACATCCGGCTCATGTTCTTGAGCGCGAACTCGACCGGATCGGCCTTCAGCTTGAAGACGACATCGTCCATCATCGACTGCATGCCAAAGAAGCCCTGCGGATACTCGGGACCGCGGAAATTGGCCGACACGGTCCGGTTCGTGTACGCCGGGCTGATGGACACGTCGACGTTGGGCACCTTGTACAGTTCAACCCCGGCCATCGAGCCTGAGTTCTTCCGGTAGGGGCCCATGCCGCTGACCCCGCGCAACTGGATCGCGGTCAGCGTTCCATCGGCGGCGGTTCCCACTTTGTAGTGCTGCCGCGTCGGCCACCGGCCGTGCACGCCGATGAAGTCTTCTTTGCGTGACAGCTCCGTCTTCACCGGAGCACCGGCCTCTTTCGCCAGCATGGCGGTGATGAGATCGATGTCCTGGTTCTGGTTCTTGTTGCCGAAGTTTCCGCCCATGTACTGGCTGACCACGCGGACTTTCTCGTCCGGGATGCCGAGATCGCGGGCGATGTCGTGCCGGCAGTTGGCGATGCCGCCGGTGGGTGTATACACGGTCAGCTTGTCGCCTTCCCACTGCGCCAGGCACGCCCGCGGCTCCATCTGGGCGTTGTGTACGAACGCCGTCGAGTAGTGATCCTCGAAAACCTGCGCCGATGTCTTCAGCGCCTCGTCGACGTTGCCGCGCTTCTGTCCGATCGGCAGGGCCTCATTGCGGTTATTGAGGGCCAGGTTGCCTTCCGGCCAGATCTTCGGCGCGTCCGGCTTCAGCGCCTCCTCCATGTCGAGCACGAACGGCAGCACCTCGTACTCCACTTTGATGAGCGACAGCGCCTCCTCGGCGACGTGCCGATCGACGGCCGCGACCGCAGCCACCGGCTCACCGACGAAACGAACCGGGTTGTTGAACGCGTAGCGCCGCTGCTTGGTGATCTTCTTCACCTCGTCGCTGTACTGCTGGCCGCCGGCCACCGAGCCGGCGCCCCACACCACCTGGCAGTTCTCGTGCGTGAGGATCGCTTTGACGCCGGCGAGCGCCTTCGCTCGCGAGACGTCGATGGCCACGATGCGCGCGTGGGGATGCGGACTGCGGAGAATGCGCGCGTACAGCATCCCCGGCAGCGACACATCACGCGTGTATTTGGCGCGTCCGGTCACACGCTCGACGGCGTCGATGCGCGGCGTTGGATGACCGATGGTCTTGAGGGGTGCCACGCCGGATGCGGAGCCCCTGGCGTCGTTCTGCTGGCTCATTGCGCACCTCCGGTCCGGCGACGTTCATCGAGAGGAGCGGTCCGTCCGGCGCCTACCGCCACGACCGCCTCGACGTAGCGGTTGTAGTTCGAGCATCGACAGAGGTTGCCGGCGAGGGCCGAGCGCACGTCCTCGGGCGCGGGCCGCGGATTGCTCTTGAGCAACGCGAAGGCGCTCATGAGCTGACCGGACGTGCAGAACCCACATTGCGGGGCGTCGTGCTCGACGAAAGCCCGTTGCAACGGGTGCAGCTCGTTATTCTGTGCGAGGCCTTCGACCGTCAGCACGCTGCGGCCGTCGGCCCACACCGCCAGCTGGCTGCAGGCGTAGACCGGCTTGTCGTCGAGCAGCACGGTGCACGCGCCGCACTCACCCCGCTCGCATCCGAGCTTCGTGCCGGTTAGATTCAGCTGATCGCGCAGCAAATCGGCCAGCGTCCACCGGTGCTCGACCTCGACCTTGTGAACGGTGCCGTTGACCGTGACACTGATCGTCGATCGCGTCGAGGCCGACGGGGCCTGCGCCTCGAGGTGCTGAACCGTGGCCGCGACCACGAGAGCCGCGCCGGTTCCCCCGATAAATGCGCGCCGCGAGAGGTCGATCGCATCGCGTTCGTGTGCATCACTCATCGTGATATTCCTCGCAGAACGACGTTCTAGGCTAACAGGCCCGGATTCTCGCAATGATAGGCCACCGCGGGAGCCTTTTTGGCGGGAATTTGTCTAACTGTTCCTGGGGAGCCGTCACGGCCAAACCGACTTTACTGGCCTAAATTCGTCGAACTGGTCATCGTCCCTGGAGGCTGGTCATGCTGCGCACCATCGCCGTCGCCACGGCGCTGACTCTGGCGTCGTCGATCGCGACGGCTCAGGTCGTCGGCGGCATCACCTCAGGCATCGTTCCGGGTCAGCCCGTGCCCCCGGCCCGAGACCAGCCACCGCGGACCGGCACGTCTCGCCTTCGAGGCCGGGTCATCGCCGCCGACACGGGTCAACCTCTTCGCAAAGCGATCGTGCGCCTCTCCTCGCCCGATATCCGCGAGGGCCGATCGACGACCACCGATACGAACGGCCTGTACGAATTCCGCGACCTCCCCGGAAGCCGCTACACGCTGTCCGCCAGCAAGGGAAGCTACGTGCCCCTCTCGTACGGCCAGACGCGGCCCTTCGAGGGCGCTCGACCGATCGAGCTCGGGGAGAACCAAGCGCTCGACCGCCTCGATTTTCACCTGCCGAAGGGCGCTGTCATCACCGGCCGTGTCGTCGACGAATTTGGAGAGCCGGTGGCGGACGCATCCGTTTCACCGCTACGTCAGCAGTACAACCAGGGTAGCCGCCGTATGATGCCTGCAGGACGAAACTCGACGACGAACGACGTCGGTGAGTTCCGGCTGTTCGGACTGTCACCCGGGCAGTACGTCCTCTCAGTCGTGCTGCAGAATCCGATGATGGTCATGCCAAGTCCCGATACGGGCGACCGGACGGGCTACGCTCCGACCTACTATCCGGGCACGGATGATCCGAATGCGGCGCAGCGCATCACCCTCACCGTCGGCCAGGTGCTCTCGGATCTTCAGATCCCGCTCGTGCTCACGCAAACGGCGCGGGTCTGCGGTGTCGTGCTCGATGCTGGAGGCCGTCGGATGGCAACTGGGATGGTCAGGGCACAGCCAAGATCGATGATGATGCCCTTCTTATCCGCCGGCGGGTCCGGACAGGTGCGGCCCGACGGGACGTTCTGCATCGCCGGCGTTCCCCCTGGCGACTACACACTTCGCGCGATGGGTCCGGGCATGAATACGCCGGCAGAGTCGTCCATGGCACGCGTCACCGTCAGCGGCCAGGACATCTCGGGTGTGCAGCTCGCGCCTCAGCAACCCTTGACGGCAACCGGCCGCATCGTCCTCGAGGGAGGAACCGCAGCCGGAGGATCACTCAAACCCGAGACGATCCAAGTGATGATGCAGCCAGTGTCGCCGGAGGACATGATGGGCAGCTTCATCGGCGGCCCTCCACCGCACCCTCGAGATGACTTTTCTTTCGAAGTCAAAGTGCTGCCGGGCAAGGTCAACGTCCGAGCCTTCGTGCAAGACCAGACCTGGATGCTGAAAAGCGTGCGGTTACGCGGCGTGGACGTCACCGACTCCGGCGTGGACGTAACGCCGGATGCCGATTTGAGCGAGATGGAGATCGTGCTCACGTCGCGTCGCTCGGAGATTTCCGGTCTGGTCACCAACGCCCGCGGCGAGAAGGTGACGAACTACACTGTCATCTTCTTTCCACGTGATCGTTCCCGCTGGCAGGGAGCTTCGCGCTACTTCGGGATCGCTCGGCCTGACCAGGAAGGCCGCTTCAAGGTCCGAACCCTGCCTCCCGCCGACTACCAGGCCGTCGCCGTCGAGTATGTGGAGAACGGGCAGTGGACCGATCCGGACTATCTCGAAGGCATCCAGCAATCGGCGACGAACGTCACCATCGGAGAAGGAGAGACAAAGACGCTCGACCTGAAGCTGTCCACAAGCCGCTAAAGGACCGACGTCGAAGCCGACGCTGACATTAGCCGGCCCTGGCGATGCGACGCACTTCGCCGGCGTCCAGCCAGTTCACGTTGCAGCGTTCGCATGTTTCGATCACGACATTTCCCGGACCGCCGTAGATGTGACTGATCATCGGCTGGCGGCAACGGGGACACGACAGCTGCCGCTCGTCGGGCTGCTGCGTGCGCGGCAAGATAGCCGCTGCCGGCCCGAATCCAGGCTCCGTCGCGCGCACGGCTTGTATCACGCTGACGAACTGCTTCATTTCGATCAGCATGCCGCCGCAACGCGCGCACGACAGCAGCTCGAATCCGGCAAGGCGGCCGGTCGAGAGCGGTACCGCGCACACCGGGCACTCGGCCTCGGCTTCGCTCGTCCGCACGACTGGTTCGACCAGCGTCGGCGGGGGCATGCTCGTCCCGCAATGCGCGCACACGAGGAACCCGGTCGCCAAATTCATTTGCAACGGCGCGCCGCAGCTCGGACAGTTCGTCATCGTCCGGCGGCGCCGCCGTCGGCCTGACGCCGGTCGACTCCGCCCTCGAGACCGTCCGCACCACGATCGATGATGACTTCGGCCACGCCCTGCGATCCGCCTTCCTGCATCGCGTGCCCCATGCCCTTCAGGATGCCGAGCGTATCGGGTGACAGCGCGTTGCGCTCGAAGGTGGCACGATCGGGCAGCCACTGATGGTGGAAGCGGCCGGCATCGACTGCATCCTGCGCGCCCATCTTGAAATCCACGACGTTCAGGATCGTGTGCAGAACGGTATTGATGATCGTGCGGCCGCCCGGACTGCCGGTGACCATGAACAGCTTGCCGTCCTTCGTCAGGATGGTCGGCGTCATGCTGGACAGCATCCGCTTTCCGGGCCGGGCAAGGTTGGGATCGGTGCCGATGAGGCCATCGGCATTGGTCAGACCTGGGCCGGCGTTGAAATCGCCCATCTCGTTGTTCAACAGGAATCCCGCGCCGGGGACGACGATGCGGGAACCATAGCCGTACTCCAGCGTGTAGGTCATCGACACGGCGTTGCGTTGGGCGTCGACGATCGACAGATGGGTCGTCTCGTCGCTTTCGTGCCGCCACGCGAAGCTCGTTGGCGATGACACCGATGCCGTCTTCAGATCGATTGTGCGGCGCAGTTCGTCGGCGTAGGGCTTCGAGATGAGCTTGGCAACTGGCATATCGGCGTTGAAATCCGGATCGCCTATATGCTGGGCGCGATCGGCGTAGGCCCGGCGCATCGACTCGACAACCGGGTGAATTGTCCGCGCCGACCCGAATCCGCTCGCCCCGAGATCAAAACCCTCGAGCAGATTCAGCATCTCGATGAGCGCCACACCGCCGCCGCTCGGTGGCGACACCGAGATGACGTCGTAGCCCCGGTAGCTACCTTTCACCGGCTCGCGTTTGACCGCCTTGTAGGCCTTCAATGCCTCCAGGGTGACGAGACCGCCATGCGCGCGCATTTCCTTGTCGATGAGCTGTGCGGTCTCGCCTTCATAGAATCCGGCCGGGCCCAGGCGGGCGATCCGCTCGAGCGTCTTTGCCAGGTCGGGTTGCCGCAGCGTATCGCCGGCTTCGTAGGGGACGCCGTTTTTCGAGAACTGTGCCACCGACGCCGGGAAAGGCTTCATGTCGTCGAGGATGCCCTTCAGCGAGCGCGCCAATCCCGGGGAGACCACAAAGCCGTCGCGGGCGAGCTTCACAGCGGGTTCGACCAGCCGCTTCCACGGCAGGCTGCCCTTGTCCTTCCAGGCCATGTGGAGGCCGGCGACAGTGCCGGGTGTGCCGACCGACAGGTAGCTGAGATGATGCGTGTTGAAGTCGTACTTCCCATCCTTCAGCCACATCGTCGGCGAGGAACCGGGGGGCGCTATCTCGCGGAAGTCGTAGACCATCGATTCGCCCTGAGCCGCTCGGTACACGAGGAAGCCCCCGCCGCCGATGTTGCCGGCCGTCGGGTGCGTCACCGCGAGCGCGAACGCCGTCGCCACCGCGGCGTCGATGGCGTTGCCGCCCTCGTTCATCACCTCCGCACCGATTTGCGAGGCGATGCCGCTTGCCGAGAGCACGAGCCGCTGTCGCGCACGGAACGGCTCTGCGCCGGTGCCAGACAGCGGCTGGCTGGCCGGCAGCACGAAGGCCACGACCGCAATCAGAGCGATGAATCTCATTCTGCGCATGGATTTTTACTCGCCGGGCTATTGGGCGGATACTTCTCGGATTATAGAGCCTGGCCGCGCCTTGACGTCTTTCTCGAGACCAGGCGATCCAAACTGGGACTATCATCGGCTTTCCGGACCGTGAGCATTGAAGGGAGAAACTCACATGACCGCAGATCAAGCCAAAGCGGCCGCAGAGATGATGGCGGCAGTGTGGGAAGGCGAATTTCCCGCCACCTGTCAGGTATTGGCGGCCGTCAACGACGGCAATCGGGAGTACAAGCCCGATGCCAAGTCCCGCACGGCGTGGCAGCTCGCCACACACCTGGCGACCGCCGATGTCTGGTTCGTCGAGAGCATCACGAACGGCGCCTTCGTGTTCAATCCCGAGCAGGCCAAGAAGGCCGAGGCCCAGTTCACCCAGGTGAGCGACCTCCTCGATTTCTACAAGAAGACGTTTCCCGAAAAGCTCAATGCCTTGCGCGCGCTTCCGGCCGACAAGATGACCGAGAACATCGATTTCTTCGGCATCTTCAACTGGCCGAGGGCCCGCTGGATTGGCTTCGCCAACAACCACAGCATTCACCACCGGGGGCAGCTTGCCGCCTACCTCCGCGCCATGGGATCGAAGGTGCCGAACATCTACGGTCCGAGCGCCGACGCGGCAACCTAGCCGACGCGATCGCGGCAACAGATCCGGTTGGGAATGGCTCACTAAGGGAGTAGCATCAGAGCCATCGCGACCTCGGGGTACGCAGGAGGTGCAGCATGCGGCACTTCGTCCTGGTCTCGGTCGTCCTGGTTGCCGCCTTCCCGGCGCTCGGGCAGACGCCGAGGCGCTCACCCGCCTCGGCGAGCCGGGCGTGGTCGGCGCCGCGCACACCCGACGGTCATCCCGATCTCCAAGGCACCTGGATCAGCAACAGTGCCACGCCTCTCGAGCGGCCGAAGGAGTTCGCCGGGCGCCCGCTGCTTTCCGAGGAAGAAGTCGACCAGCTCACGAAGCGGGCCGCGCGCCTCTTCAAGAGTGACGACCTCGACTCCGATTTTGCCGGGGGCGACAATTTCTTTCTTGCCGCGCTCGCCAATCCAGATCGCTTTAGGAATCCCAATTCCACGGGCGGCACCGACGGCATGATCGAGCGCTGGTTCGAACGGCGCACGTCGCTCATCGTGGACCCGCCTGACGGAAGAATCCCGTGGACGGCCGAGGGACGGCAGCGACAGGCGGCTGCGGCACGCGTGCGGGCCTTTGCGAACCTGCCCACCGGGCCCGAAGAGCTGACGAGCGATGCGCGTTGCCTGACGTGGGGCATCCCCCGCCTGGGCGGAAACTACGGGTCAGGCCACTACAGCTACTACCAGATCGTCCAGACACCCGGCTACGTCGTGATGGCGATGGAGTTCGTGCACGAGGCGCGGATCATCCCCCTCGACGCCCGGCCTCACCTGCCGTCACACATCCCGCAGTGGACTGGCGACTCGCGCGGCCGGTGGGAAGGCCAGAGCCTGGTCGTGGAAACGACCAACTTCGCGCCAGGCAGCAACCTGATGGGAGCCACCGACAAGCTCCATCTCGTCGAACGCTTCACGCGGGTGGCAGCCGACCGCATCGACTACGAAATCACACTGACCGACCCGGCCACCTGGACCCAGCCCTGGACCGCAATGGTTCCGCTCAAGAGCACCACCGAGCCGATCTACGAGGTGTCGTGTCACGAGGGAAACTTCGAGGTGATCCGCGCGATCCTCGGCGCGGCACGAGCGAAGGAAGGCGAGCCGAAAAGGTGAGGCGGCGGGGTTCTGGGTGCTGAATTCAGAACCTTGGAACTTCGAACCCAGCACCCAGAACCGCAGAACCCGGAACCGACGCGTTACTTACTAAAAGAACAGTCTCACACCCAGCTGCGCGGTGCGTGGGTTGTCGGCTGCGACGGTCTTGAGG
>JBKPSC010000204.1:0-7211 GCA_046734915.1 Acidobacteriota bacterium | reverse complement strand
GCGTGGCCTGGTTGATGCCCATCTCCATGACGCGAGACCAGACGAGCTGTAAGTTCTTGACATTGCCCTTGTTGACCTGGTCGAGCGCGCTGTAGCCCCACCCTTCATAGTTGCCGCGGTACAGCAGCCAGTCCTCGCGTTTGGGTTCGCGGATGATCTCGTCCGTCACCGTGACGAAATTCCGCACCGGTCGCAGCGTTCTCGTGTCCGAGGACGCTTTGGCGGGCGTCGGAGCCTGGGCATACGACAGCGCGGACAGAAGGACGAGGATGGCACCGACGAGATACCAGAAGGCCGTGCGCGATCTCATGGCGACCTCCTCTTGGGTGACGCCCGGTATCAGTCGCGCAGGCTGGAGCCCGCGCTCTACGTGGTTGAGGCGCGGATCATACACCGCGATGGTATGGCCTGTCGCGGCTCGAACGACGGGCCGATTTTCACCAGAACAACCATTGTCTTGCGATCCGGCGCGATGTAGTACAGCTCTGGGCCGTCGTGGCGCCAGCGAGGTTTCTCGCCGCCAGTCGTCGCGCAGTTGGAACGCGATCCGGAACAAAGTCGTACACTTTGCGGATTGTCGTAGGATCAATTGCGTCATGTCGCGGCAGACGGACGCGCGTCGTGCTGCTGGTCTGCGGCGGCCGCCCGGCCCCCGCATCAACTTCCTGCTCGCCGCCATCGGCCAGATGATGCCGAAGCGGTTCCCGTTCGACCCCCTCGCGTTCGGGTTGAACATCGCGCGGGAGCACGGCGATATCGCGTACTACCGTGTCGGTCCGCTCCATGTGTATCAGCTCGCGCATCCCGATCTGGCGCGGCAGATCCTGATCGACCAGCCTGACAAGTTCCACAAGTCTCGATTCATCAGACAGGCGTTCGGTCCGTTCGCCGGAGACGGGTTGTTGACGAGCGACGGCGCGCTCTGGAAGCAGCAGCGCAAGCTCATGCAGCCCGCGTTCCACCACGCGCAGCTCGTGAGTTACGGCGCCGAGATGGTGCGGCATGCGCTCCGCATGAGCGACGCGTTCGCAGACGGCTCGGTGCTCGAGGTCGACGCCGAGATGGCGAAGCTGACGATGGGCATCGTCGTCCAGTCGCTCTTCGGAGCGGATGTCACCGGTCAAGCGGAGGAGCTCGGCCGGCTGATGCTCGCGGTCCTCGACGCCGCCAACCAGCGGTTGAACTCGGTGCTTCGCACGCCGGCATGGGTGCCGACGGCGCGGAATCGTCGCGAGCGCCGGGCACTGGCGGCGTTTGACGAGATGCTGTACGCGCTCATCATCGCGCGGCGGGCGAGTCGCGACGACACGCGGCACGATCTGCTGTCGATGCTCCTCGCCGCCTTCGACGAGGACAGCGGCCTGCGGATGTCCGATCGCCAGCTTCGCGACGAGATGATGACGCTGTTCCTGGCGGGCCATGAAACGACCGCCATGGCGCTGACGTGGACGTGGTACCTGCTGTCGCGGCATCCCGAAGTCGAGGCGAAGTTGCTGGACGAGATTCGACGCGCCCTTCAGGGGCGCACGCCAACGCCCGCCGACCTCGCGAACCTGCCGTACACGGAGATGGTTGTGCGCGAAGCCATGCGGCTGTATCCGCCGGCAGCGGGGGTCGCCCGCGAGCCGATCGAGGACGTCGAGATCGGCGGATACGTCGTGCCGAAAGGCAGTCTTGTGACAGCGAACATGTTCGCCCTTCATCGCGACCCGCGCTTCTTCGATGCCCCCGAGCGGTTCGACCCGGAGCGGTTTGCGCGCGGATGGGAAGACCGCATTCCGCGCGGCGCGTATCTGCCCTTCGGTGGCGGCCCGCGAGTCTGCATCGGCAACGGCTTCGCGATGATGGAAGCGCGGCTGATCCTCGCGACCCTGGCGCAGCGCTGGCGGCTGACGCTCGAGCCCGACCAGGAGGTGACGCCCACGCAACTGGTGACCGTGCGGCCGAAGAACGGCCTGCGCATGCGCGTCGAACTGAGAACTGAGAACTCAGAGGTCAGAACTCCGACCTTCTCAGTTCAGGGTTCTTAGTTCTTCCTTGATTCCTTGATCAAGTGCCGACCAACCCCCGGTTGCCTTGCCGCCTGCGGTCGCTCAACCTTCTTCCGCCGTTGCTCACCGGCCAAACTCTCGCTCGCGCCCTGACCGGGCTGCTCACGGCATCGGCGCTAATCTGGTTCCACTAGGATCCAGCTGATGTCCGAGACACCGCCGGCCGGCGGATTCCCCGACGCCCTTCGATCGTCAGCGGCGGCCCGTTGGTCGCATCGCGACCCGGTCGAGGGCGGCAACCCGTTCCCTCAGCACGACAGCCGGCACGAGGCCTGGAACGCGGCGACGCTCGTCGCCACAGATGCGCTCGTTCACATCGACCGTGAACTCGACGAGGTCGAACGCGCAGGACAACACCCGGATCCCTATCCGGTTCGCGTGATCGGGCTGGCCGAATCACGCTTCGACGTCTGGGCCAAGCGTCTGCTGTCGATCGTTCGAAATGCCGCGGCGCTCGAAGACTACGAGGTGTGGCTCGCGATATACGTCGAGCACTGGCTCGCCTACGTGTCTGACACGTGCCCCAAGCTCGACGTCGGCGACGACTTGCGTACTCGACTCGCCGGACGTGCAGAGTATTGGGTTGCCGAGGCGAGCCGCGCCGTTCATCCAAACAGCCCACCTCAACAAGAGTGAGCCAGCTGGCTGCGCGCGAAAGCAGGGCGGATGCCTGAGCTTGGCTTCTCATCCGCGCATTGGTAGCTGAGCTGCCGACCACCACGTGCAGGGGCGCTGGCTCTGATTGGCCCGAGTTTGGCTTGCTCGTCGAGTGGTCACGAGAAATGGGACCAGGAGTGCTGATCCGTGGTGATTAGAAGGCCGAACGTGGTGGGACTTGGAGTCGTTGCGCTGCTCGCGGGTTTCGGACTCGTCGGGTGCGGGCAGGCGACCAGCGCCGACAGCAGCGGCACGACCGTGCAAACGCTGCAACCGGTCGACGAGGCACTCGCCCTGAAGGCGCAGGCCAACTGCTGGTTCAAGATCAAGAACCGCACGAGCCAGAGTGAGGAAGTGCGTCTGTGGAACGCGTCCTCGTCGGTCGGCGCGAAGACGGAGCGGATGGGTGAACTCCTGATCGTGACCGGCGGTATGGAGCCGGCGGTCCGCGACGACCGGTATTACGCCTGCTCTCTCTTTGAATACACGCCTGGCTCACCCCTCGTGATGAAGGCGACGTCCACGCCGCTGCCGGCAACCATTGATAGCGTGGTTCCCTACGGTTTCTCCAAGGACGGCCGGAAGGAACTGAAGTAGTTTCGCCAATCTTGACGTCGGGACTGACCATCGGCGGGCCCCTGCTCTCACGGGCGCGCAGTGGCGATGCTCTTAGCGACGAGATTCTCGCCTCTGGAAAGACTTCATTCCAAAGTGGCATCTTGCCCCCGTTTTGTCACGCGTTCTCACCACTGTTCTGCGATAGATTCGCGCGTAAAGGTTGAAGAAGCCTGGCACTGACTGGGCCTGTCCGGGAGCCATCATGCACGCATGCTGCGTGACGCTGCTAATGATGCGCGCGGATACGTGTATCGAGTCGACGCTTTGGAAGAGCGTGGAGTTCGGGTACCACGCCACCGTGCCGAGCGATGCGGTGGCCGGCTTCAATCCAACCGAGCTGAAAGCGTCGCTCGAGGTTACGCGATTTACGCGCATGCGCTGCTGACCACGGAGCGATTCGTGGCCGCGTTGGCCGGATCGAAGTAGCGGTGGCCTCCTCATCCAGGCATCGATGGCACGTCGGCGCCGCCGTTGCGGCATTGCTCCTGGGATTGACCGGTAGCGCTGTCGCTCAGTACCAAGGGTGGCTGATTCCGTCCGGCGGTCGCGATGAGAAAAGCCCGCTGTCATCGTCCGCGGCGGTCGTGGCGCGCGGGAAGACAGTCTTTGCGGCGAATTGCGCCCGATGTCATGGCCCGGAAGGCAAGGGGAACGGCCCTGATTCCGACCATGCCGCCGATCTGACCGATGAGTATCGTACCGAAATCAATTCGGAAGGCGTGCTGTTCTACAGGGTGTGGAACGGCCACGCGATCCAGTTGCGCACACAGGTCGACGACATGCCGGCCTTCTCGGGCAAGCTCTCCAGAGACGAGGTCTGGTCCGTGGTCGAGTACCTGAAGGTGCTTCGCACACCCAAGCCGTGACGCTGCGAGCGGGCGTGATTCGGCAGACCCATGGAGCGAACTGTGGCTGACCAGACCAAACTATCGCGTCGCGGCTTCGTGAAATCAGTGGCGGCGGCGGCGGGTGCCGCAGCGGTTCCGAGCTATTCGGCTGCCCAAATCACTGCGCCAGCCGCGCTCGCCCCACCGCTGGCATTGCGCAACGTCTCGTCGTTCCCAGGATTGACCCCGCGCGGCGCCGGCTGGCTGCGCTTTCTCTGGGAGAAGGCGACGACGAGAGACGACTGGAGCTCGGCCGGCATTCCGCATCCGTGGTGGGACAAATACACCGCGCCTGTCGTCTTGAGCTACGGTCGGTTCGATCTCTCGTACTCGGCCTACGGCCTGCTGCTGATGGCGGACCAGACGCCGGCGTGGCGAGAGGTCTACACCCGGATTGCCGACGAACTGGCCAGCCGCTACCCAACGTATTGGGGGGCGATCGACTGGTTCACCCAGATCAGTGACGACCCGAAGCGCGCCAACTATCCGCCGCCAATCATGGCCCAGATTCCTGAGGCGCTGCGCGGCAAGTACAACCGCTTCGGCTGGACGGCCAATGGCGTCGCGCCTTGGGGCCTGCAGCCCGACCCGATCGGGGCCAACGGGTATCTGTTCTTCCGCGCTTGGTTTCTTCTGCTGCTGGCCACGCACAAGTACATCTCCGGCGACGACAAGTGGGCCCGTCCGTTCAAGGTGACCGGCTACCACGACGAGACGTTCGAGTGGGATATGCACCGCATCGCTGAACGGCTCGAATCGCAGTATCGCGCGCATCCCGAAGGACCGCAGTGCGAGAACACGAAGATCTGGATCTTCTGCAACACGGCCGGCGGTCTGGGCATGCACCTGTACGACAAAGTGTTCGGGAAGAACACCCACCGCGCCTTCGAGAACTTCATCGGCTACACCCGCGAGAACTACATGAAGGTCGGATCGGACGGCAAGCTGCAGTCGATCACCAGCTACTACGATCCAGTCGAAAAGTTTCACTTCGGCGCCAACGCGGCCGCCGGTCTCGGCACCGCGCATCTGATGCAGCCGCAGAATCCCGAGCTTGGCCGGCTGCTCTATGAGGGCACCGCCAACGCATTGGGATGGAGAACGGGTAGCGGCGACATCCGAGCCAATTCCACTGGTCTGGTCATGGCCAAAGAACTGGGCGACGATGTCGCGTACGAGCGTCTTCGGGCCGCGGCGGAGCGCGAGTACGAGCCAAAGGTCTTTGGCGAACACCAGGAACAGTTCGGCTGGTTCTTCAATAATAAGGAAGGCTTTCCGCGCGGGCAGGGGAGCGCCATGCTGATGGCAGCCGAAGTCGCCGGGCCCGGCGACTGGACGCGCGCGTTCGAAGCCCGACATCAGGACAAATACACGGCGCCGACGGTCGAAGGCATCGAGTTCCCGTCGCTCGGCGTGTCACAAGCCTGGAATGACCGAACGACCGGCATTCTGCACGTAGTCACCTACGCGGCGGCACCCGACAAGCGCGGGAGCGCGACGCGGTGGCGGGTGTCGAATCTTCCGAGCATCACGAACCTGACCGTGCGGGCGAACGGTCAGCCTTTCAGCCGGTTCGCGACGGTGGGCCCACGAACGATCGAGATTACGTCGACGATTGACGCTCACCAGTTCGAGATCGTGACGGGTTATCGCGGTGACGGCACACGCGCAGAGGCGGACCCGCCCGCGAAGCCGCGCGCGGTCGCCGCGGCCTCCCTGGTCGCGTCGACTGAAGACGGCGCGCCCGCGAGGAATCGGTTTGTGGTGGGCCCCGGGTGCCCATGCTGCGCGTCATCGATCTGATGAGATTGCCATGCCACAGGATGCACTGACCGAACTGCTGGACCTCGTGTCGCCGGCCATCGCGATCGCGTTTACGGACAGCCCACCCGCGGGTGTTAAGCGTATTGATCGTTCGGGTCCGGCCAGCTGTGACTACTGGCGGCAAGCGGCCGACGGCGACACGTTTTTTCACCCTCGCCGACGACCATAAAGCCTGTCCGATCGGCGCGCACACCCACCACGTTGAAACGTCAGCCGAAGAGCAGCAGCGGTTGATGGGGCTGATTCAAAACATGGTGGGACTGTCGTACATCAGGATGGAAGAAGTGCCCGCCATCCCGAGGTGGACCACGGCGCTCGGCGGCGGCGGTGTATGCGCCGCTGGCATCAGCGTCGACCTCGCCTGACGTGGTCCTCGTTCGCGGCAACGCGCGACAACTGATGTTGATCACCGAGGCAGCGCAGCTGGCTGGCGTTGCAGGGGTCGGGCCAACGATGAATCGGCCCACATGTGCCGTGTTGCCGGCCGCGATCAACTCACAAACGGTGTCCGCGAGCTTCGGCTGCGTCGGCAACCGAGTCTACACCGGCGCGTCCGAGAATGAGGCCTACGTGGCCATCCCCGGCGCGACGCTCGACACGGTCGTCGAGAGTCTTCGCACCATTCTCCGCGCGTTCGTCAACGCGCGTAAGCTGTCGCCGTCAAGAGGCAGAGGCGAACGGTTCTCACGAGCATTGCGCGTCCTTGACGGCGGGCGTGCCGTGCTCCGGACGGGCCACAAGAGCCAGTTCGGGCAGGCAGGCTCAACCAATACATGAACCAACCAAACCAGGCCAGCCTGCGCACACGCCTTGCAAGCACAATCGACATGTCGGGCCGCGTCGTCGCGATCGTTCTCGCTCGGGCCGCTGCTGGCGTTCAGGTCGGGAGGCCGAGGTGCTCGCGATCCGAACCGACACGATGGCGAAGATTCCCCTGGACCCCACGGCTGCCGCAGTGGCGATTGATGTGCTGCCAGACGCTCCCCCTCGCGCCATCATTCCTGTAGACCAACGCAGGAGAGGGTATGCATCTCATCAAGGCGTTTGAGTCGATCATGGCGTTGGCTTTGGCGACCGCGATGATTGCCCAAGCGCGGGTTCAATCCCCCAGCGAGCCACTCATCATTGCCGGCACTACTTTGCGGGTGGGCATGACCCGCTCCGAAGCAACCGA
>JBKPSC010000203.1:0-8145 GCA_046734915.1 Acidobacteriota bacterium | reverse complement strand
TCGACGTCCTCGACGCGGTGCACGAACAACGCGAAGTGGATGCGCGGCGGCCACCACAGCGCATCCCAGGGCGCGGCGTTCGACGGCATCGTGCGACCGAGCATCGCCAGGAACGCTTGCCTCGAGATCGTTGTGTGACGGTCGAGGGCGACGGCGCTTCGGCGCTGCAGGATGAGAGCCGCCGCGTCGAGTTCGCGGTCCGCGATCGGACGAACGGCGGGCGGCGGTGGCGCGGACGCGCCTGATTCGACGACCCCGGACGTCGCCTGGGCGACCTCGTCAATGAATGTCCATTGCACGTGATCCGTGCTGAGCTGAGATGCCCGCCCGGTCCAGCGACCCTCTCGTACTGCTCTGACGAAGGCCTCTGTCGGCTTTAAAGGGGCTTCTGGAGCGGCGTGATCGGTCACGAGCATGAGGCAGGCCGCATCCTCGCGCTCGGCCTCGAAGAAATCGGCATCGCGATCGACACCGGTCAGGGCCCCTATCTGCTGGTGCGTCCAGCCGTGCCGCACGGAAAGCCGCCAGCCGCAGAGCGCCGCCGCGATCCGTAGCGCGGCAATCGCGTGGCCGGCGTCGTGCTGGCAGTAGCGAAACGCGCGCTCGCCGTATTTCCACGACTCGCGCCAGTGGACCGATGTCAGGGCCACGAGAAAGGAACGCGCTGGGTCGAGTCCCATCAGCGTCCAGGCGTGGACTTCGAAGGCACAGCGTTCTTCAAGGGCGTGGCGCGACGCGTTGTAATGCCAGACGTGACCGCCGCTGAGCACATAGGCCTCGGTCGGATGGAGGTTCCCACTCGACGGATTGACGCGGAGTGACCACCGCGTCGAGGCGTACGCCTTCCACGCCGACAGGCCCAGCGCATGGCGAAGAAAAAAGCCCAGCGACGCCAGCGCCACCGGCAGGCGCGCGGCGTCCGGCGGCGGATGATCGTCGAACAACTGGTCGTAGCTCCGGGAGGGCCGGTGTGCGACCGGTTCCGCAGCCGGCACCGGATAGAGCAAGACCTCGCGGGATCCGTCGAACGATCGAAACGGCTTCGGCTGCGAGGCCCAGTCGAGATATCCCAGCGAGCGGGCGAAGCGGTGGAAGTGGTGCTTCGTCCCGTCGTGATACCGCCGGACCTGCGTTAATTCGCCGGTCTCGATGCCGGTTTCCCCTTGTCCTTGATCATGAAGACGAGAATCTTCGCCGGGGCCGTCTGGCTCGCGTTCTTCGACGTGGCGTGCACGTCGGTTGGGTTCTCGTAGAAGGTTTGACCCGGTCCGAGCGTCATCGGCTCACCACCTGCGACCTGCATGACGACGCTGCCCTCGAGCACGTAGACGAAGGTGTGGGCATCATGACGGTGCGGCGGCGACGCCACCCCGGCCGGATAGGTCACCGTGGAGACCACGACTTCCTTGCCGGCGAAGTCGGGCAGATCCTTGCTCATCAGCGGCGTGGCTGTCGTCTGCTGGGCCCAAACGGCCGCCGGCGCGGCCCCCATCATCGTCAGACTGAGGAGTGCATATCCAAGCCATCGAACCTTCATGAGACGCTCCTTTTCCGGACGCCAAATTGTCATGCGTTGACCGCGAAACCGCAATCTTCGATCTTCTTTTTCGCTTCTGAAATCTGCATTCTGCACATGCATTCTCGAATAGCCCGATGGGCGCCTGGGCCAATCCGTTGTAGACTGCGAGGCCTTATTTCATATGAAACAAGTAAGTCTAGTCTGGCGTATACCGGTCATCTGGCCATCTCATCTGGGAGGACGACTATGAGACGTGCGCTCGCGCTGGGTGTCCTGCTGGCCGTCGGGGCGCTGTCGCTGACAGTCGCCGCCGTGCAGCAACCGGCTCAAGGCCCCAAAGTCATCGAAGTCGAGAAGCTGAAAGACAACCTCTTCGTGCTCAGAGGCGGCGGTGGCAACACGGCGGTCTTCATCAACGCCAACGGCGTCACCGTCGTGGACGCGAAGAACCCAGGGTGGGGTCAGCCGATTCTTGACAAGATCAAGGAGCTGACGCCCAAGCCCGTGACTCGTCTCATCAACACGCACACGCACGGCGACCACGTCAGCGGCAACGTGGAGTTCCCGGCGAGCGTGGAGGTCGTTACGCAGGCCAACACCAAGGCCAACATGGAGAAGATGGACATCTTCAAGACGAGCGGCGGTCGCGGCCTGCCGGTCAAAACCTTCACCGACAAGCTGACGATCGGCACAGGCGCTGACCAGGTCGACCTCTATTACTTCGGCCGCGGCCACACCAACGGCGACGCCTTCGTCGTGTTCCCGGCCCTCAATGTGATGCACGCCGGCGACATCTTCGCCGGGAAGAACCTGCCGCTCATCGACACCAACAACGGCGGCAGCGCCAACGAGATCGGCAACTCGCTGCAGAAGGCGCACGACGGCATCAAGAGTGTCAGCTCCGTCATCACCGGCCACAGTACGGTCATGACCTGGGCCGACCTGCAGGAGTATGCCAGCTTCAACAAGGACTTCGTCGCCTGGGTGCAGGCTGCAAAGAAGGCCGGGAAGACCGCCGAACAAGCCGCGGGCGAGTTCAAGGTGCCCGAGAAGTACAAGGGGTACTCGAGCAACGTCAATCCGCTGTTTGGCGGCCTGCGAGGCATGATCCAAGGCATCTACGACAGCGGCATGTAGGTGCGCTGATCCCGTCGCGTTCATCAGCTGACGCGACGGGACTCACCTCTCTCTCTCAATCTTCGTTTGCGGGCTCGACACTCGAATCGACATGATGCCTTCACGCATCGCCGGGCGCCTTGTGTGCGCGTTCTGTCTCGTTGCCACTGAGCTGACCGCCCAGACGCCGGCCACGACGACGCTCGAGCGGCGCAGCGTCACCGCCGAACTGTTAGCCGAAGAAGAGACCATCGTGCTCGACGGTATGCTGGACGAAGCAGTGTGGAAGCGCGCCGTGCCGGCCACCAATTTCATCCAGCAGGATCCCGACAACGGCATGCCCGCGACCGAGCAGACCGAAGTCCGCATCGTCTTCAACCGCCGATCGTTGTACATGGGGGTGACCTGCTTCGACTCCGAGCCTGAAAAGTGGCTCGGCTACCAGCGGCGGCGCGACGAGTTCCTTCAGGCCGACGACCGCTTCATGTGGAACATCGACACGTTCAACAACCAGCAGTCGGGATATTTCTTCGAGATGAATCCATCGGGGTTGATGGGCGACGCGCTGCGCGGCACGGGATTCTCGAATCGCCAGTGGGATGGCATCTGGTACGCGAAAGTCCTGCACAGCGACATCGGCTGGACGATCGAAATCGAGATCCCGTTCAGCACGCTGAACTTCGACCCGAACGCCGACGCCTGGGGCATCAACTTCCAGCGCACTGTCCGACGCAAGAACGAAGAGAGTCTTTGGATGGGCTGGCCGCGCAACCAAGGGCTCAATCGCCTGTCGAACGCCGGCCGGCTGACCGGACTGAGCGATCTCAGTCAGGGTCGCGGCCTCGATCTCAAGCCGTACGTCATCGGCACGCTCGAATCGTTTCCGGGCCGCGGCCGAACTGGCGTCGACAAGGATGCCGGCGTCGGCCTCGACGTTTTCTACAGTCCGACGCCGGGCCTGCGCACCAACCTCACGCTGAACACCGATTTTGCGCAGACTGAAGTCGATCAGCGGCTGGTCAACCTCACGCGCTTCCCGCTCTTCTTCCCGGAAAAGCGCGACTTCTTCCTCGACGGATCGACCTTCTTCGACTTCCAGAGCAACACCGACAACGACACGACGCTCATTCCGTACTTCTCCCGCCGCATCGGCCTCGACACGACCGGCAATCCCCAGCAGATCGACATCGGCGGCAAGCTGGCCTGGCAGTACAAGACGAACGACATCGGTGCGCTGTACGTGCGGACCGACGAAGACGACTCGTCGCCGGGCGAGGACTTCGCCGTCATCCGGGCCAAACATCGCATGCTGCGGCAGTCCTACGTCGGCATGCTCTACACCGGCCGGCATGCGCGGGAGACCGACCTGAAGATGCTGAACACGGTGGGAGCCGACTTCCTGCTGGCCACATCAACGTTTCGCGGCAGCCAGAACCTGAGCGCCGGCGGCTTCTTCGTCAACACCAGCAACCCGGCTGGCAGCGGCAAGAACAACGCGTTCGGCCTGCTCATCGACTACCCGAACGACCCGTGGAGCTCGAAGTTCCTCTATCGCGAGATCCAGGAGCACTACAACGCGGCCGTCGGCTTCACGCCGCGCACCGGCTATCGCCGTCTGGCGCCCGAAATCTCGTACACGGCGCGACCGGATCAGCACTCGTGGGTCCGCAGCGTCGAGTTCGGCTTGGAGTCCGCGTTCCAGATGGACACCATCAACAATGGTCTGTTGGACCGCGAGCTGGACGCCAGGCTGCTGCAGGTCAACACACACTCACAGGACGAGTTCGAAATCCACGTGGTCCCCACCTACGAACGGCTGGAGCGCGATTTCCGAATCAGTCCCGGCATCACGCTGCCGCGGGGCAGTGAGTACACCTGGACTCGCTATCGCTTTCAGGCGTCGACGGCGCAGCGCCGCATGGTGGCCGTCAGCCCGACCTACGAGATTGGCACGTTCTACAACGGGACGCGGCGGCGCATCGCGTTGGATCTCAACCTCCGGCTGCGGCCCGGCGTCATCATCTACACCTCAGCCGAGCTGAATCACGTCGATCTCGACGAGGGCAGCTTCAACACGCGTCTGTACCGCGTCGTCCCCGAGCTGCAGTTCAGCCCGTGGATCGCCTGGGTCAACAACATCCAATACGACTCGCAAAGCGCCGTCGTCGGCTGGCAGTCGCGCTTCCGTTGGATTCTGCGGCCCGGCAACGACTTGTATTTCGTTTACACCCACAACTGGCTGGACGACCCGCTGCAGAACCGCATCTACACGCTCGACCGGCGCGCCGCGTCGAAGTTCCTGTATACGCATCGGTTTTAGCACTGGCGCCGGGGCCCAACCCCGGCGCGAACTGACGCCGACATCCTCACTCGGATTCCCATGTCCTCGTTCGGATGTGGCCGCAGGCGCGGCACTATCTTTCTTCCACTGGCGCTGGAAGCCCCACCCCCAGCGCGAACTCACGCCGACACCTTCGCTCGGATTTCCTCGTCCTCGCTCAGGTGTGGCCGCGGGCGCTCCCTCCCTGCCCTCCCTGCCTTCCCTGCCTTCCCTGCCCTCCCCGCCTTACCTGCCTCACCTGCCTTACCTGCCTTATGATAGGAGCCCGCAAAGCCCGGACTTCGAGAAGGGACAGATCATGCGCGTGCATTCTCGGTTACTGACCACGTTTGTCGGCGTCCTGGCGGGTTCGGCGCTCGTCGCCGGCCAGGGCCAGGGTTACAAGATGACCGTCAGCCAGGATCGGCTCATCAACGCGATGAACGAGCCGCAGAACTGGCTGCTGATGAATGGCGACTACGGCTCAACCCGCTACTCGAAGCTGTCCCAGATCAACCGCGACAACGTGAAGAACCTGCGCATGGTGTGGGCGCTGGCGCTCGGCGGCATGCAGGATGTCGGACAGAACGGTCTCGAGAACGAGGTCAATCCGCTCATCGACAACGGCATGATGTACACGACCGACGGCTGGGGCACGGTCTACAAGATCGACGCGACCAAAGCGGATCAGGGAAAGTTCCTGTGGATCGCCGACGCCGGCGTGCGGCATCAGGGCAATTCGCCGCGAACGCGCGGCATCGCGCTCTGGGAGGATCGCGTCATCGCCAACCTCCCCGATGGCCGCGTGATCGCGATCAACCGCGACAACGGCGAGATCGTCTGGGACAAGCGCGTCGCCGGTAAAAACGAGTTCGGCGGCTCAGAGGAGTTCTACACTGCGCCGATCGTCGTGGACGGCAAGGTGCTCGTGCACAACGGCGCCGGCGACGGCGGCACGCGCGGCTGGCTGGCCGCGCTCGACGTCAAGACCGGTGAAGAGCTCTGGCGGTTCTTCGTCGTCCCGAAGGAAGGCGATCCTGGCAGCGAGACGTGGAAGGACAACCACAACGCGTGGAAGACCGGCGGCGGAGGCATCTGGCAGACCGGCTCCTACGACCCCGCGACCAAGTTGTACATCGTCGGCACTGGTAATCCGTATCCTATCTACGACCCGCAATTCCGTCCGGGCGACAACCTTTACACGAACTCGGCTATCGCCATCAACGTCGACACCGGCAAGCTGGCGTGGCACTTCCAGTACACGCCGAACGACTCGTGGGACTTCGACGAGGTCGGCGTGCACATGCTGTATGACGTCAAGATCGACGGCGTCGTGCGGAAGGTCGTCGGCCATTACGCGCGCAACGGCTTCTACTACACCCTCGATCGCACGAACGGCCGGTTCATCAAGGCGGAGAAATATGTCAACGATCTGAACTGGACGAAGGGCATCAATCCGAAGACCGGCAAGCCGATGGAGTACGACCCCAAGCTGGATGTCCAGTTGTACAACCCGGCAGCCCGCGCGCTGCGCGGCGACGGTCAGAAGCGGACCTGCCCGACGTGGCACGGCGGCGTCGCCCACCAGCCGCTGGCGTTCAATCCGGTCAAGGGCATTGCGTACGGCGTGGGTACCGAAGGGTGTTTCTCACAGAATGGCGCGGCGGTCGCCTCGCTCGGGCCGGACGGCGGCGTGAACAACAAGGCCAGCGAGCCGCGGAAGTACAGCAGCGATCTCTACTACGGCGCCGTCACCGCGTTCGACGCGGCGAACCACAAAGTGGTGTCGAAGGTGGCGACGGACATCGAGATCCGGTCTGGCGTCACGGCGACGGCCGGCGGCCTGGTCTTCACGGCGCTGCAGGATGGCTGGGTGGTGGCGTACAACGACGACACCCTGGAAGAGCTGTGGCGCTTCAACGTCGGCACACCGCTCAAGGGCTCGCCGATGACCTACGCGATCGGACCGAAGCAGTTCGTGGCCGTGCAGACCAGCGGCCGACACCTGCACCCGGTCAAGTTCGACAACCTCGAGAACTCGAGCTACCTCTTTGTGTTCGCGTTGAATTGAGACGCTGGAGAGCCTTACGTCCTAGGGCTCAGGTCTGATGTCGCTTAAGACTTGAGACCTAACATAAGACATTTATGACTGAGACCTGAGCCGCGAGACGCTACCCTAGGGCCCAACATCACCCACGCTGAAGGGTGGCGCGTCAGTGCTGATTGGGCAAGTACAGCGACATCAGGTGAATCTCTCCGGCGAGATCCACGAACTGATGCGCGATGCCCGAGGGCACGAGCAGAAAGTCGCCCTTGCCAAACGCGTTTCGCGTGCCACCCTCGATGCCAGTGCCCGACAGATTTGTGCCATTACGCGTCTCGCCGACCAGCTTACCGCCCGTCAGCAACGTACCCGACCCTTCGATGACGTAGAACAGCTCGGCCTGCGCTTCGTGCACCGACGCGCCCTGCTGCATCGGCTGGCGGCGCTCGACGTTCACGTTGTAAGGCGACAGCGTGAACACGCGCACGCTGGATGCAGCCCGATCGGTGGGCAACTTGACCAGCGCCTCCTTGAGGGCGCCGGCAGTCATCTGACTGGCGCGGGTGCGGTCGGTCGGGGCCGGCTGCGTCGCGCTGGAGGATTGCGCAAGGAGGGTGCCGGGAACGAGCGACAGGGCGAAGAGGATCGGCAGCGTGCGCATCGTGACCTCCAAAGGCTGAATGTTGTAGCCCCCAGCGGCACCGTGCCGCCTGCTTCTACTTCGGGAACTCCTTACAAGCGTCGACGTCCTCACCCCAGTATTCCACGCACTTGGCGTGGTCCATCGGACCCTTCCCGATCACTTTGTCGAACAGGAAGTCGGCGATCATCTCGATCTCGCGCGGCTGCAGCGTCGCCGGCGGATCGGTCAGCTCCTGTCCGTTCTTCTTGAGGTCCGCGAGCGTCGTGTTATTGCAGCGTGCGGCGTCAGAGTAAGCAAGACGGTCGAAGGCGGGCATGCCGCGGCCGGGCCGGCCGCACTTGATCGCGAAGATGACGCCCGCGCGGCCGAGCCGCGTCGTGCGCAGACTCGGCGCGTCTGGCATCTGGGTGTCCATCTTGCGGCCGTCGGCCGCCCACCCGTGGCACGTCTGGCAATCAGCCTTCGTGCGATACAACCGCATGCCGTCGGCGACGTCCGCAGGG
>JBKPSC010000202.1:0-9624 GCA_046734915.1 Acidobacteriota bacterium | reverse complement strand
CCGCGCGTCGTGCACCAGTTCCGAGTGGATCATGACGTGTGTCGGTGTCTGCACGATCTGGAAGTAGTTCTGCCCGAACGGACTCGGCACCAGCGGCGGCGCCGAGGTCGACGACCCGAAAGACGTCTCCATCAGGCATCGTTCGGCGAGACCCATCACCTCGGGGTCGTCACGCGACTGCTTGGGCCGCGCTTCGGCGCGGCCTTTGGCCGCCGGCAGAAGCGGTGGCAAACGGCCATCCGGTGGATCGGTGATGAGCGACGTGCGCCGGCTCGGCACGACTCTCAGGCGGTCCATGAACGTGTAGTCCAGGTCCGGTGCCATCAGATCTTCTGCGGTGAAGTTCTTGCGGAAGTTCTCCAGCCAGGTGCTCTCGTATTCGGTGGCGGCTGCTGCGGAGAGGTAGGCCAGCGATGCGAGTTCTGCGGGGCGCTCGAGCGGTGTGATGGTGCCGTTGCTCCACGTCCCCTGCAAGTCCCGGCTGCGCCGGACGGCACGCTGCGCCGTGATCGGCAGCGTGCTGACTCCGAGAAGCAGGATGATGAGAGCGGTGTGAACGCGGAGCACGAGCCCAGCGACTATAGTGCAGGTGATGTCCCGCTCGATACTCAATCCCCCTACGATCACCACAGTTGCTAGGGCCTTTGCGCAGCGCGCATCTTCTCCAGCGAACTGACGGTGTCCTTGATTCGATCCGTCTTGACGAACGGCGCCCGCAGAAACCGCTCGACGGTCGCATTGAACGTCACCGGATCGTCGAAGGGGATCAAGTGTGTCGCGTTCGGGAAGATGGCCAGCTGACTGTTCGGGATGTGATGGAAGATGTCGAGCGTGTGCTCGTCGACGATGACGTCGTGATCGCTCGCCAGCACGAGCGTCGGCGCGGTGATCGCCTCGAGGGCCTTGACGTCGATATTTGGCTCCTCGAGCATCATGCCGGTCACCTTGAGCTCACGCCGGCCCTGCGGCGTGGCTCGGTCGGCCGCGGGCACACCAGCCATCATGTCCTTGATGAGGGCGAGCACATCCGGACGCAGAGCCCTGTCGCTCGGATTGAGGTTGGCGGCCATCGCCACGAGCTTCTTCACTTTTGCCGGATGCCGGATGCCGAGCAGCAACGCTTCGATGCCACCGTCGCTCCAACCGAGCACGTTCACCGGCTCCGATTTCAAATGATCGAGCAGCGCGGCAAGATCGTCGGTCATCTTCTCGTAGGTCAGCCTGTCCGGACTGTCCGCTGATTTCCCTTGATCGCGGCTGTCCATGGCGATCACTTTGAAGCGCTGGCGGAAGTGCGCGATCTGGGCGGCCAGGTCGGCGATGCTGCCGCCGTTGCCGTGCACCATCAACAGCGGCTCACCGGCGCCGTAAACCTCGTAATACAGACGCACCCCGTCGTGGGTGAACGTGTGGCCGGCGGACGGATTGGAGCCGTAACGAACGACAGGGGTGGCCCGCGGCGCCGGTGCGGTCTGGGCCTCGACGAGCGCGGGCGTCAACCACGCAACGGCAAGGACGACACATCCGAGTCTCGATTTCATTGCTCGTCTCCTCCGTGAACCCGTGAACCCGTGCACCCGTGAACCTGTGAACCCGTGAACCTGTGAACCCGTGAACCTGTGAACCTGTCTCCCCTATCGCTCAGAACCCACTCGGTCGAATTTGGAACCGCTCCCTCCAGGTGCCGCCCGGAGCCACCGTTTGCAGCTCCTTGTACTGTCCGCGGTGCGCCATGTTGATCGCGTTGGTGATGCCGGCCATCGGTTCGAAACAGATGAAACCGGTCGTCGGCCCGAGTGGCGCGTAGACGACCAGCGCCCGGAAGTTTGGACCGACGGTGACATCGAGCCGCTGTGAACGACCCTTCACCGAAACGGTCGCCCGGCCGTCGGCGTCCCGAATCAGATCCGAGAACACGTCGTCGAGGTTGTAGTCGGCGAGCGTGGCCGATCGCGGATTCGGAAAGAGACGCTCGATCGGCTCGGTCTCGCCCGTCGGAACCTTCCGCTCCGACAACAGCCACCGCGTGCGTGCCGGCACGTCGATGGTCCACGCGTTTCGCGGCGAATCGGTCAATTGGAAATAGGGATGAAAGCCGATGGCCACCGGCATCGCCTCGGCGCTCATGTTCGCGATGACCGTCTCGACGTCGAGTGCCCCGTCATGCAGGCGATACGTCATCGTCACGGAGTGCGCGAAGGGCCACTGCTTCATCCACGCCGGATTGCGGTAGAACTCCAGCACGCTGGTGGCCCACGCCGACGTCGCATCGGCTTTCACCTCCACTACCTTCCAGATGCTCGTCGTGGACAGGAAGCCATGGATGGGAACCTCGCCGCGCACGTTGCCGAGCGCCATGTCGAACGCATAGCGCTTGCCGTTCGCGTAAAACGCCTGCTCGTCCAGACGGTTGGCCCAGGGTCCCAGAAACGGCAGCCCGCTCAGCGCCGGACGGGCCTTGAACTCGTCGACCGACGCGAACGGCCAGCGCAGCACGTCGTGACCCTTGACGGTCATCCGGTAGGCGAGGTTGCCGGCGTCGGGGAGGAAAGACACGGCAATCTGGCTCTTCTCGTCCCGCAATTGAACGATTTCGCCGTCCTGCCGGGCGGTGTAAGGGGGTTGCGCGGCCAGGCGCGGCGTGAGCAGCGACAGCAGAACGCCGATGACGAGCGGGCCCGCCGACAGATTGCGCACACGCAGGTGCATCGGAACGCATTCTACCTGTTGAAAACCATCTCAGCCGGGGGATGATTACGGTGTCTTGACCATCATCATCTGCAGCGACGGGACGGGCAATTCGGACACCGGGACGCCGAGCAACGTGCGGCGTCTTTTCGACCTCCTGATTCAGAAAAGCCCCACGCAGGTGGCTCTGTATGATCCTGGCGTCGGCACCGAACCACGTCAGCCCGGCACCGGCCGACTCCGCTACACGGCCGCCCATCTGCGCGCGCTCTGGTTCGGGACCGGGGTCGAAGAGAACCTGATTCAGCTCTACTCGTGGCTGGTCGAGAAGTACCAGCCTGGCGATCGCGTTTTCCTCTTCGGCTTCAGCCGGGGCGCGTTCACGGTCCGCGCGCTTGCCGGTCTGCTCCACGTCTGCGGTGTCGTCCGGCCTGACAGAAATCTCGTGATCCGCGCCGTGAACCTCTATCGAACCTCGGAGTCCCGCATTAAGGCCGCACGCCGGCAGCGCGGCCTGCCGGCGAAGTTCGGCCGCGACGAGACGACCGATCACGCCTCGTTCGATGCGGACGCGCGGGACTTCAGGGAACAGTTCGGCCAGCCCTGCACGGTCGACTTCCTGGGCATCTGGGACACGGTCAAGGCCTACGGCTGGCTCTGGCCGCGGAGCTTTCCGGCGCTTCGTCACAACGCGTCGGTCACCACAGTACGTCACGCCGTCTCGCTCGACGAGCGGCGCGCGGTGTTCAAGATGACGGGCTGGGGCGACTGGAATTCGCGCGTCCGCGAAGTGTGGTTCGCCGGCGACCATTCCGACGTCGGCGGCGGCCACCAGCGCGGCAACTCGCCTCTGGCCGACGCGGCGCTGCGATGGATGCTCGGCGAAGCGACTGACGCGGGCCTGCTGCTGAATCCCGCCAAGCAGGCTGAGGTCACCCGCATCGAAGAGCGCAGCCGCGACGCCGGGACCGCCAGGCCAAACAACCTGTTCTGGCGCAGCGGATACTTCGTGACCGACAGCCTGCCGAGAGTCGAGCTCGACAACGCCGTATATCCGCCGCGCCGCAGCGGACGCGTCTTCTGGCTCGACGGGCGGCGCAAGCCCGGCGATCACGCGGCGGCGGCCACCGTGCTGATCCACGAGAGCGTCCAGCGGCGGTACGTCGGCGTCGACGGCAAGTACGGCTATGCCCGACTCGTCAGGCGATCGAGACGGTTCGGCGTGGCCAGAGGCGTGACGCTGCGCGTGCAGACCGCGCACGACACTGCCATTTGCTGGCCGCCTCCACCCGCGGCGCCGGACGAAGTGGGGTAACATGGCCATCGCCAGCCGCCCCGAGGAGCTCTCATGACGCCGCGCGCAGTCGGCTGTGCCTCCGCCAGCCTGGCCTTCTGTCTTACCGTCGCGCTCACCGCGCAGCAGACACCTTCGCCGCGATTCGAGTCCACCGCGCGCACCGTCGCCGTCTACGCGACGGTCACCAACGCCCAGGGACGCCTGGTGCCCGACCTGACCGCCGGCGATTTCGCGGTCGATGACGACGGCAAGCGGCAGACGCTGACCCTGTTCGCCAACGACATCCAGCCCATCACGGTCGTGATGCTGCTCGACCGCAGCGGCAGCATGAAGCCGAACTTCGATCTCGAGGAGCGCGCCGCCGAGGCCTTCGTCCGCTCGATGCTGCCCTTCGACAAGGCGCGCATCGGCAGCTTCGGGACGCACATCCAGATCGACCCCGAGGATTTCACCTCGGATCAGGAGACGCTCACCAAGATCCTGCGCGACGATCTGCAGGAAGACGGTCCGACGCCACTGTGGAACGCCGTCGATCGCGGCATCGACAAGCTCCTCCTCGAACCCGGCCGTCGCGTCGTCCTCGTATTCACCGACGGCGTGGACAAGCCGATGAACTTCAGCAACAAGAACAAGTCGCTGAAGGACGTGACGAAGCGGGCCGAGGAGCAGGGCGTCATGGTGTACGCCATCGGCCTCGCCGGTCAGAACGGGATGCCTGGCGGCATGCCCGGCGGAGCCGATCCGCGGAGCCGCGGCATCTTCATCCCGGGACCCGGCGGCGGCTCTTCACCGTTCCCCGGCGGCATCGGCGGGCGGGGCGGGCTCGGCGGCGGCCGCGACGAACTGCAGCTCGAACGGCCCGATGAGGGCCTGCCCAAGATTGCCGCGGCGACCGGCGGCGGCTACTTCGAGCTCACCTCACCGCAGGATCTCGTGGCGACGTTCGCGCGCGTCGCCGATGAACTGCATCATCAGTACGCGCTCGGCTTCGAGCCGCAGAAGCTCGATGGCAAGATGCACGAGATCACCGTCCGTCTGTCGCCGCCCGGTCTCACCGCGCGGGCGCGAAAGCGCTACCTGGCATCCAAGCTCTGAGTCCGTCAACAGAGAAAGGTCGAAATGAGCCCGATCTCGCTGCCGTTGCAGGGCGTGCTCTTGGTGGCCATGCTTCAGGGGACCGTCGGGTGTGCTGACCGCTCGCCGATCGAACGAGTGGTCCGGCTGGCCGAGATGAACACTGACCAGATCCGCGCGCTCGATCGTGACCGGACGGTGATTCTCATTCCAGGTGGAATCATGGAGGAACACGGTCCGTACCTTCCGTCGTACGCCGACGGCTATCAGAACGAACGCTATACCGCGGACCTGGCGTCGGCCATCGCGCGCCGGCCCGGTTGGACGGCCGCCGTCTTCCCTGCCATCCCGCTCGGCTCCGGAGGCGCGAACGCGGTCGGCGGCAAGCTGCCATTTCCGGGAACGTTCGCCGTGCGACCCGAGACGCTGCGGGGCATCTTCATGGATCTCGGCGACGAGTTCGGAGAGCAGGGCTTCCGCTGGATCTTTCTCGTCCACATGCACGGCGGACCGGAACACAACCAGGCACTCGACGAGGCCGGAGAGTACTTTCGGGATACCTTCGGCGGGCGCATGGTCAACTTAGCGGGCCTCGTGACCGGATCGGATCCGGGACTCGAAGCGATGCAGGCCAGCGTCACCAAACAGGTACTCGACGAAGAGGGGCTCAGCGTTCACGCCGGACTGCTCGAGACCAGTCGCATCATGATGGTGCGCCCCGACCTGGTGTCACCAACGGTCGCTCAGGCGCCGTCCATCACCGCCCGCGATCTTCCCGAGCTCTACCGCATCGCCGGAGGGCCGGACTGGCCGGGATACTTCGGCGCACCGCGATACGCGACCGCCGAGATCGGGCGGCGCATCTTCGACGGGGATACCGAATGGAATGTCTCGCTTGCCCTTCGCCTGCTCGACCAGCAGACCGATGAGCGCGACCTCGAGCGAGTCTCCGGCTTGCTGCAAAACGCCGATGCCGCGAACGCCTTGCAGGCATCGAAGCGGCGGGACCGCACCCTGGCGCAGCGTCAGCGGGACTGGGTCGCCGCCCACCGACAATGAGCCGGCGTCAGGGCCTATCGCTGCGACCACGTCGGCCCGCTGCGCTCCGGGACGTTGAGCGCCGTGAACACACCCAGCGGCTCGACTGAGTCGACCAGTTCGTCGCGGCGGCGTTCGAGTTCCTCCATCGCGCCGGAACGGTACTCGCGATGGTGCTCGACGACGACCATCTCGCTCCAGTACTCGACCAGAAGATAGCGTGACTCGTCGCTCTGGTCGCGCAGGAACGAGCTGCCCAGAAACGAGCGGGTGCGTCGATTGAGGACGTTCCACTCCCCTTCAGTGCCGAGCAGCCGCTCGAATTCTTCTTCACGTCCGCTCTTGACGGAAAATCGCCAGACGATCGCGACCATGTGACGCTCCTCGGCTGCTTATGCGGACGCAGCTGCCGCTCCCCGGTCAGCACTCCCGGAAGGAGCAGCCGGCGCCGACTGGTCAGACGATCTGATACTCCGGTGTGCTCATGATGAGATGCGTGGTCATCCGCAGCGCATCTTCCATGTAGGTCTGAGCGCGATCGATGTTCTCGGTGCCGAGCTCTTTCGCGAGGAACCCCACGAACGTGTCCCGCGTGGGCTTCGCCAGCGGGACTCGCAGGAGCCGCCACGTGAGATAGTCGACGGTTTCAGCCGGCGATTTCACCCCGTTCTGGAGCACCATCTCGCTCAGGTTGAATTGCGCCGCCCCGCGCGGCGTGGGAATCAGCTTGCGCGCGGCCTGCTCCCACCCGATGTAGCCCGAGATGCGGGTGTTGAACTGCTCGTCCCGCTCGAGAGCCACGCGGTCGAACGTCGTCATCTTCGACGGATCGCTGACCGCCGTGGCGGCGCCGATGTCGTAGCCGTCGCGCAGCCGCTGGCCGAGCAGGTCGTCGGTGCCGGCCGTGAAGTTCCAGTCCCTGAAGCCGGTCATGTCCGCGATCAGCACGTCGCGCGCGATGTTGCCGCGGGCGATGAGGAGACCGGGCGTAATCCACGACTTGCCGCCGGCCCAGCCCGCCACCGACGGCGGATTCAGCAGGTGCTGACCCATCGCGATCGTCGACTGGTTGAAATCCGGCACGCCGGGCATGGCCTCGACGTCGAGGTGCTTCATCATCGCGACCAGATGCTCGACCGGCCCCTTGATGTGGCCGCCGTAGCTCGCCTGGCTGTAGAAATCCTTCGACGAGAAGACCGCCGTCAGCAG
The DNA here is from genome assembly GCA_046734915.1 of Acidobacteriota bacterium. Lineage (GTDB taxonomy): Bacteria > Acidobacteriota > Vicinamibacteria > Vicinamibacterales > CAVVIG01 > VFZL01. Next base: position 2,318 of record JBKPSC010000202.1, on the reverse strand, counting down.
CGGCTTGACCTCGTAGTCGTGGTCGCGAAGGACGGCGCCGAGCTTCTTGCGCAGATCCGCAGAGATTTCGTCGCGGACGAGGAACCGGTAGATCTTCGCGGCCAGATACTCGGCGGTGACCGGCTGCTCGAAGATGATGTTCAGCACGTCCACGCCGTCGAAGTCGCCGGTGCGGCCGAGGAACGTCTTCGCGGCGTGATCGTGCTTGTCCGGATTGACCTTGAACGCGAGGTTGTCGAAGTACCACCCGGTGAATGCGCGTGCGCCTTCGCGCACGTCCTTCTCGGTGTAGTTGCCGACGCCCATTGTGAAGAGCTCCATCACCTCGCGGGCGAAGTTCTCATTCGGTGCGCCCTTGACGTTGTACTGCGCATCGAGGAAGTACAGCATCGCCGGGTTCTGCGCGAGCTGGATGGCGAGGTCGCGGACGCTGCCGGTCGCCCCTCGCTCGAAGAGGTCGATCTGCTGCATCATCTTGCGGTAGTCGCGGACCTTGTTCTCGTGCGTGGCGAAGTGGCCGTGCCAGAACAGGGCCATCTTCTGCTCCACCGGATGCGTGGTCTGCAGCATCCGGTTCGCCCACCAGTAGCCCAGCCGCCGCGTCTCGAGCATCGTCGCGCGCAGCCAGTAGAAGAAGCGATCGGAGACGGGCTGGACCGGACGATTGCCGGCCGGCTTGCGCTCGATGCCCATCGAGGCGCCGTGTTTGAGCGCGCGGTCCGTCGCCTCGGGCCGGCTCTCGGGAAACTCGGTCAGGCTCGGATCCCAGAGGCCCGATTCGACGAACGGCTGCATCTTCGGATTGGGAATGCTCTCGTAGTGCACGAGCGAGTGCACGGCGCGCTCGAGGCCCGCGTCGGCGAGCCGCTGGATGTCGGCCGGTGTGCCGCCGAACCCCGCGTGCGAGAGCAGATGGGCGGCGCGGTCGTAGTTCCACTCGGCGGCGGGAAGCGGCGACAGATCGTCTTTCCAGGCTCCCGGTCCTGGAGTCCAGCCCATGCGAGTCGCCATAGCTGTTTCTCCTACCCCCGGAACATCCCCAGCGGGGCGAACTTCTGTCCAAGGACCTTCGTCGCGTCGGCGCCCATCCATTCCTGGATGAGCGTCGCGTAGACCTGACGGAAGTCGGTCGTCGTCTCGAGGTTGTCGCCGAGGACCAGCTCCGAAAGACTCGGCGGCTTCCCGTAGAGTCCGCCCTTCACCGCGTTGCCGATGACGAAGTTCACCTGCGCCGTGCCGTGGTCGGTGCCGAGGCTCGTGTTCTCGGGCACACGCCGGCCGAACTCGCTGTGCACGTACATCACGACGTCGTCGGCGCGGCCGATGCGCTTCAGCTCCTGGAAGAAACCGGCGATCGCATCCGAGCAGTACTCGAGCTGACGATCGTGCGGCGAGGCCTGGTTGACGTGCGTGTCGAACAGGCTGTTACGCAGCGGCACGTAATAGAGCCTGGTCGGGAAGTCGGCTTCGATAAGCGCCACGACCTTGTCGAGATCGAGGAGACGGAGATCCGGATTGTTCCGCCCGGGGTACTTGCTCCACGCCGCACGCACGACTTCGGAGGCCTGGGCCGCGCTCTTCGTCACCTCGAGCACGTACTTATGGGCGTCGCCGACCGGCGCGTGTTGTGCGCTCAAGCTGTCGAGCGTGGACTTCTCCTGCGAGAACACGCCGCGCTGGAACTTCGCCGGATCGACGAACACGAGCGGCACGTGATGCTGCGCTCTGACCGCCAGCGACTGGCTGTCGGAGATGTTCACGATCATGTTCTCGCGCGCGCCCGCCGGATCGAGGGCCGATGCCGTTCGCCCAATCCAGCCGTATTCGTTGCCGCTGTTCGGAGCGCCGGTGTGCCAGAAGGACATCGACGTGAAGTGCGAGAACGACGGCTGGTCGTAGCCGACCCCCTGGACGATCGCCACCTTGCCATCGTCGAACAGGTGCTTCATCCCCGCCATCGACTTGTGCCAGCCGAACTGCGCGTCGATCTTCAGCAGATCCTTTTCCTTGAGGCCGATCGTCGGGCGGTGCTTGTAATACAGGGCGTCGCCGTACGGGACGATCGTGTTCAGCCCGTCGTTGCCGCCGAACCACTCGAAGACCACCAGAATCTTGCCCGACTGGTTCGCCGCGGCGACAGCCGCCGCCTGGCTCAACACCGCCGGCACCGGACCAATTCCACCGAAGAGGCCGAAGCCGAAGCCGCCGGCCCCGAGCCGCATCAGGTCGCGGCGCGAGACGCCGCTGTCACGCAGTGGATCCTTCGTGCTCATGTTCGTCCGCCCCTTCGATGCACCGAGACCGGCGACCCGGGCCAG
>JBKPSC010000201.1:0-11178 GCA_046734915.1 Acidobacteriota bacterium | reverse complement strand
ATCGCCGATTGGCGACGAAATCACCAAGCCAAGCGTCCTTTCGCCGCTCGTGGTCTGCTGAACCAGGCCAACGGTGCCAGTCGCGCGGCCTTTGCCTTTTGTCGTCTGGAGCGTCAGTTGAGGCTCCGGCAACGTCAGGCTGGATCTGACGAGCGGATCGCGCTGCGCCTGTCGCTTGAATGGCCTCGCGATGTCGGCAACGGCCGTCACCAACGGATCCGGCGTGGCTGCTGGTTTAACAACCTGCGGCTGTGCCAACGCTGACGAATGTAACGGCCAGACCAGGCACACTGTGGACAGGATGCGCGTGAACGATATACGCATGGCGATGCTCATGTGAGAGGGCAGAGCGACTACGAGCTCAGCTCAAAATCATCGAACCCCACGTCTTCTCCGCCGCTTGTCGTCTGTTCCTTCGGCCGATCTCTCAGCACGACCAACGACCCATCGTCAGCAGTCTGTTCGGCCTTGATGCCGTACCGGTGCCGCTGGATGGGACTCATCTTGACGGCCCAGACAAATGTGTATGTGCCGGGCGGCAGTTTCACATTTGCAACGCCCGAGTCATCAAGCATGATCCGCCGCTCATTCTCATCCTGATCTTCTGTCTGAATCATCCCCGACAGGTCGTCGTTGGTGTTGCAGGTCACCGTGAATCGCACCTTCTTCGGATCCGCCATAGGAATCTCCAGCGTCCTGGTTCATGGACAGACTTATCTCATTGAGACAGCGCGTCTCGGCAGGCAGTTCGTGCGACGGCATGGCCACCTCGCAAGCCTGACTCTGAGTAACGGGCTTCCGAACCTTTTGACGTATAAACGCCGGCGCGACTCAATCCCAACAGTCAAGACCAAGGACAATCGGTGACGCAATAGCAACCCGGTCCTTGCCACCGCGGCGCTCGCTGTCGCCGGACGTCGTGATCGCCCGGGAAACTTGAAACCCAGTAATGTTCTGCTGCTGATTCCCATCAGCCCCGAGAAGCTTCTCACTGAATTCGGGCACGGCGAGCCGGTCGTACACGGAACTGACAAATACGATGATCAGCACAACAGTGCTCACCACGATCTGGAGGCTGCGCCTTTAACTCAGTAATGCCTTTCTCCAGCGCACTGACTTCGACACGAATATTCCGCTCGTCGGTGTGACGTCCTTTTGTTTCTTTCCAACTCGATCTGCCGGAAGGAGTCGACAAGCGCTGCAAATCGCCATTTGCTTCGCGCGGCCAAGGCTGAATGGTTTGTGTCGCGTTCCTGTAGGTTGCGGACATTGTTGAGTTCGACGTAGTCCCTCGTTTGCAACTGACCGGAACTGCTGCAGTCCGGCGGAACTTTCTGCAGTAGTTTCGACGGCTTCACGAGCTCAATCGGTGTGGAAAATCCGCGATTGGTTATTCTGGCGGGCGGGAACGCCGCGGCCGCCCTCATGCTCCAAACCCGTGGAACCCTGAAGGACGGCCGCAAGGTCGGGCACTGGGTCCGCGTGACTGTTTGCCGCCAACGGTGAGATCAGAGGTGAAGAGGTGCGGCAATCAACCTCATGCCCTGAGCTAACTGCCGGTGTTGCGCTCGACCGGCTGACCCTGAAGGGCGAGACTGCGATCGACAACGCTCGACCACTGCGACGAGCTGGCGGTGTCGTATTGGTCATGCCAGTTCCACCACTTGTACGGCGGCGTCTGCGGGTAGCCCTCTGGAGAGTCTTCCCACTCCTCCTGGCGCCCGAGCGCAGTGATGTCGAGATAATTCCAGGTGCTCCCCATCTGCTCGTCGCCGCGGTTGTTGATGAAGTAAGTGCGGAAGACGCGGTCCCCGTCGCGGATGAAGGCGTTCGTGCCGTGCCATTCGTCAACGCCGAAGTCGAGGTCGAAGGTGTCCGTGATGCTGTACCACGGCATCTTCCAGCCCATTCGTGCCTTCAGTCCGTCAATGTCTGTCAGCGGCGCGCGCGAGACGAACGCAAGCGTGGTGTCGCGGGCGTTGAGATGAGCGAGGTGGGCGACCTGGTCGGCCACGAATGAGCAACCGCGGCAGGCGTGCTGAGGCCAGCCGTACACGCCGGGCTCGAAGAAGGCGCGGTAGACGATCAGCTGCCGGCGGCCGTCGAAAAGGTCGACCAGGCTCGCGTGACCCTGCGGCCCCTCGAACTTGTACGTCTTCTCCACGGCCACCCACGGCATGCGCCGACGCTCGGCCGCCAGCGCGTCACGGGCATGGCTCAACGCCTTCTCCTTCACGAGGAGCTGCTGGCGGGCCGCCTCCCATGCCTGCGCTGACACGACCGGTGGCGTGTTCGTTGGAAGATGCCCTTTCCGCGGTTCCCTATCTTTCGCCTTGTTCTCATCCATCTCCTCACCTCGTCTTACGATCCGTTCAACTGAGACCGTCGCGGCCGAGCTTTCTTCTCTGCCAAGATCGCTTTCGCTCGAGACGCGACCTGCTGGTAGCCTGTGAAACCAAACTAGCGCCGCGATGTGTCGCAATGGGAGTGACAAACGTGACGCGATTCCGATGAAAACAGCTGAGACAACCGGACCATTTCAGCAGACAGCCTCAACTCGCCCGCGACCTCAGCCGAGCCATCACAACGGCAGGACAAGTAGATTGTCGATCTGACGACCGCCCGTTCGATGTACGCACAGCAGGCCAGAACGTGCGCAGAAACTCGTCGCATCGGTCACGGCCCATCTCCAGGAGGCACTCATGCTGAGAACGGCTCCGATACGCGCCTACATCCCGGCCACCAACGTCGCGCGGGCGAGGAAGTTCTACGAGGAGCTCGTGGGTTTGCAGCCCAGGGAGGACTACGCCGGAGGTGTGGTCTACGAATGCGGGGGCAGCGAGGTGTTTCTCTATCCGACGCCCAACGCCGGCACGTCCAAGGCCAGTCAGGCGTTCTGGCAGGTTGCCGACGTCGAAGCCGAAGTGTCCGAGCTCAAGGGGCGTGGCGTGGTCTTCGAAGAGTACAACTTCCCAGGGCTGACGACGAAAAACAGCATCGCGACCGGTGGAGGGGCGAAGACGGCGTGGTTCAAGGACACCGAAGGGAACATCCTCGCGATCAGCCAGCGCATCTGATTCCTCGGTGTCGTGGCATCAGACATCCTGACCGAAGAGCACGCGGAGTTCGGAGCCGCTCATCCCTGTGTTGTACGGTCGGCTGTCCGGCTCGAAGTCCTTTCCTCGGGCCAAGGGCCCGACGATGACCGGATCGAAGCCGGCGGCGCGGACCAGATCGGCGGCGATTCGAAGCGCGTCGGGATCGTCGCTGGCAAGCGGAATGCCGACGCGATCACCTTGACGATGCGCTTCGTTCTGGAGCGTTTTGTAGCTTGACTCGCCTGACGCGGCTCGCCATCCATAGCCGCGAGCGAAGCGAGCGTTTGGCTGAGGATGGCGGAGAGGGTGGGATTCGTTCCCGTGGTTCCCTCTCCCATCAATGATTTAGGCCCGATCCGAAGCCCTCAAATCACCAAATCCACTCAAACCCTGAGCATCAGGTACAAAACAGGTACAGCACAAGCATCGTCCGTTGTGGCCGGATATCGGTGTGCAGCGGTCTCCTGAACCGCTGCTTGTCGACTAGACGCGCTCAGCGTCGCGAGTCCGGGCGTGCGAATCCCTGACACTCAGCCACGAAATTTGCCCTCTGTTTTCAACAACTTGCAGCACAGGGTTATTTCACTATCGAACTTCTGAACGTTCGACGCAGTGCGCGTTACTTAATTGGGTCTGACTCAGCGTGCAAGCAGAGGGCCTAGACAGGCCGATGCTAGGACAACGACCACCGGCGGCACCCGACCAGCAAGTGCGATGAATCCGGCAACCACCAGTACCGCCAGCGGCGTGGTCGGCGCCGCATCGGGCGCGAGCGTCACGCTCGTCATCGCCATCAGGACACATGATGCGATGACGATGGCAGCCGAGGCTCCCCGAACCTGAGAATCACGATGCCGCCGAACGGCGTGCGCAATCGGAATTGCCAGGATAGCCGGCGTCGCTAAGGCGACCGCGGCCGCGAAACACACCAGGCACTCCAGCGACCAAGTAGCGGACCACGACGACGTTACGCGAAGACTTCCAAGAAGAGCTAGTTCACGCTCCCTTCGACGCGAGCGGACTCGCGAGGTCGTCGCCCTGGTGGCCCACGAACTGAAGCATCCACTTGCTGCCATCGATTACGCAGCGCTCGGCCGGATCGGAAGCATCAATACGAACTCGGCACCGGAAGTGCGTTCTCGAATCGCTGAGCCATAGCTTTGTGAAGACGATCCAACGAAATGGAACTTGACGCTCCTAACCGGCTCTCGGAGGCACCCGCAGCACGACACGACATTCGGGCGGGCGCGGTGTCGAGCTCCGACCACCGGACGACGCAAACGCAGGGAAAGTGTCGGGCCACCGTGCGCCGACCCGACGTCAATCCCAATCTCTGCGCGATCAGTAATCGTCCATGCCGGGGCCGTGCGCCGCAGGCACGGGTTTCTCCTTCTCGGGAATTTCCGAGACCAGCGCCTCTGTCGTCAAGACCAGCGAGGCGATGGATGCCGCGTTCGTCAGCGCCGTTCTCACGACCTTGGTTGGGTCGATGACACCAGCTTTTACGAGATCCTCGTACTCCTCACTTTGCGCGTTGAAGCCCCAGTGTTTGTCCTTGGACTCGTTGATCTTCGCGGCAACGATCGAACCTTCGAGTCCGGCGTTCTGAGCGATCCAGCGGGTCGGCTCCTCGGCGGCCTTTCGCACGATCTCCACCCCAAGGCGCTCGTCGCCGTCGAGACTATTGTCCTTCCCGAACGACTCGAGAATGGCCGATGCTCGAAGCAGCGCCACACCGCCTCCCGGAACGATCCCTTCTTCCACCGCCGCCTTCGTGGCGTGCATGGCGTCCTCGACACGCGCCTTCTTCTCCTTCATCTCGGTCTCGGTAGCTGCACCTACCTTGATGACCGCGACGCCGCCCACCAGCTTCGCAAGGCGTTCCTGCAGTTTTTCGCGATCGTAGTCGGACGTGGTCTCCTCGATCTGGGCCCGGATCTGTTTCACGCGGCCTTCGATCGCTTTCTTGGTACCAGCCCCTTCGATAATCGTCGTGTTGTCCTTGTCGATGGTGACCCGTTTGGCCGTTCCGAGTTCTTCCAGCTTGATGTTTTCGAGTTTCACGCCAAGGTCTTCGGTGATCGCCCGACCGTTGGTCAGGATCGCAATGTCTTCCAGCATGGCTTTCCGGCGATCGCCGAAGCCTGGCGCCTTCACACCCGCCACCTTCAGCGTGCCGCGCAGCTTGTTGACGACCAACGTGGCCAAGGCTTCACCTTCGAGATCTTCCGCGATCACGAGAAGCGCCTTTCCGGACTGCGCGATCTTCTCGAGGATCGGCAGCAGATCCTTCATGGCCGAGATCTTCTTTTCGTGGATCAGGATGAGCGGATCTTCCAGCACGCATTCCATGCGTTCCGGGTCCGTCACGAAATATGGCGACAGGTAACCGCGGTCGAACTGCATGCCCTCGACGACCTCCAGTGCCGTCTCCATGGTCTTGGCTTCTTCGACCGTGATGACGCCGTCCTTGCCGACCTTGTCCATCGCCTCTGCGATGATCGTGCCGATCGTCCGATCGTTGTTCGCGGAGATGGTGCCGACCTGCGCGATCATGTCGCCCTTAACGGGCTGGCTGAGCCCCTTCAGATCGGTGACGATTCGTTCCACCGCCTTGTCGATGCCGCGTTTCAGGCCCATCGGGTTTGCGCCTGCGGCAACATTCTTGGACCCCTCGCGAATGATCGCCTGTGCCAGTACGGTCGCAGTCGTCGTGCCATCACCCGCGATATCGGACGTTTTGCTCGCCACTTCTCTGACCATACGCGCGCCGAGGTTCTCGACGGGGTCGGGCACGTCGATCTCTTTGGCCACGGTCACACCGTCTTTCGTGATGGTCGGCGAGCCAAATTTCTTATCGATGACAACGTTTCGGCCTTTTGGTCCGAGCGTCACTTTCACCGCATCCGCCAGCTTGTTCACGCCGTGCATCAACGCATGACGCGCATGTTCGTTGTAAACAATCTGCTTTCCAGCCATGACCCAGCCTCCTACACGGTCGCGAGCTCCGGGACGCCTTCGGCGACGCCCAGGATCTCGTCTTCACGAACGATCAAAAATTCCTCGCCATCCAGCTTGATCTCCGTGCCTGAATACTTGCCGATGAGCACGTGATCGCCGACCTTCACGTCGAGCGGAATCGTCTTTCCCTCGTCGTTGACACGGCCCTTCCCGGCGGCGATGACTTTGGCTTGTTGCGGTTTCTCTTTGGCGGTGTCGGGGATGATGATGCCGCCGATCCGTTGCTCTTGGTCCTCGACGCGCTTCGCGAGGATGCGATCGCGCAAAGGTCGAACGTGCATAGTGGTTCCTCCTATTGATCTGATGATTCTCCGTTCTCGGCACTGCGTTTCAGGCCCGCCCCTTGGTCAACGAGCACAGCGGTCGACTAAGACTCAGTCTGTGACGTTGGACCAGACACCTTCGGAACGGACACTTTGAACGAAGGACTCGTTTTCGAATCCATCGCTGCACCGCCTCTCCGAAGTTCGATTTCCCCGAGTACTGTCGTGGGCGCGCTGTTGGTCGCGCTTTTGAAGATAGTCACAACAATTCGATTCCATGGGGCGCTGTCCTGAATTGTGGGGCGGAAGCCGTACTCCGTACCGTCCTTCAGGGTCAGCGTCGCCAGTCCGCTTTCGGCCGCGGTCAGCTCCTGCGTCCGGCCGTCCGGCATCGTCACAACCATCGTTACGATGGGTGCGTATGCCTGGGCAGCCGCGACCGCACTCACCATCATCGCGACGAGAACGAACGCCATACTTCTCCGAGTCATACCTCCCTCCTTTTCTTCCAGCAACAGCCGTCATTGACACTCGCCTGTCCGGGCGCTCTAATTACGCGGCGAGCGTGATGTCGCCATCGTGACTGGGTGAACACTCGCACCTCGTCGCCGACCTTATTGGCGAACCCACCGACACGGGCGCACAATGGCCTTGTCGTTGGATTACTCGCGCGTTCTCGACGACACCGCCCGCGCGGTCTGCTGGGTGACTCTTGCCGGTTGCCCATCCTTGTGTTTCACGGCCGCATTCGAAACACTCGAGATACAGACGATCAGGAGTGCGGCGTATCCAATCGTCATGGCCCATCAACCAGCACTTCAACGACAACCGACGCAACCGCAAAGCAACCTGCGGCACCTGGGTCCACACCGCGCCGGCGACAGCCGCCAGAACAGTTGTCTTTAGTACTCGCGAACGCACGTCAAGAGGCCTCCCAACCTCACGAAACAGATCAAGCCGGCAGCACCTTCAACAACGACGCCGTTGCACGTGTCGAAGCGGTAGTTTCATCAGTCAGACGAACGATGTCGTCCGCAACCGATGTCACGTACGCCGCGTCAGTGAAGCTGCTCAATTTCGCCTCGAGATTGGACCGGGCCCCGTCGAAGCCGGCTTGCAAGAGCGCAACGCCGAGTTGAACGTCGGCCGATGCTGCCCGAGCACCGTGCGCTGCTATGGTGGCGGCGAGATCCAATCCCTGCGCACACAAGCGCATCACTTCGAGAGGCACGTCTGCAGACGCACAAAGTGCGAGCTGTATCGCAGCTAACCGTTCCGACCGTTGCGCTTCACTCGCTTGCGGCATGCTGCGCGCGGTGAAGAGCTTCACGGCAGTCTCCGTTTCAATCGTCTCAGTCAATTGCCGTTGCACGCTGGTGAGCGCCGTCGCGGCTTCCACGAGCTTTGCCCGATCGGCAACGGAATCCGACCGCGTCTGAGGCAGCGCCGCGACCATCAGAAGAAGCGAGCTCCCTAAAGCTCCTGCTACTGCGGCAGTCGACACGGCGCCGTGAGCCGTCTCGGCAGAACCGACGGCTTCGATGAAGTCTCGCAATGAAATGTCGCCCGGACCCATCAGATTCGTTGCCATGCCTTACCCCGTTATCCCGTGCGCCGCACCAACTCGTGGTACCCGCACTCCTGATCGCTGCAAAACCATCCGGACACATAGCGCAACCGCTCTCGTGGCTCCCGACTGTTCGGATCTACCGCCGAGAGGACTGGCGACTTGTGCCGATACTCCATGACTCCGCTACATTGCGGACATGTTCGCTTGTGGCCGGGATGAGCGTTGTCGCCTGTGGATCCAAGAAGATCTTGCTCCGGTGACAACTGGCGCGGCAGACGACCGCTTGCTACCAGTAGGTGTGCCACGTGTTCGCGCAGCACCTCTCCCGATACCGGTCTCTCGAGGAACATGTTGGCGCCAGCCTTAATGGACAGTTCGCCATCCTGCCGCCTAGTCTCGCTTGTGATCACAATGATGGGTACCGTTGCCGTTCCCCTGTGGGTTCTCAAGCGACGCGTCAATTCCAGCCCGCTCATCGAACCACCACAGTACCCATCAGTAACGACGATGTCTGTTGGCGTTGTGATCGCAATTTGATACGCGAGGATGGTCGTCGCCGCATTGACCACCCGGTATCCGCACGCACGCAACACGCGCATGTGCACCTGGCTGTCGTCGACCGAGTTACTCACTAACAGAATTGATGGCGTTCGCAGATTTCGAGTTGCCATACATTCCGTCCTACTTCCCGAAGAGGGCTACCAAAGCATCGAGGCCCTTCTTGCGGAGTGGGCCAACTCCGCTGGGTCGCTGCTCGCCGAGGTCATCCGCCGATTCCTTCTCCTGCCGCAGCCTCGTTTCCATTGGCTAAGACGTGTTGCGTGCTGACTCAGTCGTCAACAGGAAACAGCGACGTCAGGCATCCCATTCCCTCTGATCCGGACACTCACTCCGTCGTCGTGGTCGCGCCGTACGTCCTGACCGATACCACCGCCTCATCCACCGTCGACGGCTGGTGTCGGGACGTAACCGTGACCCACTCGCCGGGCTTCGCGCTCTTGATCGTCGCCACCGCGCTCTCTGGTACCTTTATGCGAATCGTGAGGTACTGATTCGGCGTCTCCGTCGATACAAGCTCGGCGGGTAGCACGAGATTCTCGTCAATCTTTCGGCCCGTCTCGGACCGTCGAACCTGTCGCACGGCGTCGCTGAAGTCATGAATCCCTGACCAGACAATCCAGACACGGTCGCCGGCCTTGAAATTCTTCAACTCGGAAATCGCTTCCTGATACGCAACGCGAGACTTGACGGTCATCGTCTTCGCGGTCGTGTCAAGCGACACGAGTTCCCCATTCCATGTATACGTGTCGGCCTTGGTCTGCGACGATTGCGCCAGGCCGAGCACCGGCCCGCCGATCGTCAGGACGGTTGCCAAGACTGCGGTCTGAATCTTCTGTGTGACCATACGTTCCTCCTTTGCCTTTCGCGCCTCCTACGCGTTAACTCGTTGCCCAATGCTTCAATACGGTTCCTGGCGGTCTTCGCTGAGCGAGAACGTGGCGGCTCCCAGACGTTGAGTTTCGACGGCTCCGGCAGCGGCGACGCTGAGCTGTGTGTGGTGGCGGTCGAGCAGCCACAGCTCCGGAATTAACGTGGCTTCGATCTGCCCGCCATGAAGCACACGCACTACTCCGCTCTCCGAGACGACGATCGCGACTACGCCCAGACGCTGGGAGATGGACGCGGCGGCCAAGTGCCGGCTGCCGAATCCAAGCGGCAGGTCGATCTGCTCAACGGATGCATCAAGATAGCGACACGCCGCCAAGACCGTTCCCGCCTCTGAAATCACGAAGGCACCATCGAGCTGTGCCAGTTCCTTGATCGTGCCGCGGAGGTCGGGGTCGCTGATATGTGTCCGCGCCGGAGCATGGCCGGCCAAAGGGTCAAGAATCAGCGCACGGGACGCCGCGAGCACGTCGTCCGACTTGCCAACGGTGAATAGCGTTCCGATCCGGCGGCCCTCGCGACCCTCGCGAGCGATCTCGAGTGCGAGCTCCAATACCGACTCGAGCACCCCGGGCTCGCACCACGGAATCCGGGAGCACAAGGTCTTGAGTGCAGCGATCGTCATCGCGCTTCGTCCTCCTGAGTGGCGGTCGTATGCGAGCTCTCCCTCACGTTGGCCATGCGTTCCGCGTGAACGATGAATCGGCGCGGAGCAGGACCGATGTAGTCGAACGGATAGCAGGTGATCAGCGTCAAGGCCGCCGTTGGCGAAGAATCGAGCACCCACAGCTCGTCTGGCTCGACAACCCTGTGCCGAGTGACGCGGTAACGAAACGTCCCGCGCGGTGTCACGAGGCGGATTTCATCACCTGCTTGAATGCGCCGAAGCGGCCGGAAAAACGTGTCACGATGTCCTGCCAAGGCGGTGTTTCCTTCCTGCCACGGCAGTGACGTGTCCGGGAGATGTCCCACCGCCACTTTCAAGGTTTTCTCGTTATCGCCTTCGGCAACGACAACGGAGAGACCAATGCGTGGGATCTCGAGACGCCCGATCGAGGCTGACGGTTCAAGGGGCGTCTCGACACCACCCGCTTCGGGTACCGCCCCCGAAGAATCGAGAGCGTGATCCAGCCGCTCCGGCGAGACACTGTGCTCCAGCTGATAGAGGATCGCCGAGACTGACGTCGATCCAACCCACAGTAGACACGTGGCTCCGAGGACGACGAGGCCGCGTTCGATACCGCGCACGACCCTATCGGTTCGATTCCCGCCCATGAGAGGTCAACTTTCCCAGCAAGGGACCGCCTGCGCGGTAGCCGTCACGCGTGCGGACCCGCAGCGTTCGCCGAGCTGAATCGGTCGCGACAATGCGAATTCGACGAAAGCGCCCGTCTCGTGCGGGATTCGACGAGACATAGCCAAGGGTGTAGCTGTGGCGAATGTCGTCCGCGATTCTTTGAAGCATGCCGTCTACGGCGTCCACATCGCTCGGAAAAAACGACTCGCCTCCCGTTGTCACCGCCAATCGCTTGAGAAGTCCTGGATTCGCGTCCCGCTCGAGAGGGTCGATGACTCCGACCGTGTAGATCGCCGCGTTCGAGGCTTGGGCTTGCTTCAATACTTGGTCGAACGTTGTGGTGCTCGCGTTATCTCCGCCATCGCCGACAAGGACAAGCACCCGTCGCGGATGATGGCCCTTGGCAATGTAGAAGAGGCCATTCGAAATGGCGTCGTACATGGCCGTCCGGCCCCTGTCTCTTATACACATCTGACGCTGCCG
>JBKPSC010000200.1:0-22855 GCA_046734915.1 Acidobacteriota bacterium | reverse complement strand
TCCGCGACCCCCATCGGCCATCAGTCTACCGGTTCGGCACGTCTGGCAGCGGAATGTTCTCGTCGACCTGTACCTGAAAGCGTCGCACGTTGCTATAAGTCGCTCTGCCAGTCGTGACAGACCGGTCAGTGATGTTCACGTAGCGCTCGCGCATCTCGACCGGGACCTGGAGAGACGTGCCGGCATCGCGCTGGTAGGCCACGTCAATCAACACCCGATGCGTCGCGTCGTCGACTGCCAGTTCGCTGATGATGACCGCGCCGGTCGCGGGATCGAGCCAGAAGCGGCCGCGCGCCGCCTCGTTGCCGCCGCCGATGCGTCGAATCAGCGTTGGCGTGACGACCTCACGGTATTCGACCACGACGGCGTCGGAGGGCGGAACGAATGGACCTGCATCGCCGGCCGACTGATTACGCGCCAGCGACGGCACTTTGTCGTCGGCGAGGCGAAAGCGGAAGCGGGACTGCGTTCCCGGATCGAGCAGGAGCAGGCCGAGCGTCGGCGTGTTGATGTTGCGATAGACGTTGCCGATGTTGAACCGGGCGCTGGCAGTGACAATCTCGCGAATCTGTTCGTCATTCGTTCCGGACGGACTCAGAAACAGCTTCATCAGCCGTTCCTCCCGGTCCCGGACCTGCCGGCCGTCGACCTCGAACACATCCCGAAACAGCACGAACTGATCCGCGCCGGCGGGCCGCACGAGCATCACATCCGACTTGAGCTCTCGATGCGGGACCGCCTGGACGCTCGTCACGACCGTACCGAACGAGCTCTTCGCGTCTTGCTCGTACCGTTCTTCGACGACGAGCGCGGCCAGATCGCGCTTGAATTGGGTGACATAGGCGCCGGCCTTGGCCAACACCTCGCCGACTGCGGGTTGTTGCGAGAAGACCAGGCGTCGGCGGACCTGCTCAGCCGCGCGGCGTGCCTCGCGACCTGCGTTGCCGGGGGCCTTGCTCCATTCGTCGAGCGTTGAGACCGTGAAGGCCGTGCCGACGGAGCCCAGAGCACGCAGACTTGCGACCAGCACCGGCTCGAGCTCTCGGTCGAGAGTTGACCTGGCAGCGTCGTGGACGTTGAGGAAGCCGGCGAGGCCTTCTGATGCGCGGTCGTCGGCGATCGCGGCCAGCGCGCCGGCTGCCGACACGAGCGCCCGTGTATTGGCCGCCTCGGACGTCACAATCACGCCAAATCCATCACGATTCTCCGTGGTGTTCCGGAACAGCGACAGAAGCGGCTCGATCGCCAGCTCGCCCATCGACTGAGCGGCCGAGAAGTCGCGGCGCGCGACCGCCCACGACGCCCGCGCGTCCGGCGTCGAAGGCTGGAAGCCGAGATCCTGCATCAGCGATCGCGCCTTCCCGTCCAGGACTGCCCATGGCAAGAGAACGGCGAGACGGTCGCGGGAGCCGAGGGTTGCGGCGATCACGTCACACGTCAGGCGATACGCCGGCGTCCGCTCGAGGGCCTTGCGCGCCCCGGTATGGAACTCATTCTCGGAAAGCCCGCCCGGTGTTCCTGCGGTGGCGGCGAGGGATGCGATCGTGGCGGCATCGGCTGTGCGAAGCAGCGTCACCGAGTAGCTGATGTTCGTGCCGTAACCGACGGGTGCTCCAACGCCGAACATGCTGAACCCCGGGCCCTTGGTCTCCGAGTACCGGATGACAGCCGTCGCCTCGGCTCCCGCAGTCTTTGGCGCCACGATCTCGACGCCTGCTTCGGCGCAGCGTTGGCGCAAGCCGTCCTCGTCGAATCGTGAGCCATCGATCCAGCTCTGCGACTGCACCTGCAGTCCGACGAGGTGGGCTTGGGCAGACGCCGATGTGGCCAAGGCGGCGAGGCCGGCGAGGGCAACGCTGAGGGTGGTGGTTCGCACCATCACTCGTGCCGCAATACCGCGTTGATCTCTTGCCGCAGCGCGCGTCCAGCTGGTAGCCACGCCGCGGCTAGAGCGACGACGGCGAGCACCGCGGCAGCGCTGACGAAGACCGATGGATCGCGTGGCGCGACGTCGTACAAGAGGCTGGAAAGGACGCGCGTGATCGCAAGAGCGCCGATGATGCCGAGCATCAACCCGACGGCAGTGACCACCGCCCCTTGGCGCAGCACCAGCCCTCGCAACTGCAGGGGCGTTGCACCGAGTGCGCGCCGGATGCCGAACTCGCGCGCACGCTGCTCAACGGCGTATGCGCTCACGCCGTAGATGCCGATGGCGGCGAGCAGCAAAGCGGCGAGGCCGAATCCACTCATCAGCACGGTGTTGAGATCCGAGCGAGCGGTCGACGCCGAGACGATTTCGTCCATCGTCCGAATGCGGGCGACGGGGTAGCCGGTCACGGCCTCGAGTTCGTGCGCCAGCGCCCGCTCGAAGCGGCGGGGCTCGCCGGCGGTCCGTGCGATCCACACGACTGGCGCGGCTTTGACCACCAGGGCAACCTGCGCATCGTCCAGTTGTCGCATCGGGATGTAGGTGGTCGATGCAGGCGTGCGGCTGAGCAAAATGTCGCGGACGTCGCCGACGATTCCCACGATGCGCCGAGGCGTGACGGTTCCGGGCAAGTAGTTCTGGCCGAGAAGCAGCTGTTGACCAAGCGGATCGGCGTCGGGCCAGAAACGTCGCGCCATGGTCTGGTTGACGATGACGACCGGTTCGGCATCGAGGCGGTCGGCGTCAGTGAAGGCGCGGCCTTTCAGAATGCGGATGCCGAGGGCATCGAAGTAGTCCGGCGTCACGGACCACCACGTCCCGACATCGTGGTAGGGACCGTCGAGCGGCCGCCCGGGAACGATGAACGGCAGATAGCCCTGGTTCTCGAGCGGCAGACAGCAGAGGCTCGCGGCGGCTGTCGTGACTCCCGCCTCGGTTCGCATCCGACCGATGCCGCTATCGATGATGGCCGCGACCCGCGCGGCCGTCGTCAGTCCCGGCTCCGAGAGGGTCGTCCGCAGACTCAGGAGATTCGCCGCATCGAAGCCCGGATCGACGGTCCGCAGCGCCGCGAAGGTTCGAACGAGCAGCACCGCCGCCACGAGCAGGACGACGGCCAGTGCGACTTCGGCGACGACGAGACCCGTACGCGCGCGCAGCGTCCGGCGCCCGTCAGTGCCGCTCCGGCTGCCGGCGGATGCCGGGTTCAGCGGCTTGCGTCCTGCGTGCAGTGCGGGCACCAGGCCAAGAACGATGCTCGCGGCTACGCAGGTGAAGGTGGTGACCACTAAGACCCGCCAGTCCACCTGTGCTGCCAGGTCAGAGGACAGCCTGGGAAGCAGGCCGGCGACGAGGCCTGAGAGTCGGGGGAGGAGGATTGTGCCGAGCGCGAGTCCGGCGAGGCCTCCGGCGAGTGAGAGCACGACGCCTTCGGTCAGCAGCTGTCGAACGATTCGCCGCTGGCTCGCGCCCAGCGCGGCGCGGATCGCTATTTCGCCCTGGCGCCCGGTCATCCGGACGAGGTTCAGGCTGCCGATGTTGACACACGCGATCAACAGCACCGTGATCACGGCGCCATAGAGAACGAGCAATGAACGCTGGACGTCTCGAACGATCAAGCCGCGAAGCGACAGGACGCCGAACGTCATGGTCGCTCGAATGGCAGTCGGGAACCGCTTCTTGAAATCCTCCGCCACGATCGCCAGGCGGGCGTTTACCTGCTCCCGAGATACTCCAGCTCTGAGATGGGCCGCCGCGAAGAAGTAGGCGGCATGTGACTCGCTGGCCGGATCGATGCCGAGCGGAATCCACAGGTCTGGAGCCGCTGCCGTCACATCGGCGATCTGAAACGACGGCGCCAGCACGCCGAGCACGGTGTGGCCGCGGCCGTTGATGGTCAGGATTTTTCCGACGGCGTCCGCTGCGCCGCCGAACTGCTGCTGCCAGAACCCATGGCTCAAGACGACGACCGGCACCGTCCCTGGCCGGTCTTCCGAGGCGTCGAATAGGCGCCCGAGCACCGTTCGCGCTCCGAACAACGGGAAGAAATCGCTGTTGACGTTGGCCGACGAGACGAACGCCCGCACGCTGGGCCCCGCGACATTCGCCGAACTGAACTGGTAGGCGGCCAGACCGTCAAAGAGCGCCGTTTCGCGCCGCCATGCGTTCAGCTTGGCCGGTGAGACCGCCGGTCCGCCGCCGGTCGGGCCGATCGTCAGTATCGCCACGAGCCGATCGGCGTCGGGGAAGGGCAACGATCGCAGCAGCACCGCGTTGACGATCGAGAAGAACGCCGTGTTCGCGCCGATGCCCACCGCGAGGGTGAGGACGGCCACGGCCGTGAACGCCGGCGATCGCCGAAGCGACCGGAAGGCGTAGTGGAGATCCTGGCGGACGCCTTCGACGAACGTCTCGAAGCTCACTTCGCGCACGCGTTCTTTGACCGCCTCCACGCTGCCGAATGCCGCGCGCGCAGTCCGGGCGGCCTCGGCCGGCGTCGAGCCTGACGCGACCCGTTCGTCCGCGGCGCGATCGAGAAAGTCGCGCAGTTCGGCATCGAGCTCGCGGTCCGCCTGCTCGCGACGCCAGAGCCCACGGACAACGCCGATCGCTCTCCAGAACAGAACCATGGCCGCGTCTGTCAGAACGTCGCCTTGAGGATGCGGGCGATCGCCGCCGTCTGCACCTCCCACGCGCGCGTTTCCTCGCGCAGAGTGGCGCGCCCTTGCGCCGTGAGCGCGTAGTACTTCGCCTTCCGGTTGTTCTCTGTGACGCGCCATTCGCTGCGGATTAAGTGATCGCGCTCGAGGCGGCGGAACGCCGGGAACAGCGAGCCCGCGTTGACTTTGAACACACCCTGACTCATTTGATCGATGCGTGTGGCAATGCCGTAGCCGTGCATCGGCTCCAACGCCAGCGTCTTGAGGATCAGCATGTCGAGCGTCCCCTGCACGAGCCAGCTCGAGGTGTCGTCAGCCATCGGTTCGTCCTGCGCGGTCGCTTCACTAGGCAATCTAGAGAAGCCGCGACAGTCTAAGCACGCTCCTCTAGATTGTCAAGAGAAGGCAGCGACACGTCGGAACCGGCGAGCGTCTCTCGTTCAGGTCGTTTCGGCCGGAGTGCTAGACTGCTCGCATGCGCCGTGCGGTCGCGTCTGTGCTCATCCTTGTCGCCATGCGAGGGCTGGCCGCACAGTCGCCGAGCCGGAATGCCGCGCCTGACCTCGAAGGCGTCTGGAATTTCTCGACGCTCACCCCGCTCGAACGGCCGGCCCAGCTCGGCGACAAGGCGTCCTTCGCGGATGCCGAGGCGACAGCATTCCTTCAGGACACGATCGATCGCAACAACCGTGACCGCCGCGATGGTGGGGCGCAGGTCGATGTCGCGCGAGCCGTCAACGACGACTGGTTCGATCGTGGAACCGCGCTGGCTCGGATCGACGGACAGATCCGGACGTCGTTAATCGTCAATCCGGCGAATGGCCAGGTGCCGGCCCTGACGGCGGCCGCCCGCGATCGCGTGGCCGCACAAACCGCCGAAACACGCGCTCACCCTGCCGACGGCCCCGAGAACCGATCGCTCCAGGAGCGCTGTCTTGCATTCAACGCCGGACCGCCTATTCTGCCGGGGCCCTACAACAACTTCCTTCAGATCTTTCAGTTTCCGAATCACGTCGTCCTGTTCACCGAGATGATTCACGACGCGCGGATTGTGCCGATCGGCGCTGCCGCACCAGCACGTCCGGCGGCAGCACGGTGGATGGGCGAGCCTCGAGGACGGTACGAGGGTGACACGCTCGTCGTCGAATCGACGAATTTCAACGGCGTGAACAGCGTTCGAGGCTCCGACACGCAGTTGCGCCTGATCGAACGGTTCAAACGGGTGGACGCCGACACACTGCGGTACGAGTTCACCGTCGACAACCCAACGGCGTTCACCGCGAACTGGACCGCCGTGTTGCCGATGCAGCGAACATCCGATCGCCTCTTCGAGTACGGGTGTCACGAGGGCAACTACGCGCTCATGAACATCCTGCGCGGCGCTCGCGCGCAGGAGCGTTAGGCTCGTCATGTGTGCAGGTGGTACCAAGCCATCGGCCTCGATTCCGCGGGAATCAATCCGCCCGGACCTCCCCAGAACGTCCGCCTGATCCGGTAGCGGAACCCTCTCACCCACGATCTCAAGGACCGCCAGCCGATCATCGGGACTTCAGTACGCATCCGGATTTACGAAGTCCCTATGGAATGAGCCTCGTCCGGCAGTCGTAATGTCATGGTACCGCCCCCCTACATCCATGAGCATCGCGACACCTCATTTGCTTACACGCGGGATCAGACCAGCTTCGTCTCTTTCATCTTTCTTACTCGTCGTCGTCGCGGCATCAGCGGCGTGCGGCAAGTCGGAAGGAACGGCACAGGCCCGTGGTCGTGAGCCCGCCGCCCGGGCGGTCAAAACCGAGGCAGTTCGGCAGGAGGCGGTGCACCGCGCCGTCGAGGTCGTCGGAACCCTGGCCGCCGAAGACGAAGTGACCGTGTCGTCGCAGGTCGAGGGCATCGTCCGTCGCGTGCTCGCAGACCTCGGCGACGCCGTGAAGGCCGAGCAGCCGCTCGTCGAGCTGGATCACGAGAAGCTGCAGTACAACCTGGATCAACAGCGTGCGGCGCTCGCCAGTGCGCTCGCCAAATACGGCGCGACCGATCGCGATCATCTCCCGCAGGTCGAAGACACGCCGGACGTGAGAAAAGCCACCGCGGAGCTCGACCAGGCGAAGCAGGCCTTCGAGCGAGCCAAACAGCTCTTCAGCCGTCAGCTCATTCCTCAGCAAGGCCTGGACGATGCCCGGGTGACACTCGAGTCGAAGCAGGCCCAGCACGACGCGGCGCTTCAGAGCGCGCGCAACCTTCGCGTCGACATCGATCTTGCGGATGCCGCGGCGAAACTCGCGGATCGGGAGTTGCGCGATTCGTTCATCCGCGCGCCATTCGACGGCTACATCCAGAAACGCCTCGTCTCGATCGGCGAGCTGGTGAAGGCACAAATGCCGGTCATGACCGTCGTCCGCGTCGATCCGCTCAAAGTGCTGGGCGAAATTCCCGAGCGGATGGCGCCCTGGGTCAAGGTCGGGCAGAGTGTTGCGCTCAACGTCGACGCCTTCCCCGGCCGCACGTTCAACGCCACCGTGAGCCGCATCAGCCCGGCGGTCAGCGCGCAAACGCGCACGTTCGCCTTCGAGGCGAAGGCGCCGAACAACGACGCGCTGCTCAAACCCGGGACGTTCGCCCGCGTTCACCTGGAGACCGATCTCGTCGAGCAGGTACTCACGATTCCGTACGCAGCCATGCAGTACCGCTATGGCGTGAACCGCGCATTTGTCGTCGAGAACGGCAAGCTCGTGGCGCGCGAACTGAAGCTGGGCGATCGCCAGGGCGACCGAATGGAGATCGATAGCGGTCTGAAGGCCGGCGATCTCGTGGCGCTGACTGACGTGGACAATCTGTCGGACGGCCTGGCCGTCACCGTCGACGGGAAAGGCGAGTAAGCCGATGTTGTCTGAACTGTGCGTGCGCCGCCCGGTGTTCGCGACGATGCTGGTCCTCGCCCTGGTCGTGCTGGGCATCTTCTCGTTCCGGGGTCTGGGAGTAGACCTCTTCCCCAAGGCGGACCCGGCGACGGTCAATGTTTCGCTTCAATTGCCAGGCGCGAGCCCCGACGAGGTCGTGACGTCGGTGCTGATGCCGATGGAGAACGCGCTGAGCGGCATCGCCGGCATCGACCAGATGACGTCGAATGCCGGCAACGGCAGCGGCAGCATCACGGTCCGCTTCGTCCTCGAACGCGATCTCGAAGACGCCGCGAACGCGGTGCGCGAAAAGGTGGCCGGCGCCATGCGCAACGTGCCGCCGCAAGTGCTTCCTCCGATCATTCAGAAAGCCGACCCCGACGCCGCGCCGGTGATGAGCCTGGTGATGGCTTCGCCGTCGATGAGCCTGCGCACCCTGAGCGAGATTGCCGACAAGCAGGTCAAGCGCGTGCTCGAGTCAGTGGATGGCGTCGGCGAAGTGACCATGAGCGGCGATCAGCCGCGCGAAATCCACATTGTCGTCGACATCGAGAAGCTGAACGCACACGGATTGTCCATCGATCAGGTGCGCGACGCCATCCAATCCGAGAACGTCGAGGTTCCGGGTGGAACGCTCGAGCAGGGCCGTTGGGAAGTCGGTCTCCGGACCCTCGGCCGCATCGATGCCGCCGATCAATTCCAGAACATCATCATCAAAACGATCAACGGCACCGCCATCCGCGTCTCGGACATCGGCTACGTCGAGGACTCGACGGAAAAGCAGGTCAGTGCGCTGTTCCTGGCCGACGGCACCCCGGCGATTCAGCTCGAGATCCGTCGGGCGTCGGGCGAGAACACCATCAAGGTCACCGCTGCCGTCAAACAGAAGCTCCGCTCGATCCAGCAGACCCTGCCGAAAGGGACGACGCTGTCGATCACCAACGACGACTCGGAGTTCATCTACGCGTCGGTGGAGTCGCTCGAGGAGCACCTGTTCTGGGGCAGCCTGCTGGCCTCGCTGATCGTCGTGTTCTTCATCCGGAACGTCCGCGCGGTGCTCATCTCGGCGCTGGCCATCCCCGCGTCGATCGTCGCCACGTTCACGCTGATGCGCGTCATGGACTTCACGCTCAACAACATGACGCTTCTCGGGCTGACGCTCGCCGTCGGCATCGTCATCGACGACGCGATTGTGGTGCTCGAGAACATCTTCCGCTACATCGAGGAGAAGCACTGCACGCCGTTCGAGGCCGCCATCCAGGCGACGCGCGAAGTCGCGCTGCCGGTCATGGCGACGACGCTCTCGCTGGTGGTGATCTTCCTGCCGGTCGCGTTCATGACCGGGTACGCCGCGCGATTCATCGATCCCTTCGGCTGGACGATGGCGTTCGCCATCCTGGTGTCGATGTTCGTGAGCTTCACGCTGACGCCGATGCTCAGCTCGCGGTTCCTCAAGGCTTCAGATGCCATTGGCGACAGCAAGACCAAGGAAAGTCCCTTCTTCGTCGCCATCGATCGCTGGTACACCACGTGGCTGAAGTGGTCGCTGAGGCATCCACTGGCGATTGTCGGCGCTTCGGCCGCAGTGGTGCTCCTGACCATCCCGATCAACCGGGCGGTTGGACGGACGTTCATCCCTGACGACGACATGGGACAAATCACCGCGCACGTGGATACGCCCCAGGGCACGTCGCTCGAAGGCACGGCGGAGGTTGCCCGGAACGTCGCGAAGGACTTTGGCAACCTCGAAGGCGTCGCGCAGATGCAGTACGTGGCTGGCGCGCAGAAGGTCAATCACTTTCACGTGTTCGTCTACCTCAAGCCGCTGTCGGAGCGGAAGGTCAGTCAGCAGGACGTCGTGACGAAGATGCGTCAGATTCTGTCGACGCGGCCGGGCAACGCTCCGGTCGTGACCGGCCGGACGGCGCTGGGAGGAGGCGAAGGCAACTTCGCGATCCAGGCCGGGCTCCTCGGGCCGGACGTGGGCAAGCTCTACGACTACTCGCAGAAACTGCTCGAGCAGGCCCAGCAGACGCCGAGCCTGGTCGACGCCAAAACCACGTACTCCAACGCGAGCCCGGAGGTGCACGTCGCCGTCGATCGCGCGCGTGCCGCCGACCTCGGCGTGCGGATGTCGACGATCGGCGGCCTGCTGCGGTTGATGGTGTCGGGCGACGACGAGATCTCGACGTATCGCGATGGTCCCGAGCAGTACCCGGTCAAGATCCGCGTGCTCGAGGATCAACGCCGCGACGTCAGCGCCATTGGCAAGCTCACCGTTCCGTCGGCGACGGCGGGAACGATCCGCATCGACAACATCGCTCATTTCGAACGCGGCTACGGTCCGACGCAGATCCGGCGTGTGAATCGGCAATACAGCATCGACCTTCAGGCCGACGTCGCGCCCGGACATGCGCTGGATGAAGCGTCCAACGACGTCCGCCGTCTGATTGCCGGCTTGCGCATGCCGCCGGGATACTCGGGGCGTCTCGCCGGGCAGACGCAGATACTCGACGAAACGACGGCCAATCTGATGATGGGCATCGGGCTGGCGAGCATCTTCGTCTACATGGTGCTGGCGGCGCAGTTCGAGAGCTTCATCCAGCCGATCATCATCATGCTGGTGCTGCCGGTGTCCGTGCCGTTCGCCATGTTCACGCTGTGGGCGACGGGCCGGACGCTCAACCTGTGGAGCGCGCTCGGCATCCTGCTGCTGTTCGGCATCGTCAAGAAGAACTCGATTCTGCAGGTCGATTACGCGAACGTGCTGCGCGCGCGTGGATTGGCCGTCGACGACGCGATCATCGAAGCCTGCCGCACTCGGCTGAGACCCATTCTGATGACGACGTCGGCGATCATCGCGGGACTCGTCCCGACGGCCCTGGGACTCGGCATCGGCGGCGCGCAGCGGTCGGCGATTGCCGTGACCATCATCGGCGGCCAGTCGCTCTGCCTGCTGTTGACGCTGCTTCTGGTCCCTGTGGCGTATGCACGATTCAACTGGCTCGAGGAATCCCTGGCGAACCAGCGGTTCAAAACGTGGGTCTCACGGCTCCGGCCCTGGGCGCGGCGGCCGGCAACCGGCGGTCAGTTGTAGCCGTGTCCGTCAGCCCGGCAGCACGAATCCGATCATCGCTGTCCCGAGAGCGCTCTGAAAGATCGTGACCGCCAGGACCAGCGCGAACGCCACGCGACTGCCGAGGCGCGCACAAAAGTAGGCCGCCGGAATCTGGAAAAAACAGGCGAGAAAAGTCCAGAGGCGGACGACCTCGCCGCGGTTGACGCCAAGCAGGTCGATCGCGAGCAGCGTTCCGAGAAGGGAAGCCGACAGCCAGGTGGCCGCGCTGCAAGTCCCGGTGCGACGACATTCCAGCAGGCCATCCCCGAGGACGGCGGCCGCCAGCACCGCCTGGCACGTGCCCATGCCAAGCGCGAAGTCCCACAGATTCTGCCACGCCCAGATCCCGTACGCCCGGCCTGCCTCGCGGTTGAACTCCACCGCGTCTGCACTGACGGAGGCGAATGCCGTCAGCAGATCGAATCCCGTCCGCTGCCGAACGATGAGGTGCGTCACGACGAATGCCGCGATGCCAGCCAGGCTCTGGAGCAGGCACTGACGCCACGAAATCGTGCCCTGCCGGAGCGCTCTGAGAACGAGAGCGGCGAAGAGAATGCCGATGACCAGCGGCAGGGGCTCGAAAAAGGCCAGGCAGTACAGGGCGGCCCCCAGTGCCGTCGCGTACACCGTTCTCCCGGTCGCAACCCACCGCAACACCATGCAAGCGCACGCGAGGACGACGACAGGCGTGACCGTGTTCATCAATGGGAAGAAGAACAACTTCGCCGGCACGATGAGGTAAAGCGCCGCGGACCACAGACCGATCCTCGCGTCGTCGAACAGATCGCGTGCGAACCAGTACATCGGGAAGACACCGAGATTCGACACGCCGATGACCAGCCAAGCCAGAATCGACGGCGCCCTCGAGATGTCCTTCAGAGCGTAGATGAGCACCAACTTCCCGGGCATGTTGCTCTGCGCGTGCAACGGCCATGACTCCCGGAGCGTGTCGAACTCGCGAAGAACGGTGCTGGCGAAGTAGCGCCTGGTCACGCTGTAGAACGAGTTGGCGCCTTCACTGACGAAGATTTGCTCGAGCGAAAAGGGCGCGAGCGATCGAATCAGCGCTTGGATGACCATGCCAGCAACGGACCAGAGCAGGAAGCGCTGCCAGATCCGGCCAGTGACGCGGTCGCCGCAGGCAACCAGCGGGAGGCAGGCGATGGCGGTGGCCAGCGTCGCCAGCAGGAGGGACGTCGTGCGCAGAGGCTGAAGATACCCGTAGACCCAACCGCCGTCTTGCGAGCCAACGACGAGGGTTTCGCGCGCGATGTCGATCGTGACGATGATCGATGCCACAAGAGCGACGATGAGTGCGTTCGAGAACGCTGTCGGCCGGTCGAGGTTCATCGCCCCGGCAATCCTACTCCACGGCGGTTCGCTCGCCAGACGCTACAATGCAGGCTCTCAATGCCCACCGTCCGGCAGCAAGCGCTCATCGCTATTCTGTTTGCCGGCCTCACGGTCGCACTGACGTTCCCGCAGGCCGTGCGACTCGACTCCGTGCCGTATCACTCGGACCCGTATTTCAGCATGTGGCGGCTTGGCTGGGTCGCCCATCAGATTCGTCAGGCACCGAATCATCTCTTCGAAGCGAACATTTTCTATCCGGCTCATGACACGCTGGCCTACTCCGACGCCATGCTGTTGCCGGGCGTCCTGCTGGCGCCGCTTTTCTGGCTCGGAGTCGATGCGGCGGTCATCTACAACATCACGCTGCTCGCGGCCATGCTGCTGTCCGCCTTCACCGCGTTCCTGCTGGCCCACCATCTGACCCGCAGCGTGCAGGCGAGCGCCATCGCCGGCGTGATTTTCGCGTTCGCGCCGTATCGGTTCGACCACTACATGCACCTCGAGCTCCAGCTGGTCTTCTGGATTCCGCTGGCGTTGCTGGTCGTGCATCGGCTGGTTGCCCGACCATCGTGGCGAACGGGCGCGGTTCTGGCGGCGCTGATGATTGCGCAGGCGTTGTCGTGTGTGTACGCCGCGATGTTCTTCGCCGCCTACGCCGCGATCTTCGTGCCGGCGCTTGTCTGCACAGAGTCCGCCATTCGCCGGCGAGTCGTTCGCGTGCTCGTGCCGTTGTTCCTCGCCGCTTCGTTGACGATTGTCGTGGTCGCGCCCTACGGGCTGGCCTACGCGCGTGCCGCTCAGGCCGTCGGCACCCGATCGCGTGAAGACGTCGCCCACTACGGCGCCACTCTAACGAGTTACGGCGCCGCGCCGCCGATGAATCGGCTGTGGGGCTCGCACACGGGCAGCCGATCGGCCGATGAGCTGTTTCTATTTCCGGGTGTGATGGCCGCCGCCCTGGCACTCGTCGGTATCGTCGCGCCGACGTCACGTCAGCGGTTCGCGTATGTAGCGGGCATGGTCATTGCGCTCGAGCTTTCACGGGGACTCGACGGCGTTCTGTACGGCTGGCTGTACGACTACATGCCTCCATTCCGTGCCTTGCGATCACCGGCGCGCATTGGGATTCTCGTCAACGTGTCTCTGGCCGTCCTTGCAGCCTACGGGACCGCGTGGCTACTGCCACGCCTCGGACGCTGGTCGAAGTTATCCGGCATCGCGCTCGTTGCGCTTGTCGCCGCCGAATACGCGTCGGCCCCGCCCTTGACTGCTGTCGTCCGTCCGACGCAAGTTGACGATTGGCTGCGGCGTCAGGCGCCAACTGTCGTCGCTCAGTTGCCGCTCGCCTCGCCGGACACGTCCTGGCAGTCGCGCGACTGGATCTATATGGTTCAGGGGTTGTCGCATTTCCAACGGATGGTGAACGGGTACAGTGGCTATCCGCCGGCTTCCTACTACACGATGCTCGACTCCATGAAGGCGTTTCCGGACCAGCGCGCGCTCGAATTCTTGAGACAGCAACGGGTCGGTTACGTCGTGTTGCGCGAGAGTGGATACGACGCGAAGCGATGGTCTGAATTGACCACGCAACTGCGCGCCACGCCGGCGTTGGCATTCATCAGCGGGTTCTCCGACGGTGAGCGCACCGACCTCGTCTACAGGATCAGTCGGTGCGGCGCCGATACAGGTCGAACGACGGCCCCGGACGTTGGATGCCGGTGAAGCCGCGCAACGGCAGGTAGAACGCGTCCTGCTGATCGTAAAGCCGGTCGTCAGAGCCAGGATGCGCGGCCGGGAAGCTGGCCAAGAGCGTGTACTGCTCGCGAAGCAGCTGCTCGAGCGCGGCAGGCACCGGGCTGTAGAGGACGAGCGGCGATCGCTGAACGAGCACCCACTGCGCATCGCCGGAAAAGCGTCCGATGCGCTCGTCGTACTCACAGTCGACATACGATCGAGACCGCTCGTTCAGCGAGAGCGGCGCCCGGCCGTACGCTGCGCCGGTCTGGCAGACCACACTGCCCTCTGGCACCGCTTCGACAACTCCAGCGGCGGCAACCAGACGATTGTCTTCTCTGGCCAGCAGGCGATCGAGCTGGACTGACTGGAGCACCGTCGGCGCCGCGACGAGCACGACCAGCAGAGCGAAAAGGAGCCAGCGTTTCGCACCTGCGACGCCGGCGGTGCCGATGCCGGCAACGTAGACCAAAAACCATGCAGCGGCCAGACAGACGAACGGCACGACGGGAACGATGTAGCGGGCAAAGACGGCGTACCCTCGGCCGGCGAAGGCATAGTAGGCGAGTGGAAACACCAGGACCGGCAGCGACTGGCGCGCGCGGGTCGTCGTGAGCACGATCGCCCCCGCGAGAGAAGCGAGCCACATGGGCCAGCCAACCCCCGCCGGCAGAACGACGGTACCGAAGTACCACCAGCCCACGCCTAGATTCAAGCCATGGCCGGCCTCGATCGTGTTCTCGACGGCGCTGATGTCGCGGACGAACCGCGGCCAATCCACGACGATGTACGGAGATCCTCCAGCAAATGCGAGCAAGGCCGCGGCGGCGAAACCAGCCAGCGATCTCGACCCCAGCTTCAGGCGGTCAGGTCCACGCGGTGCCATGACCTGGGTCAGCGCGACCAGGAAGCACAGGCCGACTCCGAGGCCGTTGTATTTCGTCGATCCGGACAATCCTGTCGCCGCGCCGGCGACGACGGCCCGGCCGAATCCAGGCTCGTCGCGCCAGCGTACGATCGCCAGCACCGCCAGCACCACCAATCCGGTCATCGCGACGTCGGTGACGCCGAAGTGGGAATCGCGAACGTGGAGAAACGCCACCGCGAGAAACATCGCCGCGACAACGCCGACGATCTCGTTGAAGACTCTCCGACCGACGGCGTACACGGCCCACACAGTCACGACGCCCATCGACATCGACAGGAAACGGCCTGCGAGCAGGAACGGCGCAATGTTCTGACGGCGGCTCTCCGCAAAATCCGCAAGCGACGCGAAGCCAGTCAGCGCTCCGGCCAGGCCGCCGTAGATCGCGTACATCAGGGCAACGATGTAGCTGAAGAGCGTGGGCCACTGAAAGAACGGCGGGCGGAGATCGCCGCTCAGAAATCCGACCGCCGGCCCGGCGATCTCGGTCTCATCAGGCCGGGCATAGGCGAACGGCAAGCCGAATCCGATGCCCCAGAGCCGCAGCGCCAGCGCCAGCAAAAGCACGACGGGCAACAGGCGACGGCCCCAGCTCACGACCCGTCGGCCCGCCGGTACCTGACGCCACCGTCCGCCTCGATGACCCCGATCCACTCGGACGCGGGATCGATCGGCCCGCCAAGAATCCGATACACGAACGCCGGATCGCTCGTCGGTTCCAACGGGAACGAGGTCTCGACGCCTCGGAGCGGCTGATGCCGGTTCACCATGGCTCGTGACGCGGTGACGATGGCGGCATACTCCGGCATCCGGTGCAGCTTGCTCGCGAACCGCACGCGGCTGGGCACGAGCACGAGCGTTATGGCGAGGAGGACTGCTGCGGCGGGTCTCGTCCACCGGTCGGCGGGCGCGACACCGGGAAGAGTCAGCGCCAGAACGACGGTCAGGACGACGGGCGGCATCAGCGACAAGTAGTAATAGTTGTCGAGTCCGGCGAGAAAGAAGGCGTAGCCGGCGACCGCCATGAGCGGTGGCATCAGCGTCATGCAGAGGAGTCGCGGATCGCGGCGGTAGGCCGCGCCGACTGAGAGGCCGCAGGCGACGAGGACCCAGAGAACCAACGGCGCATGCCAGGGTGCGATCTGAATGAACGTCACCGCATCGGTCAGGCCGGCGATGCTCTTCGAGACCTCCGGGGCCGCCTGTCCGGTGAGAATGCGGGTGACGCTGTCGGTGACGGCGCCCATCGAGCGGTCGCTGAATCGATTCAGAACCTGATGCGCCGCGTACGGAATCTGGAGCAGCAGGACCGCCAGCGCGACGAGCGCGGCTTGCCGTCCCGCCGCACGCCAATTCCGCGACAGCACCGGATCCAACAGCAGCGCAACGAAAACGCTGACGGCGACGAAGATGGCTCCGGTATACGCATGGACGGCGATCCAGGCGACCGCGGCGGTCGCCGCGACGCGCCACGCCGATCCCCGATCCCAGTCGAGCAGCACCAAGGCCAGCGCAATCTTGGCGATGGTCGATCCCATCACCGGGTTCCAGACGAGCGGCGCGAGCGCAAGATCGTACGCGCTCGTCGTGACCAACACCATCGTCACGAGCGCAATCAACAGCGATCGTGTCCGCTGCCAGATGGCGACCAGGAGCAACGCGTCGGCACCCGACTGCACGATGGCCTGCCCGATGCCGCCGGCATGTGGCAGGTTGTCGAACCACGGTCCGACGACGACGCGGATCAGCCAGAGAATCCAGTAGAAGGCGGGGCCGACCGTGTAACCCGACACATGCGTGGCCGGTCCGACGAGCGGCAGCTGCGAGAACGGACCCAGCGCGATCGCCCAGTCGCGAATCTGATCGCCGAGAAGCCAAAACCACGTCGAGACGCCCCAGATGCGGAGCAGCAGCGTGGACAGGAAGAACGCCGGAACGATCACGTAGCGCGCGGATTGGCCATTCGGGGTTGGCGCTGGCATCATGCGTACGGCTGCCGCATCTTACAATGTCGAACGTGCTCACGACCGCCGTCGCCGCCCAGCCATGACACCGTCGGGGCCTCATTTCATCATCGACGGGCACGAGGACATCGCATTCAACATCATCTGTGGCGGACGCGACTACCGTCGCTCGGCGCACGAGACGCGCGCGCACGAAGCGGCACATCCACATCCGCACGAACGCCTCGGGAAGGCGATGCTCGGGCTGCCGAATTGGATCGCTGGCCGCGTGGCGGTCATTTTCGCGACCATCTTCGTCGAGCCGGCGCGGTCGAATTTCAGCAGCCGGTCGTGCACGAAGTACGTGACGCCGGACGAGGCTTATGCGATAGGACAGCGGCATCTCGAGACGTACCGTACGTTGAGCGCGAACGGTCCGTTCCGTCTGATCCGCCAATCGAGCGATCTCGAGGCGGTCCTGGCGACATGGGAAGGCGACCGCGAACGCCAAATCGGGTTGGTGTTGTTGATGGAGAACGCCGACGCCATCCGCGAGCCCGAGGAGCTCGATGAGTGGTACGCCGCCGGGCTTCGCATCGTCGGCCCGGCATGGATGGCGTCTCGCTACTGCGGGGGCACGTCGGAGCCGGGTCCGCTGACGGCGCAAGGTCGGGCCCTGATCGACACAATGGCGGCCAGAGGCATGATCCTCGACACGAGCCACATGGCCGAGGCGTCGTTTTTCGAGGCGCTCAATCGGTATCGTGGGCCGGTAATCGCTAGCCACTCCAACCCGCGACGCTTCGTCGAGGGCGATCGGCACCTGACCGACGAGATGATTCGGGCGCTCGTCGCACGAGGCGGCGTCATCGGTCACTTGCCGTACAACGCGTTCCTCATACCGGGCTGGCGCAGCGCGGGTTCGGCCAAGGACGCGGCGAACCTCGACACCATCGTGCAGGCGATTGACCACATCTGCACGCTCGACGGTAGCGCCCGGCATGTGGCCTTGGGGTCAGACCTGGACGGCGGGTTCGGCGCCGAGGCCACGCCCGTTGGCATCGACACAGTGAGCGATCTGCAGCGGATCCTGGCCGCGCTGGCCGATAGAGGCTTTACGGACGAGGACGTCGCGGCCATCGCGCATGGCAATTGGCTGAGGATCCTCCGCCAGGCTCTGCCGACCTCGATTTGACGGTCTTCTTACGCCTTTGCCCCCGGGCCACAGGCCGCACCAAATTGGTCGCGGAAACCGGCCTCCTAAGGCGTAGAATGGCCGGACTCCTCGTCGGAGGCCCGATTTCGAGCGGCGGCCCCTCCCCGGGCGCCGTCGGTAACACGTCAATACGGAGGCGTTATGCATGTCAGCCGCCGCGGCTTTGTGAGTGGACTTGCCGGTGTCATCGGCTACGCAGGTTTGCGTCCCGACAACCTCTTTGCGCAGGCCGTGCAGGCCACCAAAAAGGCCGCGACCGACATCACGTCGATCCTGACGGCCGCGGCGCGCAATCGCGTCGCCGAATACGATCCGCTGGCGAAGTTGTCGAGCAACGAGAACCCGTGGGGTCCGTTGCCGTCCGTGATGGACGCGATGAACTACGCCTGGAAGTACTCGAATCGATACGGCTATCCCGACGGCGGTCTCGTCGAGGCCATCGCGCAGCATCACAACGTCAAGCCCGAGAACATCCTCCTCGGCGCCGGCTCCGGTGAGATTCTCGATGTGATGGCGCTGGCCTTCCTCGACAACGGCAAGAAGAAAGTGCTCGGCGTCGAGCCGACCTACAGCACGGTCTACCAGCGCGCCAGCCAGATCAAGGCCGAGGCGATCAAACTGCCGTTGAACAAGGACTACTCGCAGAGCATTCCCGCGTTCATCGAGGCGGCGAACAAGCACGCGGCTGAAGTCGGGTTCATCTATCTCTGCAACCCGAACAACCCGACCGGCATGATCGTCAGCAAGGCTGAAGTGAAGCAGCTGCTCGACGGCATCCCGAAGGACATGCCGGTGATGATCGACGAGGCGTATCACCACTTCGTGCAGGATCCGAACTACGGGCCGTCGGCGCAGTACGTGATCGAGGGGCGGCCGGTGGTCATCGCGCGGACCTTCTCGAAGATCTTCGGTATCGCCGCGATGCGGCTCGGCTACGCGATTGCGCCGCCGGCGCTCGTCGCGAAGATGAAACCGTACTCAATGGCCAGCATCAACGCCATCGTGAAGTGGGGCGCGGTGGCCGGTCTGTCGGACACTGCCGGCCAGAAGAAGGTGCTGGACCAGACGCTGAAGAACCGCAACAAGGCGATCGCGGACATCAAGACGCTCGGCTACGAGGTGCTGCCGACCGAGACGAACTTCTTCATGGTCGCCATCCGCCGCGAGGTTCAGCCGGTCATCGAGGAATTCCGCAAGAAGGGCGTGGCCGTGGGCCGTCCGTTCCCGCCCATGACCCAGCACATGCGCGTGTCCGTCGGCACCGAAGAGGAGATGGCCCGGTTCATGACCGCCTTCAAGGAGATCCTCCCGGCCGGCCGGTCGAACACCGCAGGCGCGTAGACCGAGCCGAGCGCAACATCCTCAGGGGCTCGCTCAGATCTGATCTGGGCGGGCCCCATTTTTTTGCCGGTCAGCTGCGCCTTCGTAGGCTAACTCATCATTAACCCGCTCATCCCAAAGCATTTACGTCATCGGATAGAATCGTCGCTCGCCCTGATTGGACGAGGCGAATCTGTTGCCGATGAAAGAGTTGTGGCCTTGAGGACGCCGCTGTCGGTTGCCGAGCATCTGCGTGTCGCCGCAGACCGTACTAGCAGCGTACTCGTTGTGGATGATCTCGAAGCGAACGGCCGGCTCATGGAGCGCCTGCTCAGCCGCGATGGATATCGGCTGCGAATCGCGCATGACGGTCAAGCCGCTCTCGACGCGATCGCCGCGGATCATCCCGACGTCGTGCTGATGGATGTCCTCATGCCGCGGCTCGATGGCTTCGAAGCCTGCCGGCGCATCAAGGACAATCCGGCGACGCGGCTCATACCGGTCGTGCTCGTCACGGCGCTGGCCGACACCAACAGCCGCATCAAAGGTCTCGAGGTCGGGGCCGACGACTTCATCTCGAAGCCGTTCAGCGAGCCCGAGCTTCGCGCCCGCGTCCGCTCGCTGCTGCGCATCAAGCACTACACCGACGAACTGGATTCCGCCGAGTCGGTCATCTTGAGCCTCGCGCTGACCATCGAAGCGCGCGACGGCACGACCGACGGCCACTGCCAGCGATTGGCCGGATACGCGGCGGCGCTCGGTACGGCGATCGGCCTCGAGACACCCGAGATCGCCGCGCTGCGCCTGGGCGGGTTCCTGCATGACATCGGAAAAGTCGGCATTCCGGACAACATCCTCATGAAGCCCGGTCCGCTGACGGTCGCAGAGTACTCGCTGATGAAGGAGCACACGGTCATCGGCGATCGACTCTGCGGCGAGCTGCGCTCGCTGCGCCGCGTGCGCCCGATCGTGCGGCATCATCACGAGCGACAGGACGGCAGTGGTTATCCTGACGCTCTGAGGGGCGGCGCGGTGCCGCTCCTCGCCCAGATCATGGGAGTGGTCGACGTGTTCGACGCGCTGACCACGCCGCGGCCCTACAAGGAGGCGCTGCCGGTGGATCAAGCCGACGCGATGCTGCTGGCTGAAGTCGAGCGGGGCTGGCGCGATCGGGATCTCGTGGAGACGTTCATCCGACTGGACGCGAGAGGGGAACGAGTGAACCCGTGAACCTGTGAACGACTGGATCACAGTTCATGTATCAGAGGTTCACAGGTTCACCGGTTCACGGGTTCACAGGTTCACGACGTCGGCCGTGTTCTCGACTCACGGAGCCAGTGAGGCTTGAACCCGTCGACGTCGTGAACCTCCTGTCCGCGCTTTCCCGGGCGCGTGAGCGAACCAGGCTGCAAGTGCGACGGCGCCAGCTTGGGGGACAGCGGCATCGACGATCAGGAGCAGACCCGTTACGGTCACCAGCCAGAGGAGCGTTCGCGCGGTCATGTGTGCACCCCGTCCTATCGCAAGCCCTCTGCCGTGAGCTCGACGGTCGCAATGACACGCGGTCGCGCGGACCGACACATCAACCAGTCCCATCGGCGTCGAATCTTGTTCTGAAACGGCGCAAACGGCGTGTTCGCCGCGCCATTTCGGGACAGAGACCGACGATGGCGACATGGCCAAACCCTGAAATCGCGTGTAGACTTCGGGGCTGCGCCAAGTCCCTCACCCTCCGATTAACCGCCCTTCTGCATGAGCCACCGCCACTCCCAGATCCGCATCTTCGTGAAGTCGCTGCACCTGCTCGCGGTGGGGTGGACGGTCACAGTGGGCTGGCTCTGGCTGGCTGAAGTCCGGCAGCACGTCCGCCGGCACGATGTGCCGCCGCCTGACTACGGGATGGCGACGCTGCTCACGGGCACCGTCGCGGCGATCGTGCTCGAGATGCTGGCCCTGCTTTGCGTGCGCTGGACGGGATCGGCGGCGACTTCCGAACTCGAGCGCCGCGAGTGGCTGCATGCGTTCTGCTGGTCGGTCTTCCCGATCGTGATGCTGCTCTACACCGCGTACTTGCTCATCTTCGGCGTCGATTGAGCCGGCATCAACTGCGGCCCCTCCTCGCCTCAGCGCTGCCAGCCAAAGGTCAACGCGTCCGCCGAATCGCGGAAGCCGTGGCCGTAGTCGACACGCAGCATCGCCCGCTTACCAGGCAACCGGATTCTGATGCCGGCTCCGGCATCGATGACGAGCGAGCCACGCGTGTCTGAATCCACACGGTCCCAGGCGCGTGCGACGTCGACGAAGGCGGCGATCCCAAGCCGCACGAAGCCCGGAGTCTCGAGCCATCGTCGTGGCTCGAACGAGGCGAACAGCAACTTGCGGCCAAAGCCTTTCCCATCGACGATGCCGTCGGTCGTGAGCGGATGGGCACGCAGCAGCGGCGAGCGT
Organism: Acidobacteriota bacterium; assembly: GCA_046734915.1. Lineage (GTDB taxonomy): Bacteria > Acidobacteriota > Vicinamibacteria > Vicinamibacterales > CAVVIG01 > VFZL01. The sequence continues at coordinate 1,311 of JBKPSC010000200.1, read as the reverse complement.
TCGCCGACGTCTCCGGCGCTGGGCCACTCCGACGGCGGCGCATACGTGCTGACAGCGGCGCCGCCGGCGCCGGCCAGCATCGCGAGGCCGCGATCTTCGACCGACGATCGGAAGGTGACTCGCGAGTCGACCGCGCGGAAGTCAGGTGCGCCGTTCAGGCCCCACCAGTGCTTGGCCGACCCTTCGATGGCGATCCGGTCGCTGGCAAGACGACGGTCGAGGCCGATGCCGGTCTGAATCGCGCGGCGGGCGCCGTTCCAGACATAGAGTCCGCCCGAAAACTCGTATCGCAGATTCGGTGTGGCCCAGTCACTGCGGGTGACGCCGCCGCGCGTGCGTCGTTCGCGAATGGATGCCGGTGACGTGATCGTCGCGTACTGTTGAGACTGCCAATCGCCTTCGACCGTCCACACGCCTCCCAGCCGTGGCGCTGTCGGCGTGGTCAGCGCCAGTCCGAACGCCGGTCGGTTCCGCCACCACCGCCAGCGCGCGCTCCATACATCGCCCTGTCCTGTCCAGCCGGGGAGGTCGGCGCGGATTTCGCGATTGACCAGGGCGGCCGTCGCGGCGACGGACCACTGTGCCCAGCCGCTTGGCACCGCGGCGCGTTCGACCACCGCCACGCGCGCTACTGCCCAACCGTCATCATCCGGCATCAGTCCCAGGCGTGTGGTCACGAACGCCGGATGTTCATCGAGGCGTCGTGCCGCCAGGGCGAAGCCGTCAGCGGTCAGAACGCGGTTGGTCTCGAGCGGCAGCGATGTCGCCAGCGTCGCATAGCGCAGCCGTGCGAGTCCGTCGATCGAGACTGAATCGAGCCGCGGCCGTTGAATCGCGTTCCAGGCCTCGATAGCGCCGCGGATGTCGTCTTGAACAAAGAGGCTCGAGCCCAGCACGTCCCAGGCGTAAACGTCCGATCGGTCGATGGCCAACGCCTGGCGCGCCAGCGTCGCCGCCTGGTCGAACCGGCGCTGCGCGAGGCGGATGCCGGCCATCTCGCTCAAGGGCCGTGACGATTCCGGGCAGCGCGCTCGAACGGCGTCGAACACCGCGTCGGCGGCTTCCAAGCCCTTGACTCGAACTGTCGCCACGGCGTCCTCCACCGCCGCATCACATGCGGTGGGTGTGTGCGCGGAAGACACAGAAGTCGGCGGCGGGCTCACGGTCGGTGGGTCGCGCGGAGTGACGAGCAACGCCCAGTACCCGGAAGGCTTCCAGGCGTTCATGAAGTCGGGTGTGTCATAGCGGCGCGACGGACCCCAGGCCGGATCGTGGACCGCCACGTGCCGGGAGTCGGCGGCGACGACCACC
>JBKPSC010000199.1:0-12314 GCA_046734915.1 Acidobacteriota bacterium | reverse complement strand
TCGCTGATCATCGAGTCGATCACCTGGCCGTTGCCCATGCGCAGCCCTTCACGCACGCGCGCGAGGAGATACGGCGCGTTGCTCATCGACTCCATCCCGCCGGCGACGGCCACGTCGATATCGCCCGTCTCGATTCCTTGTGCGGCGAGCATCACGGCCTTCAATCCCGAACCGCAGACCTTGTTGATCGTCGTCGCCGATACCTGATCGGAGAGGCCACCGCGGAGCGCTGCCTGCCGCGCCGGCGCTTGACCCAGACCAGCGGAGATGACGTTGCCCATGAGGCATTCCTGGACACTGTTCGGATCGATGGCGGCGCGACGGACGGCCTCACGTACGACGATCGCGCCGAGGTCGGTGGCGGAAAAGTCTTTCAGCCCGCCAAGGAATTTTCCGGTCGCGGTACGAACTGCCGAGACGATGACAGGTTCAGGCATGGTTGGATTGTATGGTCGGGGCGGGTCCAAGCAGGACCCGCGCTACATGAACGTGTAACACGCGTCTTGCTGTTTAGACGCGCTCCCGACGTTACTCGGGCATCGCCTTTGCCACCCAATAAGGCTGGGAGGTTCACATGATCCGGCACCTGCTGCTCAGTCTGTTCTTGGTCAGCGTCGCCACTCCGGCATGGGCGCACCACAAAGTGGCGGGGAAGGCGCACCCGGTCGACGTGATGGTGCGCATCACGGAACCGGTCATGGCGGGCGGTCACCAGCTCGCACCGGGCACCTACGAAGTCGTCGTCAACGACGAAAAGCCGATGACGCCGGAAGGGACGCCATCGGAGACGCAACGCACCGTCGATTTCCTGTTGAACGGCAAAGTCGTTGCGACCGAGATCGCCGAGATGTTTCCCTTGAACGAGACCGGCGTGGTCGGCACGTCGGGAACAAGCGGCGGTCGCGCACGCGTGGAGCGATTGAAGGAAGGCGATTTCGTGCGGATCGTGGCGAGCGATGCGAACGCGCGCTACTTCATCCACCTGCCGACGGGCGCGTCGGCTGGGAAGTGACCTCGATGTAGCGCACGACGCCGGTTCCGAGGAGCGTGTCCAGTCGCGCCCGAATCAACGCGGCGGAACGCTCCACTTCGCGCTGCCAGGACGCGTCATTCACGCGCACGTGCAGCACGTCTCCGCGCAGCGCCGCTTCGGTCGCCTTGTCAACAGCGGCGCCAACCGCAGTCCGCCATGCGAACGCGACCTTCTCTGGCGTCAACGGTGCCTTGCGCAGGATCTCGGCGACGGCGGAAGGCATGAACTGCGACACGGGAATCATCCAATCACCCTAAACCTTCAACCTTGAATTTTCAAATTTGAGGATATGAGGATTGAGGATTGATTTGGGCGTTTGAACATTTGAATGTTGGCTCAAGTTCATTTGCTCATTTGAGTATCGCGAGCGTCTCAGACACTCAGCCGCGACCGCGTTTGCGGCGTCGCGCTGTCCGTGCCGATGCGGAGAAGATCCGCGTAAGCTCCTCGGCTTCGGACAAGAGTGGATCCATCGCAACGATGCTGGCGATACTTGCGTTCTTGAGGCGCTTCAACCAGAAGACGGATTCATCCGCCTCCTCAAGGACGATTCCCAGCTTCGCGGTAAATTCCGCGTACGATCGTCCGCGGCGCGCGGCGCGGTAGTTCGCTGCAACTGAAGTTGCTGCATCGAGGTACTGGTTTCCCATTCGTTGCGCAACTGGCGTGTTCGGCAGTCCTTGAACGAACTGGATCGAGAGGTCGGCGAACGCTTCGGTGCGTGTCTGGAGATCATCGGCTTTGCTCATGGTGTAGACGACGAGCAACGACGTTGCCGATGAGCAGGATAAGCAAATCTCCAAATGAATCAATGCACTTGCTCAGATCTGCAAATGAACAAATCGGCAAATCAATCCTCCAATCCTCAAATTGAAGATTGAAAATTTTCCAACTCTGATCCTCGCCTCCGCTTCCCCCCGACGGGCGGAGCTCCTGCGGTCGGCAGGGATCGCATTCGACATCCATCCCGCGCACGTCGATGAAGACGTGCACGAGGAGGAAGCGCCGGACGGATACGTCTTGCGAGTGGCGGAGGCCAAAGCGCGCACGATGGCGTCGCGCTTCCCGGATCGCATCATCCTCGCCGCAGATACGACCGTTGTCATCGACGGGCAGATTCTCGGCAAACCGCGCGATGCCGCTGACGCGGGACGGATGCTCCGGCTGCTGAGTGGTCGCACGCACGAGGTGCTGTCCGGCATCTGTGTGATCGGCCCGGCTGCAGCGGGACACGACACTGGCGCCGCACACGGCAGATGCGACGTGCGCCTTGCTCGCACATCCGTCGAATTCGTTCCGCTGACGAGCGACCAGATTGACTGGTACGTCGCATCAGGTGAGCCCATGGATAAGGCCGGGGCATACGCGATTCAGGGTCTCGCCTCGAGATTCGTGACGCGTATAGACGGCTCGTACTCGAACGTGGTCGGGCTGCCCGTCGCTCTTGTGTGCGAAATGCTCAGCTCCCACGGCCGATGACGTAACTGCATTTGCAACCGAAAGCTTCGAGGCTTGCCTGCCGTAGCCGCGCGGCGAAGGCGGGAAGGAGCAGAAGATGGAAAGCAGAGTGAAGCTGTTCGGCCATCCCGTTCACCCGATGCTGATCGTGTTTCCGCTCGGCCTCCTCGGTATGGCCGTGATCTTCGACATCGTGAACCTCGCATTCACTGGCAACGGCTACTGGTCCGAGATCTCCTACTGGATGATTGCGGCCGGAGTCGTGACAGGGTTGCTGGCGGCACCGTTCGGCCTCGTCGATTGGTTGGCCATACCGTCTGGCACTCGTGCCAAACGGATTGGCGCCATTCACGGCGTGGGGAACGTCATCGTGGTCCTGCTGTACGCCTCGAGCTGGTACATGCGGATGCCGAACCCGCGAGCGCCATCGATGCTGGCGTTTCTCCTGGCCTTTGTTGGTCTGGGGCTCGCACTCGTCACGGGCTGGCTCGGTGGCGAGCTCGTCGACCGGCTGGCCATTGGCGTGGACGAGGGCGCGAACATGAACGCACCGAGCTCGTTGTCAACGCGACGGGCGGCGTGACCGGATAGGTTGTTGAGTAGCTATGCTTAGCAACCTAGCTACCCAACCGGAGCGGGCGGTCATCGCCCGACCCGTTCCGGTTGACCCCGACCTGTAGGCGGGCTATTCTGACCCTGTCGTCTCTCCAAGAAGTCCTTCATTATGAGTCACAAAGCAGCGAAGCTCGGGATCACGGGCACGGTTCTGGCGCTTGCCTTTGGAGGCCTCCTGTACACCTCCCTCGGTGAAAGCGCCGAGTACTACAAGCACGTGGATGAGGTCTTGGCCAGCCCGCAACAGTGGCAGGGCAAGAAGCTTCAGCTCCACGGATTCGCGCATCAGATCGGTCGTAAGCGCGACGCCCTCGTGTATCAGTTCAACGTCGAGAGCAACGGCAAGGTCATTCGCGCGTACTACTCGGGCATCGTGCCCGACACATTCAAGGAAGACGCAGAGGTCGTGCTCAAAGGCACGCTCTCGCCAGACGGCACGTTCCAGGTCGCGCCAGACGGCGTGATCGCGAAGTGCCCGTCGAAGTACTCTCCACAAACCGGCGGAGCCGCCGGAGCCGAGTAACGCGATGGCGTCGCTCGGCTACTACCTGCTGCTGGCGGCCTTTGTCGTCGGCGCCTACGCGGCGGCGATTTCCGTGGCAGGAGCGCGCAGACGTTCGCGCGCGCTCGTCGAAAGCGGCGTCGGCGCCTTTTACCTGCTGGCCGCGATCATGGCGGTCACCTCCGCGCTGATCGTTTACGCCTTCGTCGTCGGCGACTATTCGATCAGGTACGTCCACCTGACGTCCGACTCCGTCCAACCGCTCTTTTACAAGCTCACGTCGTACTGGGGTGGCCTCGACGGATCGATCATGTTCTGGGTGACGCTGCTGTCGATCTTCGGCAGCACCGCCGTGTACATCAATCGCGAGCGCCATCGCGAGCTGATCCCGTATGTCGTCGCCACCATCGCTGTCGTGGAGATGTTCTTTCTCTTCCTCATGGTGGTGCACAACAACCCGTTCCAGACGTACCTGACGGAACGTCCGGTCGAGGGACGCGGACTGAGCCCGCTGCTGCAGAACTACTACATGGCGATCCACCCGCCGATGCTGTATCTGGGATTCACCGGCCTGACGATCCCGTACGCGTTCGGCATGGCGGCGTTGATCACGGGGTATCTCGATGATTCGTGGCTGCGCGCCGTCCGCCGCTGGACGATGTTCGCGTGGCTGTTCCAGTCGCTCGGCCTGATGCTCGGCATGCTCTGGGCCTACGAGGAGCTGGGCTGGGGCGGATTCTGGGGTTGGGATCCGGTGGAGAACGCCGGTCTGTTGCCGTGGTTCACTGCGACTGCGTTTCTCCACTCGGTGATGGTGCAGGAACGGCGCGGCATGCTGCGCGTCTGGAACATGACGCTCGTCATCACGACCTTCTTCCTCACGATCTTCGGAACGTTCATGACGCGCTCCGGCGTCGTACAGTCGGTGCACGCGTTCGGCGACGATCCCGCGCTGGCGCGGATGTTCACCATCTTCATGGTGACGATCCTGGTCGTGAGCTTCGGCTACCTGATCTACCGGCTGCCGCTCCTGCGCGCACGCAACGAGCTGGACTCGTGGATGTCGCGCGAAGCCGCTTTCCTCGCCAACAACTGGATCCTTCTCTTCGCGGCGCTGTTCATCCTGTTCGCGACGATGTTCCCGACGCTCAGCGAGGCGGTGACGGGCGATCGGCTGACCGTTGGACCGCCGTTCTTCAACCGATGGATGACGCCAATCGGTCTCGCCCTGCTGGTGCTGACCGGGATCGGACCGCTTCTGGCCTGGCGGAAGTCGACGCTCGCGAACCTTCGCGATTCGTTCCTCGTTCCGACGCTGCTGGGTCTTGCCGTCGGAGGCAGCGTCGTAGCGCTCGGTGTTCGCGTATGGTCGTCGGGCCTCTGCTTCGCGTTTTCCGGATTCGTGACAGGAACGATCCTGCAGGAGTTCTGGCGCGGCGCGAAAGTCCGCCAGACAACGACGGGAACGGATCTGTTCACCGCACTCGTGGGCCTCGTCGGACGGAACAAGCGCCGATACGGCGGCTACATCGTTCACATAGGCATCGTCTTCATCTTCCTCGGTTTCGCCGGCGAGGGCTTCAAGCAGGAAGAATCGGCGCTGCTGAAGCCAGGACAGCAGGTCACTGTCGGCGGCTTCACCGTCAGGCACGACGCGCTGAAGGTCACCGACGACGGTCAGAAGCAGATGATCACGGGTAACGTCACGCTGCTGCGCGACGGCAAAGTGCTGCAGAAGATGTATCCCGCGCGGTGGTACTTCAAGAATCACGAAGGCGAGCCCACGTCCGAAGTCGCGATCCGTCGGGCATTCGCCGAAGACGTCTACATCGTGATGCCGAACTATGACGTGGCGTCGCAGTCGATCAACGTCGAGATTTTCGTCAATCCGCTGATCAACTGGACCTGGTTCGGCTTCGGAATCCTGGCCCTCGGCACCTTCATCGCACTGTTGCCGGAGGCGGTGTTCGCGTTCGCGACTGCGCGGGTGCCAGCAAATGCCGTAACGACAGGCATGCTCCTCCTCGCACTCGTGCTCTGGCCCGGACTGGCCCGCGCGCAGGAGGAAGAGCACAAGCACGTCGTGACGCCCGACAGCGCCGCCAGCGTGAAGTCGCGCACGCCGCAGGAGCGCGACGTGGGCAAGGCGCTGATGTGCATGTGCGGCGACGCGGGATGCGTCCGCAAGCTGGCCGGCGAGTGCGAGTGCGCCTACGCCGCGTCGATGCGCGACGAGATTGCCATGCTCGTCAAGCAAGGCAAGAACAAGAAACAGATCCTCGACTTCTACGTCGCCAAGTTCGGCGATTATCGCGTGCTCTCGGAGCCGCCCGATACCGGGTTCAACCGTCTCGCCTGGGCGCTGCCGTACGTCGTCGGCGTCGGCGCGCTGTTTTTCGTCGTCGTCGCCGCGCGGAAATGGTCCTCGCGACCGGCCGCTGCCGCAGCCGGCACCGACATCACGATGGATCCCGAGGTCGACGCCCGCCTGGACGATGAGCTCCGAAACCTCGACTGAGGCACCGCGCGTCGCCGTGCGCGACCGCGAGTCGTCGGAGCTTCAGCCCTGGCAACTGTTCACGCTCGCCGGGCTGATCGGTGCGACCATCGTCGTCTTCTTCTCGAAAGGCCAGTCGCCCGCCGCTGTCATTCTCCTCAGCCTCACGATCTTTGCCGCCGCGGCCCTCGGTGTCGCCGCGCTGCGAACGTTCGGGCCGCTCTTCGGACTCTTGAGCGCCGATGCGCCCCAGTTGCTCGGCGGCCGTTCGCGCGCGGTGCTCGAACGGGAGAAGGCGCTGGTCCTCCGATCGATCAAGGAGCTCGAGTTCGACCGCGCGATGGGCAAGGTGTCGGAGAAAGATTTCATCGACATGAGCGCGCGACTTCGGGCTCGTGCCGCGCGATTGATCCGGCAACTCGACGCCAAGACCGGCTATCGCGAGCAGATCGAGAAGGAGATCGAGAAGCGCGTCGGGGTGTCCCGCGATTCGAAAGCCGGAGCGTCGACGAAGCACGAGGCGACCGTCGCGAGCCCGCGGACACAGGCCTGTTCTTCGTGCGGCACCGAGAACGATCGGGACGCGCGGTTCTGCAAGAACTGTGGTGGACGATTGGAGGCCGGGGCGTGAGGGCCTCTTTTTGGGTTTTGGGATTTGGGTTTTGGGTTTTGGGATTTGTCCCGGCGTACGCCCAACAGATGCCAGACCCTTCCCAGATCCACGGCAAGGCGATTCCCGCGGCTGAACTGCCGGCCGGAACCGTGACGGTTCGCGTCGTACGCGAGTCGCTTGGGAACAACGTCAGCGGCCAGCAGGTGACGGTCACGATCGGCAGCACGACGAAGACAGCGACGACCGACGATCAGGGTCGCGCACTGTTCGACAATCTGCCTCGAGGGGAACAAGGACGCGCGGAAGTAACGGTCAGTGGCGAGTCGCTCGTCTCCGATCCGTTTACCGTGCCTGCGGCCGGGGGATTGCGCGTCATCCTTGTTGCCGGGCTCGCGCAGGCGGCGGAACGCAAGAAGGCAGAAGAAGCGAAGGAGCTTGCCGCACCGCCCACCAAAGGCGTCGTCGTCATCGGCGGAAACTCGCGGATCCTGATGCAATTCCAGAACGACAACCTGCAGGTCTATTACGTGCTGGACGTGATCAACAACGCGCGTAGCCGCGTCGACATCGGCGGACCGCTCGTCTTCGACCTGCCGCGAGGCGCCGGCGGCGCGTCGGCGCTCGAAGGGTCGTCGCCCAACGTGAAGGTCAGCGGCAATCGGGTGACGGTGCTGGGACCCTTCGCGCCCGGGACCACGCCGGTCCAGGTGGGATATCAGCTGCGTTACGACAGCCAGGACATCGCCGTCGCGCAGAAGTTCCCCGTCGCGATGGAGCAGGTGACGGTCGGCGTGCAGAAGGCCGGGGACATGCGGATGACGTCGCCGCAATTCCAAACGACCAGAGACCTGCCGACTGACGACGGAACGGTATTTCTGGTCGGCAACGGTTCAGCGCTCGCGGCCGGTCAGACCCTCACGCTCAATCTCTCGGGTCTGCCAATCCACAGCAGCGTGCCTCGCATCGCGGCGCTGACGCTGGCTGGAACCATCATCGCGATCGGCGTCTGGCTGATCGTGGCCGCGCGCGGCAACGACACACGCGCGCGCAAGGCCCTCGAGCAACGACGCGACAGCCTGCTCGGTGAGCTGGAGCAGCTGGAGGTGAAGCGGCGCGCGGGCACGATCAACGCCGAGCGCTACTCCTCGCGTCGGCAACGATTGATGTCGGACCTCGAGGCCATCTACGGCGAGCTGGACGAAGCGGGAGCCGGACCGCCCGGAGGCGGCGAGGGCATCGCCGCGTGAATTGAACACGCCTCTCGACTTCGACGACGTCATCGTCGACGACGTCTCGCGCCATTTCGGGCGACGTCGAGCGCTCTCGCGTATCTCCTTCACAGTCGGTAGGGGCGAGATTCTCGGCTTGCTCGGTCCCAACGGCGCCGGCAAATCGACGATGCTGTCGTTGCTGGCGACGCTGATGCGTCCGACCAGCGGCCGCATTCGCTTTGGTGCGCTCGACGTCGAGATCGCTGACGAACGTGCGCCGCAGCTCCGCGGCCGGATTGGCGTGCTGGGCCACGACCTTTTCCTGTATCCGGAACTGACCGCGCGTGAGAACCTCGCGTTCTTTGCCGGGCTGTACGACATCCGCGATGCGAATGGCGCCGCGCTGGCCGCCCTGCAACGCGCCGGTCTCGCCGACCGGGCCGACGATCAGGTGGGGAGCTTTTCGCGCGGCATGCGCCAGCGCGTTGCGCTCGAGCGCGCACTCATCCACCATCCGCGTCTCGCCCTGCTCGATGAGCCATTCACCGGCCTGGACGATGCGTCTGCCGCAGCGCTGGTGGAGCGATTAAAGGCGCTGCGCGATTCAGGCGCAATCATCATCGTTGCGACTCATGATCTCGATCTGGCGGACGGGTTGCTCGATCGCGCCGTGTTTCTCCGCGACGGTCGCCTGGCGCACACAGCCGCGCGACCCGAAGCGCTGCGATCGACGTACCGCGCGGTCATGGGGAAGGGCGGAGCCTAGGGCGTGCTCCACGCGATCTGGCTGATCGTGCGCAAGGACCTCACCGTGGAGGTGCGGAGCCGCGAGATCGCGTACACGACGCTGTTTTTCGCCGTGTCGTGCGTGCTCCAGTTCGCCTTCGCGCTCGTCAAGGAAGGGAAGCCGCCCGAGGATGGTGCGGCCGGCATTCTGTGGATCGCCATCGCCTTTTCTGGGACGCTCGCTCTTGGGCGGACGTTCGAGCGTGAGCGGCAGTCGGAGACACTTCGCGCGCTGCTGCTGGCGCCGACGGCTCGACCGGCGGTCTACCTTGGCAAGCTGCTCGGCATCGTCGCGCTGCTGGTCCTGACGGAACTGATCCTGATTCCGCTCGTGTCGTTCCTGTTCCAGGCGCCGCTGCTCGTGCACCCGTTCTGGCTGTTCGCGGTGGTGATCACCGGGACGATTGGCTTTTCGGCCGTGGGGACGCTGTTCGCGGCGATGCTGGTGCGCGCCCGCAGCCGCGATGTGCTGCTGCCGGTCCTGTTGTATCCGATCACTGTTCCTGTGATGATTGCGGGAGTGCGCGGAACCGCCGCGCTGCTGCAGCCGGAGGTCGACCTCGGCATCGTCCGGTTCTGGGTCGCGCTGCTGCTTTCGTTCGACGTCGTCTTCATCACGCTCGCGCTCTGGACGTTCGAACCGTTGATGACTGATTAGTGAGGCATTGAAGGAGAAGCGCCGTTCACACTTCTGTGTTCTTGGTGCTCGGTTCGTTTTCAGGTTCGAAGAACATGAACCGCGAAGCGAGCACCGAACTTGAACACGAACAGAGAACTCCGAAGCAAGAAGCGTGAACGACAGCGAAAAGAGCTATGCCCAAGTGGTTCACCCCGGCCGCGATTCTGTGCGGCCTGATGTTCGTCGCGTCGCCGCTCTTCATCGCCTCGGTGCGCTACGAGTCGACGATGGGTCTGGTGCAGAAGATCTTTTACTACCACATGCCATCGGCAGTGATGTTCCTGCTGGCTGCGGTGATCTGCGGCGTCGCGAGCGCGCGATATCTGTTCGGCGGAGCGCCGCATCAGGATCGCGTGGCGTGGGCCGCTGCGGAACTGACCGTCCTGTTCGGGATCATCACGCTCGTCACCGGGCCGCTCTGGGCGCGCAAGGCATGGGGCCAATGGTGGGTGTGGGACGTGCGGTTGACGGCGAGCCTGATGGGATGGCTGGTCTCGGTCGCATACCTGCTGGTTCGACGGTACGGTGGCCCTGGATCCGACAAGCTTGCCGCAGGCCTCGCGTTGTTCGGTGCGGCAAACGTGCCGTTCGTCTACATCTCCGTGAACTACTGGCGCACCATCCACCCGGCAACGAGCGTCGTTCCGACGCTACCGGTCGACATGGGAATGGCGCTGTGGTTCTGCTTCGTCGCGTTCCTGCTGCTGTTCGTGCTGCTGCTCAAGATGCGCATCTACCTGGAAGAAGAGCGGGCACGCGTCGATTCGTTGTATCTCTCTGTCGAGGACTGAAGTGAAGACGGTCAGGAGCATTCTGGTCGGGATGGTTCTCTTCGTTGCGCTTGTCGCGCCGGCTTGTGCGCAGGGTGGTGCCGCGCCGGGCGAATCGCAGGCACCGAGGCAGGAACAGCAGACTGAATTCATCCCGCTCGATCAACTTCCGCCACAGGAGCAGTTGCCCGCGGCCCGGCTTCTGATTGCGGCGTACGCGTTCGTACTCGCCGCGCTGTTCCTGTACGTTGTTTCTGTTGCGCGTCGGGTCGGTGCCGTGCACCGCGAGGTCCAACGCCTCGAGGCCGATCTCAAGAGAAGCGGGCGCCCCTGATGCCGGCGTCGCACTTCATCTTCATCCCCGCGGTTCTCCTGATCGGCATCGTCATCGGCTGGATCCTCGGATCGCGCGCGGCCGCGGACGCATATGCCGCCCAACTGCGGAAGCACCAGGGCCCGAAGGGATCAGGAATCGGTAATCAGGATTCAGGGCTGGGCCAGGAAAGAGGAGCGAGGAAGCAGGCCTGACACCTCTCAACTGATTCCTGGCCCAGCCCTGATTCCAGATACCTGAATCCTGATTCCTGTGAGTCTACCGGGACCCCTTCGCACAGCCCTCATCGTCGGCGCCGGCATCGGCGGCCTCGCGGCTGGTGTGGCGCTCCGCCGTTCGGGTTGGCGTGTACGGATCTTCGAGCGCGCGCCAACGCCACGCGAGCTTGGTTTCGCGCTGCTGCTCGCGCCGAATGCACTGGCATCACTGCGCAGTATCGGTCTGGCCGATGCCGTGATCGCCGGTGGCGCTATTCCCGCCAGAGGAGAGATTCGCAGCCGGGGAGGACGTTTGCTCCGCGCGTTCGATATGACCGCGGTCCGCAGACTGCTACCGGAGCCGATCGTCGTCGTACTGCGGCCGGTGCTGCATGGGGCATTGCTCGAGGCCGTTGGTCATGAGTCGCTCTCACTGGAGAGTGCGGTGATCGGATTCGACGTGCGCGACGGGCGCGTGATCGTTCGGCTCGCGCAGGGCGAGAGCGCGGAGGGCGATGTATTGATCGGCGCCGACGGCGTCGGGTCGGTGGTGCGGCGAGTGTTACATCCCGACGAAGGGCCGCCACGTCCGAGCGGGCTGTGGGCTGTTCGTGGTGTCGCGCGGTTGCCGCGGCCGATCGTGGCCGACATGGCGGGCGGCCAGTACTTCGGACGAGGAACCGAGGCAGGCGTCTCGCCGGCAAGCCCTGATGCCGTCTACTGGTATCTGTCCGTTCCGGGCGGTCTCGTGGCGAATGAGCGCGATCCGCTGACAATCGCGCATCGCTGCGCGACCGAATTCGACGACCGCCTGCGCGCGGTCATCGCGGCAACCAGGCCCGAGGACTCGCGGCTCGACGAGCTGCTGGATCGAGAACCAATCGACACATGGGGCCGCGGACCGGTCACGCTGTTGGGTGACGCCGCCCATCCGATGCTGCCGCACGCGGGCCAGGGAGCAGCGCAGGCGCTCGAAGATGCGGTCGCGTTAGCCGGGGTTGTAGGGCCCCCTGAAGGTGGCCGCCACATTGAGAGCGCACTGAGGCGCTACGAAACGGTTCGCAGCGTGCGCACGAAGAACATCGTACAGGTGGCGCGTCGAAATGCTCGCGTCGGATCGGTCCGCACTGCCGTCGGCTGCTGGCTGCGCGATCAGGCGATCAAACTGGTTCCCGAGTCGCGGCTGCTGAAGGCATACGTGGCGTTTGGGATGCCTCCGTTGGGTGAGCGCTGATCAAATCCCAAAACCCAAAACCCAAATCCCAAATCCCAAACCCAAATGCAGCGACCTTTCCTCGAACTGCGGCTCCGACGCGGAGCACGACGGCCCGATTGGAGTTTGGGACTTGGGATGTGGGGCTTGGGATTTGACTATCGCCCCATTCCAAGTCGCTGCGCGAGAACCTCCGGCAAGCCTGCTGCAATGATCTTCGACTGCGCGGAGGCGACGTCGTATGGCACGCGGATCACGGTCAGCATTCGACCCCGTGTGTCGAGCACACCAAACGCGGCGCGTGGATCGCCGTCGCGCGGCTGACCGACCGCGCCGCAGTTCACCAGATACTGCGACCCTGCATCGACCGGCACGTTGAAGCGCGTCCCGCGCGGGGGTCCAATCG
>JBKPSC010000198.1:0-10219 GCA_046734915.1 Acidobacteriota bacterium | reverse complement strand
GCTCCACGCTTTCCCGCCGCACAATCGCCGAGGTCAGCGAGCTGACGACGCCATCAGGCGCCTTGTACCGGACCTTCACCGTCATCGCCTCGTCGCGGCGGGCAGCGGCCGATGGCCTTGGTGCCTCCTGGTACTTCAACGGGTCGACATCAGGCCCGTTTTCTTCGCCACGACCCACGAGGATCAGCTCGTACAACGCGGTGACCGAGTGGCCGGCGCCCATGTCGCCGGCGTCCTTCGCGTCGTCGTTGAAGTCGCGGTCTTCGAGTATCCGGTTCTCGTATCCGACGAGACGATACGAAGCGACCACACGTGGGTTAACTCGACCCGCAGCTTGACGTCCTTGGCGATCGTGACGAGGGTCCCGGCCGCATCGTCGACCAGCACCTTCTGCGCCTCGGCGACGGAATCGATGTACGAGTAGTTGCCGTTGCCGCGATCGGCGAGCTTCTCCATGGTGGAGTCTTTCAGATTCCCCATGCCGAAGCCCAACACCGACAGCGTGACGCCGCTCTCCCGTTGCTCTTCGATGAGGCGAATGAGATCGCCCTGGTTCGTCACGCCGACGTTGAAATCCCCGTCGGTGGCCAGGACGACGCGGTTGATGCCATCGTTGATGAAGTTCTCGCGCGCCATCGCGTAGGCTCGCACGATGCCTTGGGCCCCGTTGGTCGATCCGCCGGCCTCGAGGCGGGCGAGCGCGTCGAGGACCACTGCCGGATCGCCGCCTGGCGCCGACGGCAGGACGACACCGGCGGCGCCGGCGTAGACGACCAGCCCGATTCGATCCGCTTCAGTGAGATTCCGTGCGAGCAGTGCCAGCGAGGTCTTGACGAGCGGCAACTTGCGCGGCGCCATCATCGATCCAGAGACGTCGACGAGAAACACGAGATTGCGTGGCGGCGTGTGCGAGCGATCGAGGTGGCGGCCCTGCAACCCGATCAGCGCGAGCCGGTGCGCCGGGTTCCACGGGCAGTTGCCGATCGCCATTGTCAGCGAGAAAGGGTTCCTCCCGTCCGGTTCGGGATAATCGTACGAGAAGTAGTTGATGAGCTCCTCGATACGGACGGCGTCTTTGGGTGGCAGTTGGCCCTGATTCAGGAAACGCCGCACGTTGGCGTAGGACGCCGTATCGACGTCGATGGAGAAGGTCAATAGCGGCTTTGCCGCCGCCTTCCTCCAGCCGTTGTCGTCGGTCTTGTCATAGGCCTCGGTGTTGAAGGCCCTCCCGACCACGTGGCCATCGACGACCGGCGCGCTGCCGGTGACGGTGACGCTTTCCTCGAGGCCGCCGCCGGCAGAGAGGACCGTCTCGATATCACGCGTCACAGCGCCCGTGACGAACGCCTGCGTGCTGAATGTTCTGAAGCCGGCGAGGCGGACGACGATGGTGTACCGCCCCGGTTGCAATTCTCGGAAAGCAAACTTGCCGTTTCCGTCAGACAACGTTCGCTGTACCGTCGCGCCCCCGAGCAAGAGCGTGACTTCAGCGCCCGGAAGCACGAAGCCGGCGGGATCTCGCACAATCCCGCGCAGTTGTCCCAGGGACGCTTGCGCGACCAGGAGAGCGGAACACAAAAGCAGACACAACCAGGACAACAAGGATCGTCGCATGGGACCCTCCCTTGTCGGCCGGCGCTGGTGGCGTTCGCGACCATACGCAGCCGGACGTCGCGTAATCGGGCGAACGAGCGCATCGACAGCGTTTATCGCGCCGGCATCTCAATTGTTGGATCGTTAGTCGCGGTGATGACGGACTTGATGCGTTCGTGAACGAAAATCCGAATGCGGGAAGTCCGCCCGAACGGAAAACTGGACCGCGACTACGGCGTGCGTTGCGTGCTGAGGATGGCGAACCGCACGGCGAAGAACGTCACGAGCCCCCACGCCGCCAGCGCCGCGAGCCCGATCACCACGAGGAGCACCGGCCGTTCGAGAATTCCGGCGAGCGCAACCAGCCGCGACATCGGCCCGGTCAGCGAGCCGACCTGCTCGAGCGGCGCTCGAAGCGCGCTCAGTTGCTCCATGGCCGTTTTGAGATTGGCGACGGCGGCCAGCTGTGGCTCGAGCTGCGAGACCTCGTCGAGCGAGCCGCGCAGCGAGGCCACAGCTTCGAGACTTCCGCGCATGTCCGCGACGCGCGTCATCGGTCCCTGAAGTCCGGCGACGGCGTCCAGGCCCGGGCCGATGGCGACGAGCCGGGTCATCGGCTGCTGCAGCTCCGCCAGCGCGCGCATGCTCGGATCGAGCGCCGCCACCCGTGTCATCGGCTCGTTGAGGGCAGCGACGCTGCGCATCGTCGGGTCGAGGCCGGCGACCGCCTGCATCGGACCGGTGAGGCGCTCGACACCCTGCAACGCGGGGATGAGCGTGACCGTGCCCTTGGTCGACTCGCTCACCGCCGCGGTGTTGGTGGTGATGGTGGCCGAGCTCTTCTCGATGGCCTGCGTGTTCTCACGGATGCCGGTGGCGAGCGAGCAGCCTGACACAGCCAGCGTGCACACGACGACGACAGGCACCGGGAGCGATCGGATCATCATGGGTTCCTCGCAGCGTCAGCGGCAATGACCTCGGCCGCCTTCTCGGCAATCATGTAGACGGCGCTCACGATGAAGAAGCCGGGAATGCGCGGAAAGACCGACGCGTCGACGACGCGCAGGCCCTGGACACCGTGAACCTTGAAATCGGTGCTGACGACGCCACCGCCATCGCGCGATCCGATCCGGCAGGTGCACGACGCGTGGTGGCCCCACGCCTGCTTTCGCACGAAGTCCGGCAGCTGCGCCTCCGTGACGTCGTCACCGGGAATGTCTTCCTTGGCGATGAGCCCTTCTTTTCGCAGTCCCGCCGCGAGCTTTCGCGCCAGGGTGATGCCGGCGGCCACCGCCTTGAGATCTTCGCCCCGGGTGTCATTGCCTTCCTCGAAGTACTGGAAGTTGATCTCGGGCGCTTCAAGCGGATCCGCGGACCGCAGGCTGACTTGTCCGGCCGTGTTGTTCGTGTGCGCCTTCAACACGACCCAGGAGAGACAGTTCGGGTTCTGCGCGATGAGCGACGAATAGCCGGGGAAGTACCCCTCGAAGCGCCCGAGGAGCGCGTAGAGAAAGAGGTCTGGGGAGAACGCGGCCGGGCTCGACCTCGCTATCACGGAGACAACGGCGCCGTTGGTCTTGTAGACACCGTCTCCGCGATTCGCCCAGTCCTTGTACTGTCGATCGCCGTTCCTGAAGGTGGCGCCTTCGAGTGCTTCCCAGGCCGGAAAGTTCATGCGGTTGACGACAGCGACCTCATAGCGATCCTGCAGGTTCTGTCCCACACCGGGCAGGTCCACGCGGACCTCGATACCTTTGGACTCGAGGTGTGCCTTCGGCCCGATGCCGGACAGCATCAGGAGCTGAGGCGTGTTGAAGGCGCCGCCAGCCAGAATCACCTCACGTTTGGCGAGGGCCCGCCGTGTGTCGCCGGCCGCGGCGCTCGGACGGGCGTGGGCCCGGTACAATCGTTCGCCGCTGCGATACTCGACGCCGATGGCCCGGCCCTGATCGTCGAAGAGCACGCGGGTGGCAAGGGCGTGCAGGACGACTTTCAGCCGGTCGGGATGCTGCTTGACCACGTCGAGGACGCGTTCACGTGAGCCGACCCGGCGATGATCGCGCGTGGTCAGCGGCGTGTACCGCAGGCCGATGGCGTCCTCCGAGACGACCCGCCAGTCGTTGGGATCGAGCTGGCTGTCGAGCCGCGCGCGACGATCGGCGTCGGTGATCGCGAGCTCGGGACTCTGCAGGATGGCCTTCGCGGATTCCAGAATCGTCGTGCGCAGATCACGATTCCTGATCGCCGCGCCGGGAACGGCCTTCTCGGTCTGCAGCCAGCCGGACCATCCGTGCCGGCTCGGATTCTGACCGAGCGCGTGCAGCGCGCGTTCGTCAGCACGATGGGCACAGCGCTCGATCCGTTCGAAGTACGTCCGCATGTTCTCCGCCCGCCACGTCGGGTCGCCGGTCAGATCGGCGATCTGGTTCCAGTCGGCGTTGTGCGGATAGATGAGGATCATGGCGTTGTGCGCGGTGCAGCCGCCGAGGGTGGCGGCACGCGGGTACAGGACGCCGCGGGCGACCTTGCCGTCGACCGTCTCCCGATACTTCGGATCCGCCTCTTGACGGGCCTGGTCGGCGTAGTGGCGGACGAAGAAATCCCAGCGCAGCCCGCTGTTTTCCGTGGCCAGCGCGTGAAACGCCGGCACGTCGTAGTCGTCGGGCAGGCTGTTGATTCCTGGTGCCTGCGGCGTGTCGCCAATCGACGTCCTCGGATCGCCTCCTGCTTCGAGCAGGAGCACTTTGAATCCGCTCTCGGCGAGGCGGGCGGCCACGGTGCCGCCGCCCGCGCCGGAGCCCACAACGATGTAGTCGGCGTCGTCCATCGAACCTCTACAAGGTTTTGAGGAACCCAATCAGGTCGCGCTTGTCGTCGTCGCTCAACCCGGGTTCTTCGGTGAAGAGGTTGGTCCCGAAGTAGTGGCCTTTGTTGATGACGAGGTCGGGACATTTGCTCATCGAGAGCATGGTGTCCATGATCTGGCGGTTGGTGAAGATGTCGCCGCCGCGCTTCAACTCACGCTTGAACTGCTTCAGGAGCGTCGCCAGCTTTTTCAAATGCTCCTGCCGCTCGGCAGACGAGAGATCTGCGCCAAGGAGATCCATGCTGGTGAACAGGCTGACGGGGGTCCCCTTCGGGATGGGGCCAATCTCCACCTCGCCGTTGCGGAAGAACATCGGGAAGAGCCGCTGGCCGATACCGAGAAGTCCGCGCAGGTTGTCCGGAACGAAGCCCTTCGGCACGGTGATCACGCTGTCGGACGTCGTTCGCTGAATCCAGCCCACTCCAGCGCCGGTGATGTTCAGCGCCGTGAAGAGTTCGTCGTTGCGCCGACGCTCAGGCCAGAGCATCTGCTCGATCGACGCTTGGAACACGCGCATCCGTGCTTCCACCGACGGGCTGGGGTCGAATGGACCGACCGAGTTGTTCTGAAGGTACGGCCCGGACGACCAGAGGCTGATGAGCGAGGCGGGTCTGGTGAAGCCGCGGCCGCCGCCTGGTAGCTTGTAGTCGTACTCGGCGCCGCTCAGCGGGTTCCGCAGCCTGACCGACCCGACCGACGGCAGCTCCTTGTACGACTGCGACGAGAAGTTGTCCCAGATGTTGCCGGCGATCGCATTGGTGGCAATCGGGCTGCAGATGTTGGTCTGCATCAACGTCGACGGCACCCGGAGCTCGTTGGAGAGGTAGTTGTCCCGGAGGAAGTCGTCGGCCAGCGTGATGTCACGGATCGCGGTCTTGTACGCGTCGGTCTTGGTCCACGACCAGTAGCGGTTCCAGCAGTCCAGATAGTTCTTGCCGTTGCAGCTTTCGAGGTCGAGTCCGGCCGGCAGCGGCGGCATCTTGCTCGAGTGGCACCGGGCGCAGCGATCGGCGAAGACGACCTTGCCGCGGCGAAGCGCATCGGCGCCCTCGGTGAGGTACGAGGCGCCGTTCGGGGCATCCTTCAAGTAATGCGGATCGGTACTCCCAAGGAAGAACCGCGCCATGTTCGGCGTCTGCTGCTCGGTTGCCTGCCAATACACCGAGTTCTTCTTGGCGTCAGCGATCTTGATCGGCGAAATCTCCCGGCCGCCGATCAGGGTGCGAAAATGGAGGAGCCACTCTTCGCTGAAGAGTCCGATGTTCAGGTACACGCGGTTCAGCGCGCCGAGCGCGCCGACCGAATCGGAGCCGTCTTTGAGGACGCGAGGGGTCCAGGTCGTCGTTGGCGCCTCAAAGAACTGCGCCAGCGGGTCGGTCGGTGGGACGAAATCGTTGAACTGCCGATTGTCCACGCCGCCTCCGGCGATCGTCTCCTTTCCGAATCGCTTCGCCAGGCCCATTCGCGGACCCAGGTAGTACACCGCGTTCATGCTCCGCGGGTTGTTGATGTTGTCGGTGGACACGAGCGACGTGTCCAGCGTGCCCGGAAGCGAGGTGTGGAGCGCCTGGTAGAGGAAGCTGCCTTCGTTGGTCGTGCCCCTCCAGTCGAAAATGCGGTCCCACCAAAAGAACTGGGCGCCGACGTTCGAGCTGAGGTTCGCCCACGCCGGATTCTCGGGGTCGGCCGGCGGCTTCACCGGATTCGGACCCACGTGACAGAAGGCACACGACATGCCGATGCGGTACGGCCGCACCAGGTTCGCCGAGAGGTAGTAGCTCGAGTCCCGGTAGTACCGCTCGGAGTCCCAGGCTCGTCGGGCTCCGTCGTCGAAATCCGGATTGGGGAACAAGCGAAGTCCGACGACGCCGGAGGGTTCACCGTAGTAGGAACCGACGGGCACCGTGCGGCCGCGGGCGCCAACCTGAACGCCCTTGTACTTGTCGGCGTTGGCGAAAGGATCGGGCGGACAGCTTGGATCGCGGACGTCGAGCCAGAGCCCGTAGCGGTTCGGATCGGGCCCCGTGGCCTTCGTGAAGCACGGCTCGTTCACCAGCCCCAGGTACTGCCAGCGCGTGTCGCGGGAATACGGCAGCGTGGAGTGCGACGAGAGCGTTTTCAAGAAGTCGAGCGACCCGAGGCTCGAGCGGGACAGCACGTCCCACAGTCGATCGTTGCCGCCGGTCCAGACCAGCCACATGTTCCGGCCTTCGATCTGCTCCCGGGTCAACGGCAACGCGCCGTCCATGTCGTGGAAGTAGTCTTCGTCTGCCGCGGGGAAGGATGCGGCGGTCCGCTTGGCTCGGAGGGCCTCGTCGAGAACGGTGCCCGGCTTCGGCTCACGCGGACCGCAGGCCGTCGCCGCGAGTGAGAGCATTGCCGTCAGAATGAGTACTTTCGCGCCTGCATGCATGATTACCCCTTGACCGCGCGCGCTTGGAAGACGCACCGCGACTACGGCGCGGACCTGACCGCTGGTGAGCAGTCCGATTGGCTCGTTTCAGCGCGCGAGGGATGTGGAAGCTTAACGCAGGTTGTCGGCCGGCGACGGCCGTGAATTGCGGCGGCCGCCGCGTGAAACGCGTGAGACGCGTCGAGCACCATGCCAGTGTGGCCATCATCCGCTCTGGATGAGTTGGAATCAGGGCGCCGGTCAGAGCGAATCCACTTGGCTCAGGCCGATCGCTCGTGCTTGAATGGCCCGCAACCCAGCGACTCGCCCCGCCACAAGATCTTTCGACGGCCGCGTCGCATCGCTGCGGCCGGAGGATCATCATGCCTGACGTCATCTTTCAGCCGCTGAGCTTCAAGAACCTGACCGTCAAGAACCGGATCTTCCGGTCAAACATTTCCGGCCGGTTCGACAACTACGACGGTACCGGAACGCAGACCCGCATCAACTGGGAAGTGAAGTTCGCCAAGGGCGGCGTCGGCGCGATCATCTCGTCGTTCGTCCCGGTTCATCCCCGCGGCCGCATCATCCCGAACTACGCCACGATTCACAGAGACGATCGCATCCCGTTCTGGCGCAGAGTCGGCGAAGCGGTTCACGCGCACGACTGCAAATTCATCATGCAGCTCAGTCATGGCGGACGGCAGCGCGATGTTCCAGATCTGCAGTACCCAATCGGCCAGAGCTCCACTGACAAGAAGGACCCGCTGCACGGGTTCGAATGCGATCGGATGACGGTCGCCGACATCAAGGAAGTGGTGGCCGCGTTCGCCGAGGGCGCCCGGCGCGCCCGCGAAGCCGGCCTCGATGGCGTCGAGCTCCACGGCGCGAACGGCTATCTCATCACACAGTTCCTGAGCTCGGGCATCAACGACCGGCAGGACGAGTACGGCGGATCGCTCGAGAACCGCGCTCGCTTCGTCATCGAGATCGTCAAGGCCATTCGGGCCCGGGTCGGGTCAGACTTCCACCTGCAGATGAAGATCAGCGCCACTGATTACAACAACTCGCTGCTGGTGCTGAAGAAGGAAGGGGCCGGCAACACCGTTCAGGAGTCGACGCAGGTCTGCCAGTGGCTGGTCGACGCCGGCGTCGACGCCATTCACGTGTCGACCGGCAGTTCGTTCCCGCACCCGCGGAATCCTGCCGGGGCCGACCTGGACGTGAAGCTCCTGTCGCACACCTACGAGCAGCTGGCGTCGAGCGGCACGAACACGTTCAGGAACCTGCTCTTCTTCCACAACGATCTGACCGGCGCGATCTTCCGGAAGCAGTGGCTCGACGCCGGCGTCCCCAAGGACCAGATCGAAGGCCTGACGCTGCCCGACGCGCGCGTCATCAAGAAGGCGGTGTCGGTGCCGGTTCTCTGCACGGGCGGCTTTCAAACGGCGTCGGTCATTCGCCAGGCAATCACCAACGGCGACTGCGACGGAGTCAGCATGGCCCGCACGCTCGTCGCCAACAACGATCTCGTGAAACAGTTCGCCGCCGGCCGCGATCGTGCGGAGCGGCCGTGCAGCTACTGCAACAACTGCCTCGTTCACGTCGTGGAACATCCGCTCGGGTGCTACGACGAAAGCCGGTTCGCCAGCCGTGACGCCATGCTCGAGGAGATCATGACGGTCTTCCAGCCGCAGACCTTCTCGTGAGGTCCTGGATCCAGCGGGCCGTTCGGCTCCTCGTGACGGCCGCGATCGTCGTCGCGATCGCGGTCGTCTTGTGGCTGGTGGCTTCGATCCGCTCGGACCGGCCGACGATTTACGCGGACATCGAAGAACATTTCAAATACGGGTCGATCGGCAGCGAGCCCGGCGGCTCTCTTCTCTCGCCGATCGGCGGCGTGTTGCCACCGTACTGGGTGTTCAGGTCGCTGCCGTCGATCTGCCGCGACAAGCTGCCGAACGGCTACGAGAGCTTCGGGTTCGTGGTGGAGCCGGGGCGCGATCTGCCGGTCGGTGTTTCGAGACGCCGGCGGCTGGGCATCGACCAGGTGGGGCTCAACTGCGCCGTTTGCCATGCGAGCACGCTGCGTGACGCGCCTGGCGCCACGCCGAAGATCATGCTCGGCATGCCCGCGCAGCGGCTGGACCTCGAGGCGTTCGTCCGGTTCGTGCTCGACTGCACACTGGACAACCGGTTGACGGCCGACGCCGTGCGTGGCCGCCTGCCGAGGAGCGGCGGGCCGTCACTCTTCGAGCGGCTGCTGCTCAGAACGGGGCTCATCGACCGGCTGAAAATCCAGACGCTGAACCTTCGCAACCGCATGGCGCCGCTCTTCGCCGACGACATCCCGCCGTGGGGCCGCGGCCGGGTCGATACCTTCAATCCCTACAAGGCGATCCAGTTCAACTGGGATTTGAGCCGGCTGCCACGGCAAGAGCTCATCGGCGCGTCGGACTTTCCTACGCTCTGGAACCAAAAGCCGCGGGAAGGGATGCACCTGCACTGGGACGGCGACAACGACTCGGTCGACGAACGCAATCTGAGCGCGGCGTTAGGTGCCGGGGTCACCCCGGTTACCGTCGATCACGACAACCTCAAGCGCGTCCGCGACTGGATCTGGACCCTGCCGCCGCCGATGTATCCCTACAGCGTCGATCAAGGGGTCGTGGCCCGCGGCGCGCCGCTCTACCAGCAGCACTGCGCCCAGTGCCACGCCGACAGCCGGTTCCGCGACGGCGTGACTTCCGGCGCGCGGGTCGGTCAGGTGGAGGCGATCGAAACCATCGGCACCGATCGTCATCGGCTCGATTCCTACACGTTCACCTTCGCCGCGAATCAGTACAGCCTGTACCCGGACTCGCCGTACAGGTTCACTCATTTCCGCAAGACCAACGGCTACGCGAACCATCCGCTCGACGGCATCTGGCTTCGCGGCCCGTATCTGCACAACGGATCCGTTCCGACCCTGCGCGACCTGCTCGAGCCGCCGGAACGGCGGCCTTCCGTGTTCTATCGCGGCAACGATGTGTTCGATCAGGCGAAGGTCGGCTTCGTCTCGGACGTCGCGGCGGAAAGCGGTCAGACGTTCACACGATACGACACGCACGTCCCCGGCAACGGGAACGGCGGGCATCTGTATGGCACGACGCTGACAGACGACGAGAAGCGGGCGATCGTGGAGTACATGAAAACGTTCTAACGGTCTTAAGGCTTATGTCTTAAGTCTTAGGTCTTAGGTCTTAAGTCTTAAGTCTTAAGCCAGAGCCGAGAACCCGGAGCCTTGAGCCTGAGACGTACGACCTAAGACCTAAGACCTAAGACCTAGACGGCAAGTCGCATGGAGAACACCGCTTCCCGCTGGTTCC
>JBKPSC010000197.1:0-14818 GCA_046734915.1 Acidobacteriota bacterium | reverse complement strand
GTTCATCGGCAGCACGACGTCCTGGCGGGTGAGCTGCGCGAGCTCGTAGCAGAGGAGCGGTAACTGGTCGTTGTGGAATGCCCTGGACGTGAGCGTGACGCGGCTGGCTTGTTCCTGCAGCGCGGCAAGAATGGTCGGGTGGGCGTGCCCCTGGTTGACGGCCGAATAGGCGCTGAGGCAATCGAGATACCGGCGGCCTTCGGTGTCGTAGACCCAGATGCCCTCGCCGCGAGCGATGACGACCGGGAGTGGCGCGTAGTTGTGCGCGCCCCAGCGTGCTTCCAGCTCGAGCAACTGGGCTGCAGTGCGATCGACGAGCGTTGACAAGAGACCTCCGGCGGGTGCCCGCGGCCTGACTACAGGATCCGAGAATCCTATCACGCAGGCCCGCGGGCTCGCCGGACGTGGCTACCTGGCCATCACCACGCTATCGATGACATGAATGACGCCATTGGACTGGTACACGTCCGGCGTCGTGACTTGTGCGGTCATGCCCTTTTCATCCTTCAGCATCAGCGCGCCGCCGTGCACCATGACCCACAGCTTGCTGCCGCTGACGGTGTCGAGTTCGACCGTGCCGCCGGCCTTCTCCGCCGTCTTCATGAGTGCCTTCGCGTCCCACTTGCCGGCGACAACGTGATACGTCAGCACCTTGCCGAGCATCTCCTTGTGGTCGGGGCGCAAGAGCATGTCGACGGTCCCGGAGGGAAGCTTGTCGAATGCCGCGTTGGTCGGCGCAAAGACCGTGAACGGGCCCTTGCCCTGCAGCGTCTCGACCAGACCGGCCGCCTTCACAGCGGCGACGAGCGTCATATGGTCTTTCGAGTTGACGGCGTTCTCGATGATGTTTTTCGTCGGATACATGGCGGCGCCGCCGACCATCACCGACTTCTCTTTGGCCGCCAGCCCGGCGCTGAGACCTGCCGCGATGGCCAGGGCACAAATCACGCTGCGATACATGTCCAGACCTCCTGTGGCGCTTGTGCGCCTCAGTGAGGTCTACGGACGGACTGGTCGCACGGATTGGTCGCTGACCGCGCGAGGTCGGAGGCTTACCAGCCGAGCACGTCTGCGAAGATGAGCGGCGCGACGATTGTCGCGTCGGACTCGATGACGAACTTTGGCGTCGTCGCTGCCAGCTTCTCCCACGTGATCTTCTCGTTGGGAATCGCACCGGAGTACGAACCGTAGCTCGTCGTCGAATCGCTGATCTGGCAGAAGTAACCCCACAGTGGAACCTGGCGCTTCATGTCCTGTCGCAGCATCGGGACGACGCAGATGGGAAAGTCGCCGGCGATGCCGCCGCCGATCTGGAAGAAGCCGATCGATCGAACGGCCGATTCCTGCGTGTACCACGCGGCCAAGGCTTGCATCGTCTCGATGCCGGTGCGAACCGTGTGCGGATTCTTCACCTCGCCGTCGATACAGAGCGCTGCGTACATGTTGCCCAGCGTCGAATCCTCCCAGCCGGGCACGAAAATGGGCAGACTCTTCTCCATCGCTGCGTACAGCCAGCTGTCGCCGGCGGGAATCTGGAACGTGGCGGCGAAATCGGCGCGACGAAGCACGCGGTAGAAGAACTCGTACGGAAACAGCCGTTCTCCACGGCACTCGGCGCCAGTCCACTCCTCAATCATGAACCGCTCGACGCGCCGCATCGCTTCGGCTTCCGGAATGCACGTGTCGGTGACGCGATTCAGATGCCGATCGAGCAACGCCTGCTCGTCGGCCGGCGTCAGATCGCGGTAGTGCGGGACCCGCACGTAGTGATCGTGCGCGACCAGGTTGAACACGTCCTCTTCGATGTTCGCGCCCGTGCAGCAGATCGCATGCACCTTGTCTTGCCGGATCATCTCCGAGAGCGACAAGCCGAGCTCCGCCGTGCTCATCGCTCCGGCCAGGGTCATGAACATGCTGCCACCGGCGTCGAGGTGAGCGGAGTAGGCGGTCGCGGCGTCGATGAGCGTCGCGGCGTTGAAGTGGCGGAAGTGCTGGCGGAGAAAGGCCGAAACCGGGCCCCGGGACGTCACCGCCGTCTGGCGGTGTGCGCGGGCATCTGACATGTCGCAACCTCCAGCGACCAACCCACGATCCGGGCGGCCGCGGGCGCGACAAGCCTCCGGAGCGTCCTCCGGTCTGCGCAGCAGGCCGCCATCGAGACGCGGGTGGCTTTCGCCTTCGAAGTGTAGCACACGCGTGACGGTCAGTATCGCAACAGACGGTTGATCTTGACGACGAACGCGCGGTTCTTCAAACCGCGGACGGTGGACGCGGTGATCCGCGTCGCCGACGTCGTGTCGCGCTCGTCGGTGTAGACGACGAACAATTCGCTGCCGGGCGCGTACTCCCATCGGAAGCGCAGGTTGCTGCTGAACGCGCGCTCGGCCGAGCTGTACTGAAGGAGCGCGCTGGCGAACATCAGAGGCGAAAAGCCGTAGTCGACGCGCGTCCGCGCGAGCGTGGTGGTGAAATTGCCCTCCGGCAGCTCGATGCGGCTGATGGAATAGGTCGGCTCGACCGAGAGCTGTTTCAGCAGCGAAATCCGGCCGGGCGCCATCCCGGCCGTCCCGAGCGTCAGTGCGGCGATCGTGCCGTCGTAGTACTCCCCGGCCTGCACCGCGATGGTCCCGGACACCCGCCGCTGCGCACCGAAACTGTACGATGCCAGCATGTCGTTGAAGGTGTAGCCGCCTCGCGCAATCGTGAGCGCCGATCCGGGAATCGTGAACGGCTGGACCAGCAGCTCATAGTCATGGTTCGCCTCGATCGAAACCTGATCGCTGTTCTCGAACTCGACTCCGAAGTGGGCGTTGTGCACTCGCGATTCGACGTCGCCAAACCCGTTGACGATGTACTCGGTGCTGCCGTCCCAGGTGAACTTGCGGACGTGCTTGACCCGGCGCGGACGGGGGCTGAAGCGCAGTTGTCCGAACGATCGCTTGAAGTCGAGGCGCCGGATGAATCCCACCTCAGGATTGAAATTCGCTCCCACCGACAGAAACTCCGCTCGCGCCCCGTAGCGATCGGCGTTGTAGTCGAATCGTCCCTGATAGCTCTGGTCGTCGCCGTCGCGCCCGTCGGTCACCGTTCGTGCCCAGTAGGCTCCCGTGCTGAGGTTCTGGAAGAACGAGAACGCGCCGTCGAGGCCGAACGCCTGGTTCGAGCCGCTGCCCGTGGTGACAAGCGATCGGTTCGTGAACATCCCGCCGATGGCGCTTCGCCGCAGCACGTCGCGCTTGACGCGAACGACGGTGAAATTGGTGGGCTCGGTCCTCGAGACTTCTTCGTCGCCCGTCTGGATGTTCATCACGCCGACGCCGTAGGCGCCGACTTTTCCCGTCAACCGGCTGCCGAAGTCGATCGGGATGATCCGGTTCCGGTTGAGACCGATGCGCCGGCTGTAGAAAAGGTACGGCGTGTCGGTGGTCGTGGTGCCCTGCTGAGCGCCGGCACCGCCCCGGGCGAAATCGAAGATCCCGCGGCCTTCCAGGAAGAAGTCCCGCTTTTCGGGAAAGAAGAGGCTGAAGCGCGTCAGGTTGACCTGCTGCTCGTCGATTTCCACCTGCGCGAAGTCGGTGTTGGCGGTGAAATCGGCTGTCAGGTTCGGCGTGAGCCCGTATTTGACGTCACCACCGATGTCGCCGCCGAGATCGTTTCTGATCGCTGGCGTGCGCAGGCGGTCAGTCGTCACGCGTGAGATTGCATACGGCTTGAGCTCGATGTTCTTGCCCGCCGCCGGCAGGTCGAGCCCGACCAGCGTGCCGCCGGTCGAAATGCGATTGAACGCTTGCGGACCAGCAAGGATCTGCGGGACCGGCGTCAGGTAGGCCCACTCGTTCTTGCGGCGGACGGCGCGGCGCAGCTGGATGCCCCACACCTGGTCCTTGCCGGCGCGATAGCGCAACGACTTGAACGGGATCGCCATCTCGACGGTCCAGCCGCCCTCGAACCGCCCGGTCTTCGACGACCATACCGGGTTCCAATCAGTGTTCGACCCGCCCTCATCGACGACCGAGTAGTCGGCGCGGGCGCCGAGCGGGTTCGTGTAGAACAGGAAACCGCTGCGGCGATCGTAGAAGGTGTCGAACATCACCCCGATCTGATCGTTCTGCCGCAATTGGTTGGTGTCTCGGCGGAGCTCGTTGGCGATCCACTTGTCTGGCGTCGCCGAGTCCCAGCAGCGGCACGCCACGTACATGTTGCGATCGTCGTACATGATCCACACGTCGGTCCGCTCGGTCTGCTCTTCGCCGTATCGCGGAACGACCTGCAGGAAGCCGCCGAACGGCTTCTCGCGCGAATACACCTCTTCGTCGAGCTGCCCGTCGAGCTTGAGCGGAGCCGTGAGCTTGATGGCCCGAATGGTGGCTTGCCCGTTCGGGTCGCGGGTGATTACCTCCGGCGCCACGGGCGCAGGAGGTCCGTCGATGGCTGGCGTGCTCTGAGCCGCGGCCCCAACGGCCCAGAGCAGGCACACGAAGAGAACGAGGATTCGACCGGTCCGCATCAAGACGCCGCGGGCGAGGGCCCCGTCATTCCGGCAGCGTGAAGGCGACGTACTCGCCGGAGTAGCTGCCTCCACTGAGCGCGACGACGATGTACTGCTTGCCGCCTGCCAGATAGGTCATCGGTGAATTGCTCTGCGGCGCGGCAATGAAGACGGCCCCGACCTGATTGCCGTTCGTCTTGTCATATGCGCGGAGCATGGCGCCCCGGGGGTGATCGGGCGTCGTGGTCAACTGTGGATCGCCCATGACGACGAGCGTCTTCGTCACCATGAGGCCTATACCGGACGTGCCCGCCTGACCGGTTTTCGGGATGTTCAGACCTTTCAACGCCGGATGATTGCGCACGTTGTCGGGCGTGTCGCCGTGTGGCACCTGCCAGACGATCTCACCACGATCGAGGTTGACCGCCGAGATCGTGCCGTACGGCGGCTTCAGGATCGACAAGCCGTCGACCGTCAGGCCGCCGCCTTGCGGCTGTGGTGGTGCTGCTGCTGCTGCTGGGGCCGGCGCCGCGGCGGCCTCACGTGCCGCTTGAGCCTGAGCCTGCGCGCGCGGTGAGTCGGCGGCGCAGCAGTCGCCGGGTCCGAGCACTTCCTGGAACGGCCGTCCGGCGACGCCGGAGACGTAACGAATATCAGAGAAGCCGGACGGTGGCGGCACGAGCGACGTCGCCGTGATGCCGACGTTGTTGGCCTGGGCAAACACCGTGTGAAGCTCAGGATCGTACGCGACGCCCGGCCAGTTCGTGCCGCCGACGGCGTTACCCATGTTGATCGCGCCGAGGATGCCGTTGACGTTGCCGAGCACTGCCGGGTTGTACATCCACGGTGCCACCTTGTAGCGCTCGATCTGACGCAGCGCCTGCGCGCGGAGCTCGGGCGTGAAGTCGATGAGGTCGTCCGGCACTTTCATCGTGTTGCGGGCGTACGGCGCTGGCCGCGTGGGGAAGGGCTGCGTCGGGCTCGTCTTCTCGCCCGGCACGTCCGACTGCGGCACGGGACGCTCTTCAATCGGCCACACCGGCGCCCCGGTCTGACGGTCGAACACCCAGATGAACGCCTGCTTGCCGGCGACGGCGAGCGCTTTGATTGGCTTGCCGTTGACGGTGATGTCCGCCAGGATCGCCGCCGACGACATGTCGTAGTTCCAAAGCGGATGGTGTACGAGCTGGAAGTGCCATTTCCGTTGTCCCGTCTTCAGATCGACGCAGACGATGCTCTCGGCGAAGAGGTTGTTGCCGGGCCGATGGCCGCCATAGAAGTCCGACGTGGGCGTCTCGACGGGCAGGTACACGAGGCCCAGTTCTTCGTCGACCGTGATTTGCGTCCACACGCCTGTATTGCCATTGACCGCCCAGGAGTCGTTCTCCCAGGTTTCGTTGCCGAACTCACCGGGCGCGGGAATGGTCCGGAATGTCCAGAGCAGCTTGCCGGTGCGTACATCGAACGCTCGCACGAGGCCCTTCGTGTTGTTGTGCGTGCTGACGGTGGCGCCCTCGCGGAACGACGAGCCAACGATGATGACGTCCTTGACGATGGCCGGCGTTGCGTGGATGCCGATTTCGCCCGTTTCGAGGTCAATCGGCTGGCGGTTGCCGAAGACCGCGCCAACCTTGAGGTCGACGACGCCGTTGGTGCCGAAGCTGTTGATCATCGAGCCGGTCTTGGCATCGAGCGCGACGAGCCGATAGCCAGTGGTCACGTACACGACGCGCTCGTCACCCTTGCCATCCGTCCAATACGACACGCCGCGTCCAGACAGCTGACGGGGCGAAATGCCGGCGCGCCGGCCTTCGCGCATGCTGTGGGCCCACATCTGCTCACCGGTGCGCCCGTCCAGCGCGACCACCGCACGCCTCGTCCCGCCGGTCGTGTACAGAGTGCCGTTGATTGCAACGGGTGTGCCTTCGAGCTTGTACTCGGGCCGCGGACCCAGATGGTCGGTCTTGAACCGCCAGGCGACCTCGAGCTTGCCGAAGTTGGTGGCGTTGATCTGATCGAGCGGCGAGTATTTCGTGCCTCGGATGTCGGCGTTGTAGTAGGTCCAGTCACCCTTCGCCGTGGATGGCAGGCCGGAACCAGCGGACCGATCCTGGCCCGAGATGCCGATGGAGACCGCAAAGAGGGCGGCGAGCAGACCCAAGAGCCATGATCGGCGCGACATATCTCTCTCCTTGGCTGTAGCCAGGTTCACGCGGCTGGAACCGCAGCAGCAGGTTCGTAAAGCTAACACGAAATTGAGGATTGAGGGATTGAGGGACCGTCTCAGGACTTCTCCGCTTCCGGCCGGATCTTCTCTCCGGCGTGGATGGGCACCGCGAGGCGGTTTTCCTTCGGGGGCAGGGGGCACACGTAGGCCAGACTGTAGTAGCAGTACGGGTTGTAGGCGTTGTTGAAATCGATTTCGTAGACGTTCGTGCCGGTCCTGATGAGATCGATGTAGCGGCCGGCGCCGTAGGTCTCAGTGCCGCTCGTCTGGTCCTGGAACGGGACGAACACGCGACTGTCGGGGGACGCGAACGCTGTCAGCGAGAGCACCTGGCCCTTGACTGTGAACTCCAACCTGCCGAGCACTCGGTGTTCCTCGCGCGTTCCTGTCGACGTGATCATCGTGACGACCGGCGCCTTGGGGTCGGGCTTGAGAACGGCTGGCACCTTGAACGCTGGATCGACGGGATAATACGTCAGCGGCAGCACAACGGGTTTCCGGCTTTCAGGCACGGGATCGTTGGTGCGCTGGAACTCCGCGTCCTTTGCGGCCCGCGACTGAGTCACTCGCTCCACG
Organism: Acidobacteriota bacterium; assembly: GCA_046734915.1. Taxonomy (GTDB): domain Bacteria; phylum Acidobacteriota; class Vicinamibacteria; order Vicinamibacterales; family CAVVIG01; genus VFZL01. The sequence continues at coordinate 7,526 of JBKPSC010000197.1, read as the reverse complement.
TAACCCCCTTCGTCAGGAGGTGGTGGATTGCAGGCGGCGAACGCCGCCGTCGCGACAATGAGCACCGCTCGGCGCGCCGCGACCGAGCGCCGTGAGCCCATCCAGTTCATGATCTGAGTCTAGGACATTGGCAGAGCAAACGCGACAAGGCGCGCCTCGACACCGCCGCCGACGGCGACCACGAGATATTGGCGGCCCTGGTAGAGGTAAGTCATCGGTGACGCCGCCGGACGAAGCGGCACCTCTTTCTCCCACACTCGCTCGCCCGTGGCCTTGTCAAAGGCGCGAATCCTCGGCGGATCGAGCGACATCGTCGTCAGCGGGCGGCCGCCAACGGGCAGCGCCTCGCCACCGCCAAGCCCGCCGCTCAGCTCGGTGACGAAGAGCAGGGTCTTCGTGACCAGTGGTCCCCCGCGCGTGCCCGAGCCGAGAGGACCAAGGTTGAGGTCCTTGAGCAGCGGATGATTCCTCGGTCCGTCGCCAGTCGGAGCGCGCCAAGCCAATCGTCCGCTGTTGAGGTCGTAGGCCGTGACGCTGCTGTAGGGCGGCTTCCAGAGCTTCAAGCCGTCAAGCGTCGGGAGGTTCTGAGTTCCGCCGCGCCGGTACTGAATGTTGCCGCGACCGGCATCGGGCTTCACCAGCTGCACGATGATCGGGTTGTTCAGCGACGGAACGAACAATCTGTTGGTTTCCGGATCGAAGGCGGCTCCGCCCCAATTCGCGCCGCCGACGTTGCCCGGTGCCTGCACGGCGCCGCGCTCGGTCGGTGGTGTGAAGAGCGGCCCATGATCGAAGCTCTTGAGGACCTCGAGCGCCTGGGCTTTGAGAGCCGGCGTGAAATCGATCACGTCCCTTTCAGTGAAACCCTGCTGCTCGAAGGCCGGCGGCTTCGACGGGATCGGTTGCGTCGGAGCCGTCTTCTCGCCGGTCATCGACGACTGCGGCACTGGCCGCTCTTCGATCGGCCAGACCGGAGCTCCCGTCACCCGGTCGAACACGTAGACGTACCCTTGCTTGCTCACCTGCGCTACCGCCTTGATGCGTCTGCCGTCCACCGTGATGTCGGCGAGGATTGGCGGAGCGGGGAAGTCGTAGTCCCACAGGCCGTGATGGACGGCCTGAAAGTGCCAGATGCGGCGGCCCGTCGTGGCATCGAGGCAGACCAGGCTCTCGGCGAACAGGTTCGCGCCGTGGCGATCGCCGCCATAGTAATCGTTGGTCGGCGTTCCGAAGGGCAGGTAGACGTACCCCAATTCCTTGTCGACGCTCATCATCGACCAGACGTTCGTGTTGCCCGAGTACTCGGCCGACCCGTTCTCCCACGTGTCGTTGCCGAGCTCGCCGGGTTGGGGAATCGAGCGGAACGTCCAGAGCCGCTTGCCCGTGCGTACGTCGTAGCCGCTGACGTCACCGCGCGGCGCCTCCTTGTTGAGGACGTTGTCCGGGATGTTGGCTCCAGTAATGACGACGTCCTTGACGATCACCGGAGCCGAGTTGATGGCGTAGTTCTTGGTCCGGTCTGCGAGCGCGACGTACTGCGAGGCGTCGACGCGTCCATTCACGCCGAACGCTGGATCGAGCTTGCCGGTCTTTGCGTCGATCGACACGATGTAAGCGTCGTGCGTACCGCTCAGCAGCCGTTCGCTGCGGCCATCGGTCCAGTAGGCCATGCCGCGATGCGTGTAGCCGAGATTCGGCGGCCGTCCGCCCTTCCAACTTTCGGGATCGTATTGCCAGAGCACCTTGCCGGTCGCCGGATCGAGCGCGACGAAAATGCCGAGTGAGGTCTCCGTGTACAAGACACCGTTCACCATGAGCGGCGTGTCCTGATACGCGCCGGGCCGCACTTCCGAATTGACCGCGGCAATCGCGTTGTCTGGCGAGCTCCACTGCCACGCGACCTCGAGTCGGCCAACGTTGGCGGCGGTGATGCGATCGAGGGGCGAATACTTCGTGCTCGCGCCATTGCCGGCATAGTGGCGCCATTCTCCGATTGGCGTCCCACGTTGCGCGGCCGGGTGAGAGAGCACGATGCCCGACAGCAAGAGGACCGCCGCGAGGCGCGTCACACGTTTCACCATGGCTCACTCCAGGCTGAAGGCGAGCAGAACCTTGCCGCGTCTTTCGAGCCCCACGCGAGAATCCCTCTGCCGGGCGGGAGCAGGATCCTAGCATGGGGCGGGGTGGTAAGCTGTGGCCATCATGGGGTTTCGTCGGCTCGTCCGGGTGTGCGCCGCCGTCGGGGCCGTCTTGCTGCCAGCGGTCGCATCCGCTCATCGGCTGCCGCCGGAAGTCGTGGCGTTCTTCAAGGCGGACGGTCCACGCCTGCACGTCCTGGTGCGCGTGCCGACCGCGATGCTCGGAGACGCGCGACTGCCAGTCGTCGAAACCGTCTACCTTGATCTCCGCAACATCAACGATCGCCTGCGGGCAATTGGCGCCGAAGTCACCCGCAGTCTCGACATCACGGATTACGGACGACCGATCGCTCCTGGGCCGGTGACGTGGATCGTTTCGCCGTTCGACGACCACTCATTCGACTCGTATGAAGGTGCGGTCCAACGGTTGTCGGGGCCCCCGATTCCGCTCGATCGCTACGTGTACTGGAACGAAGCCTTCGTGGATCTTCAGGTCGACTATGCCGTCGCGTCGGACTCACCCGGGCTGTCCGCGCGGTTGAACGGATTGCGCCTCGGCGGTGACTTCTTCCAGACACGCGCGACGTATGTGCCACGCGAGGGTCCGGTCCGCACCTTCATCGTCGTAGGCTCGCCGCAGAGAGTGGTCTTCGAGCCACCGGCCGCAGACGCCGTGACGGGGTTCCTCAGACGGGCAATACCCGTGGTCCTCGGCGAGCGGCTGCTGGCACTGTTCATCTTCTGCCTGGCGGTTCCGCGACGGAGCACGGCCGCTTTCCTTCGACAGTTCGCCGCCTTCGCGATGCCTCACGCCGTCGCCGCGGCATCTGTCCTGGCGATGTTCAGTCCGCCTGTCGAGGCCACACAGGACGTGGCACAAGTAATCGCGGCAGCGGCACTGGTGCTCACCGCTGTTCAGAACATCGCCAACAGCAGCGCCGTCAGTCGGGCGATTGGCGCAGCCACTTTCGGCGTTGCCTCCGGCATCACGCTCGGCAGCAACGTCCATGGCGCGTGGCCGCTGGCCGGATCCCACGCGCCCGTCGCGCTCGGCGTCTTTCTCGTGCTCGTGGCCATGGGCTGTGCGGCGGCGCTGATGCTCGTGCAACCGCTCCTCAGAATCCCGTTCTCCTGGCGCTCTCCGGCGTGGCTGACGATGGCCGCGCTTTCGGCCGTGCCTGCGCACGAAGCCATGCATGCGGCGGGCGAGGCGATGACGCGGCTGCGCGGGCAGGACCTGGAGGTCGCCGGGCCGATCACACGAGTTGCTGTCAACGGTTGGCCGGCGCTGACATTGGTGATGTTGCTCGTCGTGCTATTGACCTGGTCCATCGTTGCACGACGTTCGGCCTGGTCTGTGTCTGATGCCGGCTCGGCCTTATGAGCGAACACGTTCGAGACGCGTCGGTTGAAACGTCGCTCGGACGCTCGACCAGTCAGGAGCGCTTCAGGGTCATCGCCCTCGGCGTCGGAGTCGTCATCCTGATCGCGGTGTACTTTGGCCTCCGCTCGTCAGTCACCGAGACCGGACGTCTCTTGCCGTTTCAGATGCTGGCGCGCGACCTGGTGAGCTCGGATCAGGCGATGTTCACGACGCTCAACCAGTGCCTGCTCGACGCCGAGGCCGCTCGAGCGTCGGCCGGTCGTTGGCCGGACGCCGCGGCGCTCGTAAGTCTTCCGCGGAACACGGCGGGCGCAGACAGCGGCAGCAGCGAGGGCTTTACCTGGCGCGCTCAGACCCAGGGTGTCATCACCCACTATGTCGGCCTGCCGGCGCAGGACGTGTCCGCGCCGGCATGGATGATCGCGATTCGCGAACCCGAGCCCGGCGTGCCGACCGACACCGCACCCAACGACGAGGAGCACCATCGGCTGCCGGACGGCACGGTCCTTCACGTCTCGATCTGGACGCACCGGTTCGGCGGCCAGGTCGATCCGAAATTCGTCGCGCAACCAGAAGCCGCGGGCTGGACGCAGGTGCTGGTGGCACCGCTCAATCCGCTCGCGCAACCGTTCGGGCCGATATCGCCCGCGAAGTGACGGTCATCATGTTCAAACTGCCATTCATCCACTCGACACGACGCTGGATTCTCACGCTCGTTCTCCTGTTGACGGCGAGCCCGGCCTTCGCACAGACGCTCAAGGTCGGCGTCACGCTGCACCCGTACTTCTCGTGGACGAAAAACGTCGTCGGCACGCTGCCCGGCTACGAGGTCCGGCCGATTCTCCCTGGTGAAATCGACGCCGGCGACTATCAGCCTCGGCCGGAGGACATCAAGAAGCTCACCGACCTCGACGCCATCGTCGTGAACGGAATCGGCCACGACGACTTTATTTTCCCGATGATCAAAGCGTCGGGGAACTCGAAGATCGTGATCATCCGCCCCAACGACGCCACGCCGCAGATCAAGGCCGTTCGAGGGAACAGCGTCAACTCGCATACGTTCATATCGTTCAACAATGCCATCCAGCAGACGTATGCGATCCAGAAGGCCCTCGCGACGCTGCGCCCCACGGACGCGGCGGCGCTGCAGGCCAACGCGGCGGAGTACGCCCGGCGGCTTCGCGTGATCAAGGCGAAGGCCGCGTCTCAGTTGGCCGAAGCCCGGGTGACCCGGGTGGTCACGGTCCACGACGGTTATGGCTACCTGCTTCAGGAGTTTGGCCTCGAAGTGGCCGGGGTCGTCCAGCCGGCGCACGGGCTGACGCCCTCCGCGACAGAGCTGCGCGACATGGTCCGGCTGCTGCAGCGGGAGAAAATCAAGGTCGTGTTCAGCGAAGAGACGTTTCCACCGCCGTTGCTGAAGGTGTTGTCGGATGAAGCCGGCGTGAAGGTCTACACGATCAGCCACATCGCTTCTGGTCCGTTCACTGCCGACCGGTTCGAACGCGAGATGCAGACCAACGTCGAGACGATGATCAAGGCGCTGGTCACGGAAGGATGACCGAGCAGGAGCCTCCGCTCGTCGAGTTCATCGGCGTTTCGCTGCGCCGGAACCGCGAGCTCCTGCTGTCCAATGTCTCGTTCACGGTTCGGCCGGGGACGATTCACGTCATCGTCGGACCCAACGGCGCTGGCAAGACCACTCTGCTTACGGCCTTGCTTGGTCAGGCGGCGTTCGAGGGGCGCATTCTGGCCCACTGGCGGAAGGACGGACGCATCGGGTTCGTGCCGCAGCTGTTTACGGTCGACTCGAGTCTGCCGGTGACTGTCGCCGACTTCCTCGCTCTGACCCGCCAACAGCGGCCGGTTTGCTTCGGCGTCAGCGCCGCGACGCGGGCGCGCATCGCTGCATTGCTCCGCGACGTGGGCCTCGCCGGCCTCGATCGTCGCCCGCTGTCAGTACTCTCGGGCGGCGAGCTCCGCCGCGTGCTGCTGGCGCACGCGCTCGATCCGCTGCCCGAGCTGCTCATCCTCGACGAGCCGGCCGCCGGCCTGGACGAAGGCGGCGTCGGGCAGCTGGAGGCACTTCTCCGCACGCTGCGTGAGGGTGGCACGACGGTGCTGATGGTGTCACACGACCTGGACCAGGTGAGGCGCCTGGCCGACCGCGTCACGGTGCTCGATCGCACGATTGTGAGTGAAGGCCCTGCCCACGAAACACTGGCCCTCGATCACGTGATGTCTCTCCTGCCGTCGGGCCGAGGGCGGCTGTAATGGCCAGCTTCTATGCGTGGGTCGGGGAGCTGGCGCAGCAGGGGTGGTTGCCGGCGGATTTCCAGTATCCGTTCTTGATCCGCGGGTTCATCTGTGTGCTGATCCTGGCGCCTATTCTCGGCGGCCTCAGTCACCTCGTCGTCACGAGGCGGATGGCGTTTTTCAGCGCCGCGCTTGGACAGGCGGCATTGACTGGCGTGGCGATTGGCCTGCTCCTGGGCGAGCCGCTCAATGCGCCGTACGGAGGCATGTTCGGCTTCTGTCTGCTGACGACGCTCGGCATGGTCTACGTGAAGCGTCACGCGACGCTGCCGCCCGATTCGCTGATTGGCGTTTTTCACGCGTTGACACTCGGACTGGGACTCTGTTTGCTCGTCCTTCTGACCCGTCAATTCAACGTCCATCAGGTGGAGTCGGTCTTGTTCGGAAGCCTGCTGACAGTCACTGACGGTGACCTCATCCTGCTCCTCGGCGTGGGTGTGCTCGTCGCCGTGCTGCTGATCCGTCAATACAACAAGCTCCTGCTCGACAGTCTCAGCCCGCAACTCGCCTCGGTGGCCGGCGCCGAGTCGGCCTTCCTCGAATACTTTTTCGCGATTCTCCTGACGCTGTCGATCGTGGTGAGCCTGAAAGTGATCGGCGCGCTGCTCGTCGAGGCCTTGGTCCTCGTGCCGGCGGCCTCGGCCCGGAACATCGCCCAGGGCTCCCGTCAGTACTTCGTCTGGAGCGTCGTGGTGGCGTTTCTTGCCGGCGCCGGCGGTCTCGCCGTTTCCACCAAGCTGCTGGTGCCGACCGGCGGGGCGGTGGTTCTCGCGGCGAGCGCAATTTTCTTTCTCACGCTGGCCATCGGACGGCTGACCCGCCGCCGCGGATCGCGCGTCTTGCCCCAGGCCTGACGTTCATGTCGATGGCGACATCGGCCGTCGTGCGGGACGTCGAAATCGCCGCATTGTCGCCGCGGACCGAGCTCGCCGCCGTCGTCCGCGCGGCTGTCGCTATCGCATTCGGCGTGTGGCTTTACCTGGCCAACCAGCCGTCTGCGGCTGAACGCGGCGCCTCTGGCGCTCGCGCCCGCAATCTGCTGCCGTTTCAGACGCTGATTCAGAATCGGAGCGTCGACGAGCAGCGCCGCTTCCGCACGCTGCAGGTCGCGCTCATCGAGGCCGAGAACCTCCGGTCCACCTCCGGCCGCTGGCCGGAAGTGACCGAGATGGCAGAGCAGGGAATCGAGCCGTTCGCCGTGAACCCCACGGACAAGGGCGCGCGTTACACGTGGCAGCTCCAGCGCAGTGGGCTCTACGTGAACTACCTGGGCATTCCCGATCAGGCCGACGCCCCGGCGTGGCTGATTCTCGTTCAGGAGCCAGATCCGTCGCTTCCGACCGAGCCCTATCAGAACGACGAGGAGCACGCCCGTCTCGTGGACGGCACACTGCTCCACGTCTCGATCTGGCAACACGCGAACGGTCCACGCGTGCCGCTCGCGGTCGTGCGCGTGCCGCAGGCGGAAGGGTGGACGCAGCTCTTCGCCGTCGGCCCTTCGACCGGTCCTTGAGCCCGCATCGCGACGGCTAATCCGTCAGGTCGATGCAGATCGTATTCAGCCGGTAGTACAGCGCGTTGATGAACGAGCCGTCTTCGACGAGCGGCAGCAGCGCGTCGCTCGACGTGCAAACCACCTGGACATACCCCGACGCGCGATCGAGCCATTCGAGCAGGCGCACCTGCTC
>JBKPSC010000196.1:0-7163 GCA_046734915.1 Acidobacteriota bacterium | reverse complement strand
GGCCTGATCCCGCAGACCTGGACGTCGTACAAACCGGTGCATGGATTCTGTCGGACGATCGTCCTCTACCGCGCGAGCTGGAAGCGTTTCTCGACAGCGGCGAGCCACCGTTTTTTTTCGGACTCGGGAGTACGCGGCCACCGCAGCAGGCAGCTCCAGTGATGCTCGAGGCCGCCCGTGCGCTGAGACGCCGGGTGATCATGTCGCGGGACTGGTTCGAGGTGTCACTCGGTGACAACCAGGCCGACTGCTTGCTCATCGGCGAGGTGAACGTGTATGCCCTCTTTCGCCGCGTGGCCGCTGTCGTTCATCATGGCGGCGCTGGAACGACGACCGCCGCAGCACTGGCGGGTGCTCCGCAGGTCGTCATTCCGCACCTGTACGACCAGTATTATTGGGCGGGTCAAGTTCAGCGACTCGGCATCGGCACTGGACTCACACCGGACACGCCGAGCGCGGGGTCGTTGACGCTCGCCCTCGAGCACTCACTGAAACCGAAAGTTGTGGCGCGCGCGAAATCAATTGCGCGAACAGTTCGCCGCGACGGCGTACAGCGCGCCGCCCAGCAGCTCGAGCGCTATGTGGAAGGGTTGTAATGATGCGCGGCGTTAACCTTGCTCGCTCACGCCAGTTGAACGAACGCCCACACGAGAAAGGTTGCGAGGATGACTAGCATCAATCCGAACATCCGTCTCGCGGTCCGCCGGTCACCTTCCACTCGCGCCTGCACGTACTTCCACCGCCGTTCGTCATCCGGGTGGGGAACGAGCACAACCTGATCCGCCATCGCGCGCCTCCTGAGGCCTCACGCCTGCTGTGGGGGAAGGGTACGCGAGGTCGCGGAACGGCGCTGTCCCGAAGTGCACACAGACAGCCAGTCGACCCCTGAGCAGAACGTGGACGTCGTTGTCTCCGAACGACGTCCACGGCACTGCAATGGCGCTTCTTGAATCAGCAGAGCACGACGGAGAGGGCGAGACCCGCCTCGCTTGTCTCCTTGTACTTGCTGTTCATGTCCTTGGCGGTCTGGGCCAGCGCCAACACCGTGGCGTCGAGGTCGATGCGGTGTCGGGACGCGATCTCGTTGCTGGCGATCGCGTAGGCGGTCCACGCTTTGACGGCGCCGAATGCGCACCGCTCGATGCAGGGCACCTGGACGTAGCCGGCGACCGGATCGCACGTCATGCCGAGGTGATGCTCCAGCGCCGATTCGGCCGCGTTCTCGACCACCTGGTTCGGTGCGTCGAAGACCGTCGCGGTCAGGGCCGCAGCCATGGACGACGCAACGCCGATCTCTGCCTGGCAGCCGCCCTCGGCCGCAGACAGCGTCGCATGGTGCTTACAGAGGTATCCAATCGCCGCACCGGCGAGCATACCCTCACGGACCTTCTGCCGATCGACCTTCCTGACCTCGAGGAGCCCATAGACCAACGCTGGCATCACGCCGGCTGAACCGCCAGTCGGGGCTGTGATCACGAGGTGGCCACGCCCATTCTCCTCGGATGCCGCCAACGCGAACGCGGACAGGACGCCGATGCCGCGGTCGGCTTGGTACTTGTCGTCCATCGCGCGCTTGTAGACCGTTGCAGCCTTGCTGTGCAGTTTGATCGGGCCGGGCAGCACATCGTCTTCTGGCATCGACAGGCCCGACTTCACGGTCGCGACCATCGCGTTGATGACTTTGTCCACCCAGGCGTACACCTCTGCTTCCGACTTACCCGAGATCGACATCTCGTTGGCCAGCATGATCTTGCCGATCGTGGTCTTGTTGGAGTCGGCGTGGGCCCGTAGCTCTTTCATCGTCGCGAACGGGTATTTCGGCGCGTTCTTCTTCGGCGGCGTATATCCCTTCCATTCGATGAATCCGCCGCCCACTGAGTAGTACTCCTGCTCGAGCAACACGTCGTTTCCGGCGAGGAGCTTCACCGTCATCGTGTTCGGGTGCTTGAAGTCCCCCTTGGTGGCGTCGTAGATGACGTCCTTGAGGCTCACATCGATGGATTTGGCGCCAAGCTTCACCGGAAAGACCTGGTCAGGTTTGTCGCGCAGGCCGTCGAGGAATTTCGGGTCAACGGTGGCCGGTTCGTGCCCTATGAGGCCTGCGAGCGCAGCGCGCTCGGTGCCGTGACCTTTGCCGGTCGCGCTCAGGCTTCCAAACAAGTTCACCTGGAGCTTCGTCGCCTTGGCGAGCTGGTCGGCCGGCAGCTTGGTCGCGCGCTGATAGAAATCGTAGGTAATGCGCATCGGACCAATCGTGTGCGAGCTCGACGGGCCCGGCCCTACTTTGTAGAACTCGTCGACGGTCGTCAGGATCGGCCCCTTCTCTCTCATCACGACATACAAGTCGGCAGCAAGCGGCGGCGCCGATGCGGGTGCAGCCTGCGCCGGCGTTGCCGGCGCTGCGGTTGCGGCGGCCTTCGCTGTTTTCTCTTCGGGCGAGGCGGCACACCCAGTCAAGACAGCGGCCGCACCTCCGACTGCGCTTCGCATCAAGAAGCTACGGCGATCGACGCCGGGAGGAGTCGGGGGGACGAGCAGTTGACGTGTGTCGGCTAACGGATCTTCCGGTGAAGCGTCACGAGGCCTTTCGGGAGATTCCACAACTTCTTTGTTTGACATGGTCACGCTGCTCACTTTCGGCGAGAGTCGGTTCAAATGGGGACGCCAGCACTCCTGCGAAAAGCAGCGCGTGTGCCACGGCGATCGCCTCGCATCGTGCCTGTTTTTGCCTGCACACATGAGCAGGGGGCCCGGATATCCGTAGACCCTCCGAAATCCCAGAGGCGACGACTCAGCAAAGGCATATGGCACTGGCGCTTTCCGCTGTCCTCCGTGGCATTGGGCTTGCGCGGCGCGGAACTGTGAGCCTCGTTCCCAAGGATCTGACGCCGGTTTACCAAGAAACCGTCGGCAAAGGCGCGGGTGCGCGTCGATGGCAGCGCCCCGTTTACGTCGATCATCTTCCGCCGTGCAACCACGCCTGCCCCGCCGGCGAGAACATCCAGGCGTGGCTCGCGCTGGCCCAGGCGGGCGACTACGAGTCGGCCTGGCGGAAATACATGGAAGAGAACCCGCTGCCGGGCACGCACGGTCGCGCGTGTTATCACCCCTGCGAAAGCGTCTGTAACCGGCAGTCCCTCGATCAGGCGGTTTCGATCCACTCGCTCGATCGGTTTCTCGGCGATCGCGCGAATGAGATGGGGTGGACGATCGCGCCCGGCACACCCACGGGCAAGCGCGTACTGGTGGTGGGCGCAGGCCCGGCAGGCTTGTCGTGCGCGTATCACCTGCGGCGATTCGGGCACGACGTCGAAATTCGCGACGCCAACGCCGAACCTGGCGGCATGATGCTGTACGGTATTCCCGCCTATCGCCTGCCGCGAGAAGGGCTCAGCAAAGAGATCGCACGCATCGAGTCGATGGGCGTGACGATCGTCCGCAACTCGCGCGTCTCCGATGTGCTGGCCGTAAAGGCGGCAGGCTCCTTTGACGCCGTGTTCCTCGCCATCGGCGCCCAGGTCGCCAACCATCTCGATATTCCCGCGATGGACGGCGGCAAGATTATCGACGCGGTCACACTCATGGAGCGCGTCGAGAAAGGCCGCGCCCCGTCGCTTGGCCGCGTCGTCGGCATCGTCGGTGGCGGCAACACGGCCATGGATGCGGCGCGCATCGCCAAGCGTCTCGGTGCCGAAGAGGCGGTGATCATCTTCCGCTACGACAAGGCGCAGATGGAGGCGCACCCCTACGAGGCGATGGAGGCCTTTGCCGAAGGCGTGAAGGTCAAATGGCTGTCAACGGTTAAGCAGTTCGGCGAAGACGAGATCGTTGTCGAGCAGATGGAAATGCTCCCGGATGGTTCCGGCGCTGTCGGCACCGGACAGTTCCAGACGCTCAAGACCGACTCGCTCGTCCTGGCGGTCGGACAGCACGCCGACGTCGAGTTCCTGAAGAAGGTGCCCGGGATCCAAATCGGGCGCGGCAACGTCGTCGCTGTGGACGCGCAGATGCGCGCGGGCGACGGGATCTTCGCCGGCGGCGACATGATCGGCGGCGCGCGAACCATGACCGCGGCGGTCGGCCACGGCAAGAAGGCGGCGCGCAACATCGACGCGTGGCTGCGCGGCAGCGTCTATCAGAAGCCGGCGCCGCATCCACCCATCCCGTACGAACTGCTCAACCTGACTGTGTTTCTGGACGCCGATCGGCGGGAGCACGCCGCGCTGCCGATGGAGAAGCGCACCGGCTTCGATGAGATCGTCGCCGGCCTCTCGGAGCGCGAGGCACGGTATGAAGCAATGCGATGCCTGTCGTGTGGCAACTGTTTCGAGTGCGACAACTGCTACGCCGCCTGTCCCGAGCAGGCGATCGTCAAGCTTGGGAAAGGCCGTTTCTACCGGGTCGAACTCGACCTCTGCACCGGGTGCGCCACGTGCTTCGAACAGTGCCCGTGTCATGCCATTGCCATGACCCCCGAGCCGGGAGCGGACGGGGTCGGGCGCTCTGCGGCTGAGAGAGTCCCCGCGCGCTTTACGGTCCGGACATAGCGCTCACCATTCAGACGGAGCTATCGGATGCCTCCCAAGTCAGACGTCATGGACGGCAACACAGCCGCCGCCTATATTGCCTATCGAGTCAACGAAGTCTGCGCGATCTTTCCCATTACCCCCTCGTCGACGATGGCGGAACTGGCGGACGCGTGGGCCGCGCAGGGCGTCAAGAACATCTGGGGCCAGATCCCGCTGATTCAGCAGATGCAGTCAGAAGGCGGCGCAGCCGGCGCGGTGCATGGCGCGCTGCAGAGCGGCGCACTCACGACGACCTTCACCGCCTCGCAGGGATTCCTGCTGATGCTGCCGAACATGTACAAGATCGCCGGCGAGCTGACGCCGTGCGTCTTCCACGTGGCGGCACGGGCGATCGCCACGCAGGCACTGTCGATCTTCGGCGATCACTCGGATGTGATGAGCGCGCGCATGGTCGGCTTCGCGATGCTGGCCGCGGCGTCGGTGCAGGAAGCGCACGACCTCGCGCTGGTTGCGCAGGCGGCCACGCTCGAAGCGCGCGTGCCGATCGTCTTCTTCTTCGACGGCTTCCGCACGTCGCACGAGGAGAACAAGATCAGCATCATCCCCGACGATCAGATCCGGGCCGCGATTGACGATGAATTGGTGCGCGCGCACCGGGTGCGCGCGCTGACGCCCGAACGGCCCGTGATCCGGGGCACCGCCCACAACCCGGATACGTTTTTTCAGGCGCGTGAGTCGGCGAATCCTTACTACGCGCGCGTTCCAGACATCGTTCAGCGCGCGATGGACCGCGTCGGGGCGCTGATCGGCCGCTCCTACAGCCTGTTCCGCTACACCGGTCACCCCCAGGCCGAGCGGGTCGTCGTCGTCATCGGCTCAGCGTTCGAAGTCCTCGATGAGACGGCCGCCTGGCTGAACGGCCAGGGCGAGAAGGTTGGCGTCCTGCACGTGGCGCTCTATCGCCCATGGGACGGCGAGCGCTTCCGCGCGGCGTTGCCACCTACCGCCACGCGCATCGCGGTTCTTGATCGCACCAAGGAAGTTGGCGGACCGGGCGAACCGCTCTATCTCGACGTCGTGACGACATTCGCGGAGGCGCTGGCGGCGGGCCGCATCGCATCGATGCCGGTGATCGTCGGTGGCCGCTATGGCTTGTCGTCGAAGGATTTCGATCCCGCGATGGCGAAGGCGGTGTTCGATGAGTTGAAGAAGCCGGCGCCGAAGCGCGGCTTCACCGTCGGCATCAACGATGACGTGTCGCACACCAGCCTGACCGTCGACGGCAGCTTCGACATCGAGCCGCCGGAGGTGCTGCGCGCGCTCTTCTACGGTTTGGGGGCCGACGGCACCGTTGGCGCGAACAAGAATTCGACGAAAATCCTGGCATCGGGGCCGGACCGCTATGCCCAAGGCTACTTCGTCTACGACTCGAAGAAGTCCGGCTCGTACACGATCTCGCACTTGCGGTTCGGCCCGCGCGCCATCCGCGCGCCGTACCTGTTGAAGTCCGCGAACTTCGTCGGCATCCACAAGTTCGATTTCCTCTACAAGCTCGATATGCTGGCCGCCGCGAGCCCGGGGGCCACCGTGTTGATCAACAGCCCATACGGGCCCGAAGAGGTCTGGAACGAAATACCGCGCGAGGCGCAGCAGCAGATCGTCAACAAGAAACTCAAGGTTCACGTGATCGATGCATCGCACGTGGCTTCCAGCCTCGGTCTCGGCTCGCGTGTGAACACGATCCTGCAAACCTGTTTCTTCGCGCTGTCAGGGGTCATGCCGCGCGACAAGGCGATCGAGGCGATCAAGCGCGCGACGGAAAAGACGTACGCGAAGAAGGGCAAGGCGATCGTCGAGAAGAACTTTGCCGCGATCGACAACGCCCTCGCCAACCTGCACGAGGTTCGCGTTCCGGCACAGGCAAGCGGCCACCGCATTCGTCTCGCTCTGATCCCGGACAGTGCGCCAGACTTCGTGCGGAACGTGACGGCGCCCATCCTCGCCCTCCGCGGCGACGATCTGCCGGTCAGCGCCCTGCCGGTCGATGGCACGTATCCCACCGGCACGACGAAGTACGAGAAGCGGAATATTGCCGACCAGGTGCCGGTCTGGGAATCCGACCTCTGCATTCAGTGCGGTCAATGTGCCATCGTCTGCCCACACAGCGTGATTCGAGCCAAGTACTACGATGAGAGCCGTCTGGCCGGCGCGCCGCCGGCCTTCAAGGCCGTGCCCATCAATGCGCGCGGCTATCCCGACTCACGCTTCACGCTGCAGGTGTACATCGAGGACTGCACGGGATGTGGTGTCTGCGTGGAGAATTGCCCCGCGCACAGCCCGTCCGATCACGCCACCAAGGCAATCAACATGAAGGACCGGCTCGAGCATCTCGACGCCGGCCGCGAAAGCGTCCGCTTCTTCGAGACGCTGCCCTGGGCGGATCGTACGCGGGTGAATTTCGCCAACGTCCGTGGGGTGCAATTCCTGGAGCCATTGTTTGAATTCTCCGGCGCGTGCGCCGGCTGCGGCGAAACCCCCTATCTGAAGTTGCTGTCGCAGCTCTTTGGCGATCGGTTGCAGATCGCCAATGCGACCGGTTGCTCCTCCATCTACGGGGGGAACCTCCCGACCACG
>JBKPSC010000195.1:0-14408 GCA_046734915.1 Acidobacteriota bacterium | reverse complement strand
ACGTGGAGGAGCACGTCATGGTGAGCGTCGCGGCCGGCTGGAAGGGCGGCGAGAGAGTCTGGTCAGTTGTGCACGATGCGCAACGCGATATCGAGCACCTGGAGGCCGAGGGCGAGCTGCCGTCGATTTTTGCCGCCATTCACCACGAGTTGCGTTCGAAGCAGCAGGCTGCTGGCGGACGCGACGCAGAGGTAGATCATCTCTTCGACGCTCCAGTCGAGTTGGCCAGGGCTCTCACTGGCTACCGGTATGACGCCGATATTTCCGCAATGGGCGACCGGCCATTCGAGGTTTTGGCGCAGACTTCGGGGAATTTACCAGCCCGAGATGACAGGCCATCGTTCTTCAAGAGATTGTTTGGAGGATGATCCGAACCGCGTTGCCGTCTCACATCCGTGAATCGAGTCTCAAGCGGCAAGGCGGAGGAATCCGTGAAGGTCAAATGCTTCGGGTGTGATGCGCTGATCGAGGCGGACGATTCCGACGCCGTCACCGACGCGTTCGTGGCCCACGCGCAGCAAAGTCACACCTGGCCATACCCGGAGCAATCGATCCGGAACTACGCTCGCAACTACGCTGAGGCCACCGCGCGGCTTACCGGGAGCACCGAACGTCTGTCGGTGATCGCCGCGATCACGGTGCATCCGGTGACCAAGGACCGCATCGACGACTGGCTCCACTTCTTCGATCATGACGCGTTCGCCGGCAACCCCGATTGGGCCTCGTGCTACTGCCTCGAACCCCACCTGCCGCCGACGTCCGAGGAACCTGAGGGCGCATGGGGCGAGAGACGGGCGAGTGTGGCCGAGCGGCTTCGGCGTGGCACGACTTTCGGGTATCTCGCGTACGTCGACGGCCGACCCGCAGGTTGGGTCAACGCATCACTGCGCTCCGACTACGGCCTCTTCCGAGGTGTCGATCCCAACGGACCCGAGGCGATAGCCGTGATCGGGGTCTCGTGCTTTGTCATCGCCCCGCCATTCCGACGACACGGGATCGCCTCGGCACTGCTCGATCGCGTGATCGCGGACGCCGCTGCCCGCGGTGCCTCGTGGATCGAGGGCTATCCTCACAACAAACCTGAAGAGAGCGACGCACGCCATTTCCGCGGCCCGCGGTCGATGTACGACGCACGCGGATTCGAGGCGATCGAAGTGCGGGAACATGACACCGTGGTGCGCTTATCGGCGCTTCCTGTTCGGTGAGCCGAGGATCGCGGGTTTTCTCTTCTTGCTCGTGATGATCTGCCACGCCTGATGGATGTGCGCCGCCAGCGCCTCGTCACTGACTTGATCCAGCTCGACTCCTATCCATCCGCTTCCACCCACGTACGGCGGACGGTAGTACGCGTGCGGAACTTCTTCAATCAATGCTTCCTGCAATCCGGGCGGCGCCGGTAACAGGACCGCCACGTGCCCGTCGTGGTGGTGGTTGTTCGAGAACATGGCGAAGACGCCGTTCTTGACGAAGAACGTGGGTTCGCCATGGGACAGTTTTTCGGTCGCTTCCGGCAGACCGAGACAGATCTTGCGGACGCGCCGCAACTGCCGGGCGAACGGCTTCCTCTTCATTTCACTGCACGTCTTGGGAGCGCTCGGAGCTCACGTCGAGGCGAGCGGCAGTTGCTCTGTCGCCGCTTGAGTGGCACGGCCCAGACTGTCGGTGATGGCGGGACGCCCGAGAGGCGAGCCGGCTCGCGGCGTCCCGTCACTCAGAGACTTATTTGGAGTACTTCGTGAAGGCCCCACCCGCCTGAACGAACGAGTTCGGTCCTTCGGCTGCGAACACGTTGCCGTCCGCGTCGACTGCCACGCCTTCACCCGCCACGCCCTGGTAGACACGATCCTCGCGCTCGAAAGGCGGGATGAAAGCCACCACGCGATCCTCGTCCACCGGCCCGATGCGCACGCCGTCGCGCCAGTTCGGATGACTCGTCGGACTTGACTCCGAGTCGATCGCGTAGAGCGTGTTGTCCTTGATGAAGAACCCGCTGACGCGGCTGAACTGATAGCGCGACTCGAGATAGTTCCCTTCCTGATCGAAGATCTCGAGGCGGTGATTACCGCGGTCGGCCACCCACAGGCGACCCCTCGAATCGAAGATCAGCGCGTGCGGCGTGCGGAACTCGCCGTGCTTGACGCCGATCTTTCCCCACGACTTGATGAACTTGCCGTCGGGCGAGAACTTGCTGATGCGGCTGGTGTCGCCGTTCTTGAGGCCTTCGGCGATCGCCGCGTTGGTGATCATCCCCTGGGCATTGTGGCCGTCGGCCACGTAGATGCTGCCGTCGGGACCGACGACGACGTCGTTGGGCTGATTGAACTGGCCGTCGGCGCTTCCCGGCTTGCCGGCGATGCCGAGGCTGAGCAGCTTCTCGCCCTTCGGCGAGAACTTGTGCACCTGGTGCCCCTTCGTGCCGGCCTTGTTGCCGGAGAAATCGGCGACCCAGACGTTGCCGTCCTTGTCGACCGAGATGCCGTGCGGCGTCACCATCACGCCCTTACCGAAATTCGCCAGCACCGCGCCGGTGTTGCGATCGAACTTGAAGACCGGATCGACCATGTTGGTCTCGCAGTCGACCGGCCCGCCCCCGGCGCCGCCGCCGGCTCCGGCGCCGCAGCGCTCGTAGGCCCACACGTTGCCGTCTTTTGGATCGATGTCGATGCCGGCGGTCGTGCCCCACTGCCGACCGGCCGGCAGCTGACCCCAGTTCTTGGTGACGTTGGGCGCCGGGTTCGGCAATCCCTGGCCGGTGATGGCATTTCCGACCGACGCAGCCGTCGCGGCGGCTCGCGGCGCTCCTGATCCTTCCTGTTCAGCAGACCCGGCGGCGCCGCCGCACGCTGCGAGGAGCATC
The DNA here is from genome assembly GCA_046734915.1 of Acidobacteriota bacterium. Taxonomy (GTDB): domain Bacteria; phylum Acidobacteriota; class Vicinamibacteria; order Vicinamibacterales; family CAVVIG01; genus VFZL01. The sequence goes on along the minus strand of JBKPSC010000195.1, from coordinate 11,551 downwards.
GTGGCGCATGCGCCGACAAGAGACCGTGCGATTCGTGACGTGGACATATGCACTCCTCGTAGATGAGAACCGGCCGGGGGCCGGTCGTCGGTGTGCTAGTAGACCGGACGAATGGGTCGCGCCGCAAGCGAAATTCGTAAGAGTTCCGTTCATTCCCGCGGTGAGGACGACCGGCTATACTGGCGAACGGGACTCATGCTCGCCGTCGCCCGCGTCCTTCGCTGTCCGCGGTGGCTCCGCCCGCTGTGGCTGGTCGGCGTGTTCCTGCTCATCGGGGCGACGGTCGCGGGAGCGGCCCCGGCGGTCATCGCAGATTTCGACGGCGACAGTCAGCCTGACCACGCCGAACTCAGCCATCGCGAACCGTCGGCTGTTCGCATCTGGCTTTCCACCACTCGGCGCACCTCCATCATCCGCAGCTCGACTCGCATTCTGAGCCTCGCCGCTCGCGATCTCGACGGCGATCGGCGAGCCGAGCTGATTGCCAGCAAAGCGTCCGCCGGGCTTCAGGTCTGGACAAAGCGGCGCCACGGGTTTGCGGCGTTTCACCCGAAGCACGGCACGCTGAGCACGCTGTCACCTCCGGCCTGCCACGGCGTCGACGATGGTACGGCGGAGACCGAGGCGACCGACGAGAGGGCACCGGATCCGCCTGCTCCTTCGCTGCCCTCGCAAGCGTCCTGCGTGGCCCTGACAGCCGCCCGCCTGCCGGCGCACGTCGCCGTCATTCCTGAGGCGTCGGACGTCTTCGCTCCGCTCGGTCCGCGTCCTCCACCGCTGTCGCACTAACTGCAACCCCACTCGCGCGTCACGAGCGCCCTCCACTGCTCGGAGGGTGCCTGTGCTGTCTCCACACGCGCGCACGTCCCGGTTCAGTGTGAAGGCGCGCCGCGCAACGCGGCGCGGGCGGTGTGATTCATGCGCATTGCGCTCGCAGATGTTCGGGGTGGCACTGGTTTCGTCAGCAAGGACACGGTGGCCGGAGGGTTCGGATCCAGGCTGCGGCCGTTCTCGAAGGTGACGGGCGTGGTGGCGGCCGTGAAGCGCCGTTTTCACGACCTTCCGAGCGTGCAGTTGGCCTACACCGCAGCGCTCGCTCATCAGGCGGGCCACGAGGTAGTCGCAACGTGTGGCGCCATTGTCGACTGCGACGTCGCCATCGTCCTGTCTTCGCTCGTGGACTACCGGCGTGAAATCGCTTGGGCCCGCCTCATGCGGCGCCGAGGCGTTCGGGTGGGTTTCATCGGACTCGCCGCGCAGACTCTTCCACGGCTCTTCGAAGCGGACGCCGATTTCATCGTCGACGGCGAGCCGGAAGCGGCCGTGATGCGCCTGGTAGCGGGCGACGTGCCTCGCGGCCGTGTCTCGAGCCGGGCGTTGGACGATCTCGACGCCCTGCCGTTTACCTGGTGGAATCCCCTGGCCGCGGCACGTTCGCAGATGCGCGTGCCCTTCGCGGGACGGCCCATCGGCGGGTCATTGCCCGTCCTTGCGTCCCGCGGCTGCCCGGAGTTCTGCACGTACTGTCCGCACCGCATCCAGGCTGGCTACCGGGTGCGCTCGGTCCGCAACATCCTCGACGAGCTGCAGTACCTGCAGGACATCCGCGGGCGGCTGCACATCGTCTTTCGCGATCCGCTGTTCTCTCAGGATCGCGACCGCGTGCTGGCGTTGTGCGACGGGATGCGCAGCCGCGCGCTGGGCCACACCTTCGAGTGCGAAACCCGGCTCGATCGTCTCGACACCGCGCTGCTCGAGACCATGCATCGTGCCGGGATGCGGGCGATGAGCTTCGGCGTCGAGTCGCTGGCGCCGGCGACGTTGAAGAAGGTCGGCAGGCGGCCCATCCCGGAAGCGCATCAGCGGGCCGTGCTCGCGCGCTGCCGCGAGCTCGGCATTGTCACGGCGGCGTTCTACGTCTTCGGCTTTCTCGAAGACACCGCCGAATCGATCACCGCAACCATCGAATACGCGATCGAGCTTGGCTCGACCGTCGCCCAGTTCAAGGTGCTGACCCCGTATCCCGGCACGCCGCTCTTCAAACGCCTGGAGCCGTTGATCGTCGAGCACGAGTGGGAGGAGTTCGACGGCTTCACGCCGGTCTTCACCCACCCGTCGCTGACGCACCGCGAGCTGACGCTCCTGCTCGGGAGGGCCTACACGCGCTTCTACGTGCGCCCGTCGTTCGTGGCCAATTACCTGCGGATTTCAGCGCCGGGTTTGCGCCGGCTCGTTCAGGCGCTCGACACGCAGGTCCAGCGGGCGCAGGCGCGTCATGACGGCACGCGCATGCAGACGTCCGCGACATGCTGATGCTGGACCTGACGCAGCTCACGGCGCGCTCCGGTGTGCTGCCTTACTGCGGCATCCTGCTCGCGGCAATAGTCGAGGGAGAAATCGTCTACGTCGCGGCGGCGGCGCTCGTGGCGCAGGGACAGTTGAATCCCACGGCCGTTCTCGTCGCCGGAGCCGTCGGTGCGGCAATCGGCGACCAGACATTCTTTTACCTGTTTCGCGGGCGGTTGCCGCGATGGGTCGCGCGGTATCCGGCCCTCGAGCAGAAGTCGAGGCCGCTCGTCAGTCGCGTACGACGCCACGCCAGCTTGATGGTCCTGCTGATCCGCTTTGCGCCGGGCCTGCGCATCGCCCTTGCCGCGGCATGCGCGTGGGTCGATGTTCCGGCGCTGAAGTTCTCCGTTCTCAGTCTGCTGTCGTCGCTGATTTGGGCGGCTGCGCTGCTGGCGATTGTCGGATCGCTCGGGCCGACGTACCTGACGCGCTACGGACTCGGCGGTTGGAAAGGTTCGCTGCTCGCCGGAGCGGCGGTAATCGCGTTGTTGAAGGCGCTCGGCGCATACGAACGCCGGGCGATGGCATTGCCTCGCCGCGGGGTCGCGGCCAGGCACTCAGACTCCTGTGCGTGCGACAGGTGAAGGAGACGAAACGATGGCCGCTATTTCAAGGTTTGGCACCCGCGTCGTACCCGAACTCCGACAGATCGTCGAGAACTGCCGTGCACGCGGACAGCTCGTTCAGGGCCCGCACGTCGAAGCGTTCGAGCACGAATTCGCGCGCCTCCTGGGGTCGGGCCACGTGCGAACGTGCTCCACGGAGTACGGCAGGATGGCGCTCTACTTCATCCTGAAGGCGATGGAACTCCCGCCGGGCTCCGAGATCATCGTCCCGGCGTTGACCTTCTGGGTGGTTCCGGAGATTGCACGTGCGGCCGGACTGAGGCCGGTGTTCGCGGATATCGACCCGGTCACGTTCACGCTGTGTCCCAAGGCCGTCGAACGCGCGATTACGCCAGATACTCGGGCCGTGCTGCCGACACACCTCTACGGCCTCTCGTGCGACATGGATCCGATCGTCGAGCTCGCGCGGCGCCACGACCTGAAGGTGGTCGAGGACTGCGCACATTCTCTGGGTGCGATGTACAAGGGCCGGATGGTCGGCACGTTGGGTGACGCGAGCTTCTTCAGCTTCCAGGCGTTCAAGCCGCTGAACACCTACGGCGGCGGTCTCGCGTGGACCCGCGACGCCGAGTTGGCCAGGCGAGTGGAAGCATTCGCCACGGGCGAACAGTGGCCAACGGAAGACCGCGTAGAGGGCATCCTGCGGACTGGAAAATGGCAGCACACCTTCATCAGACCCAAGGTGTTCACCTACTCGCTTTTTCCGATCTGGTATGCCGCGTCGTTCGTGAACGCGAAACCGGAGGAACGCCTCTGGGAAGGGGTTCGTCGCCTCGACCCGGTGCCCGATCAATACCGCGGGCGATTCTCGAATGTGCAGGCCGCAATCGGACTGGCCGGCCTCGAGCGGCTGCCCGAGTTCATCGAACGCACCAGGCGGCATGCTCGAATGCTGGACGCCCTGCTCGGTGACGTGCCCGGCATGGCGATCCCGCAGACTCCATCCGGGCAGACGCACGTGTACTACCAGTACTGCGTCTACGTGCCGGACAGCGACAGCATCGTCAAACGCTGCATCCGCCAGGGCGTGGACGTGGCGCCGATGCATGTCGACGTCTGCACTCGGATGGAGTTGTTCGGCTGGAAAGGTCCAGCGGCAGCCGGCGCGGAGAAGGCCGCAACGGCGGTTCAGGTGCCTGTGTACGAATCGCTCTCGGACCAAGAGATCGAGCGGGTCGGTCGCGTCGTCAGAGGGCAGGTCGAGGCTCTGGCCACGCGAGCGGCTTAGCGTTTTGGGTCGGCGCGTCGATCCGGAATGCTGGTAAAGTTCGAGCGCCCGCCCATGATCTGTGTGAACGATCGAGAGAAGCTGGTTCGATTGCGTCTGGCGCTCGCGCTGAGCATCGCGCTCGGATCGTTCGGCGTCTGCTGGACGATTTTGTCAGCCGACGACCAGGGCGCGTCTGGTTTCAGCCATCCCTCGAGACAGATGGCTGACGGCAAAGAGTGGACGACCGAGAACCTGAGCGGCAAGACGGACGGATCCTTTTGCTACGACGATGTGGAATTGAACTGCCGTCGATATGGCCGTCTGTACACGTGGGAGGCGGCGAAACGCGGGTGTCAACTGCTAGGCGATGGGTGGCGATTGCCGACAGACGACGACTGGCGTCAATTGGCCAGGCGGCACGGCGGCGTCATCGACGATGCGACGAATGGCGGCACCACGGCGTACAAGGCGCTCTTGCTCGGCGGGGGCTCTGGCTTCAATGCCTTGCTGGGTGGCAGTCGTATGGGCGATGGACACTACGAACGCCTGGAGGCGCATGGGTTCTACTGGACGGCGTCAGAGAGTAATGCTGCCAGCGCCTGGTTCTACAATTTTGGCAAAGGTGCGGGCGCGCTCAATCGCCATCGTGATGGCGAGAAGCAGATGGCCACCTCGGTGCGTTGCGTCAGAGACTGATTGTTGGAGAGACGCGATTAGCCACTCCAGCTGAAATCGCCGCGGGCGCCGGATTTCGTTTCGAACCGCTTTGAGACGAGCGGAGCGATGGCGGCCATCGGGCCGCCTTTCTTCCCGCTGCAGATGGCCTGCAGCTCGCGGCGCTGGTCGCCGTTGGCGCCCTCTGTTCGTTCCGCGACTCACGCGCGCTGCAGGACGCCCTCAGGTCTCTCAGCCTTGTGGCGATACCTGAAGACGAGCGGGAAGACGACACCCAGGAAGAGCGCGTATCCGGCGAACGTGAGCCAGATGCGGGGCCAGGCCCTGACGCCGTTCGCGGTGTAGTAATCCACCACCCAGCCGCTCGTCATTCCGCCGAGAAAGGCGCCCAGGCCGTTCGTCAATATCATGAACAGACCCTGGGCGCTCGCCCTGATGCCCGGATCTGATTCCCGGTCGACGAACAGCGATCCCGAGATGTTGAAGAAGTCGAACGCCATGCCGTAAACGATCATCGACAGCACCAGCATCCAGAGACGTGCGCCCGGATTGCCGACGGCGAACAAGCCGAAACGGAACACCCACGCGAAGATGCTGAGCAGCATGACCTTCTTGATGCCGAACCGTCCCAGAAAGACCGGGATCGTCAGGACGAACAGCGTCTCGGAGATCTGGGAGATTGACAGCAGCAGGTTCGGATGCGCGACGCCGAAGCTGTCGGGATAGGCCGTCCTGAAATCATCGAGATAGGCGCCACCAAAGGCATTGGTGATCTGCAGCGCCGCGCCGAGGAGCATGGCGAAGATGAAGAACACGAGCATCTGCTGACGCCGGAAGAGCACGAGCGCGTCGAGTCCAAGCGCCGAGACGACCCCACGAGCTTTCGTCGAATTGGCCGGTGGGCACGCTGGCATCGTGAAGGCGTACAGGCCAAGAAGAAGCGCCGCACCCGCACCGATTTGGAGCTGAAGCGCGGTCCGGCTCCAGCCGGCGAGATCAACCGTCCACATCGCGCCGATGAAGCCCACCGTCCCCCACACGCGGATCGGTGGGAAGGCGGTCACGAGATCGAGGCCGCACTGCGTCAGGACGTTGAAGGACACGGCGTTGTTGAGCGCGATGGTTGGCATGTAGACCATCGCGTTCAGCAGCATGATCACGTACAGCGTCTCGAAGTCCTGGATGATCGATGCCCAGAGGAGCAGCCCGCCACCAACCAGGTGACAGAGCCCGAAGATGCGCTCGGCGTTCACCCAGCGGTCGGCGATGATGCCCGTCAGCCCAGGCATCACCAGCGAGCCGATGCCCATCGTTGCGTAGATGCTGCCAACCTGACTGCCGCTGAAACCGAGCGGACCGATCATGTAGGCGCCCAGCGAGATGAGCCACGAACCCCAGACGAAGAACTGCAGGAAGTTCATTACGATGAGGCGAACCTCGATGCTCATCGGCAGGGCTCAATCCTGCGCCGGTCGTTGGGGGAAGTAAAGACTGGTCGCACCAAAGTTTCATCTGGCGTTGGATGATCCGACGGCTCTTGCCGCATTACCCATTCAGAGGCCATGTGCGACGGGTGCAATTTCTATTCGTCACGGCGGCGCTGTGTGTGTCGGGACCGTCGACGGGCGCTGATCAGCCTCGACGGCGGTCGACTTCGATCAGTTCCCGGCAACTGCCTCGGATCGGGCCGCGCAGCTGTGCACCCTCGATGATGCGCTGAATGCGCTGTCTCAGCTCGATCCGCGAAGAGCGCAAGTCGTTGAGCTCCGCTTTTTTGGCGGCCTGACGGTCGAAGAGACCGCTGAACTTTTGAGCGTCTCTCCGCAAACGATCTTGCGCGACTGGAAGCTCGCGCGAGCGTGGCTGGCGAGAGAGCTCGGGCGCGTCACCGGCTGAAGACGTCCTCATGCCTTAACGTTGGGAGCAGGCGGCGTCGGGATTGCCAGGCCGCGGAGACGCAGCTCATCCCTGGTGGTCTTTGGGATCTCCCGGCAGCCGCACGCCCCAACGCGGCCGATTTCTGACCTTCGTTACAGGAGTCGCGTATAAGCTTGCAGGGATTCTGGACGGTCGGAGCTCCCAGCTAAGCTTGTGCCGAGTAGCTAGTGCGGATCAGGAGGTTGAAATGTCCCTGCTCAGGATGGCGCACGTGCCTCCGCCAATCGTCGACCCAACGATGAGCGTTCTCGATGCAGTCGGGGTGATGGCCCGCGATCGAGCCGGTGCGGTCGCTGTCGTGGAACAGGGTGTTCTGTGTGGAATTTTCACCGAGCGCGACGTCATGCTGCGCGTCGTGCAGCAGCAGCGCAGTCCAAGCGTCACCCTGGTGCGGGAGGTGATGACCTCAGAAGTGAAAACCCTCACTGATGATTCGGCTGTCGACGAAGCGATCGAGGTGATGCTCGTCGGACACCTGCGCCACGTGCCCATTCTCGGGCGTGAGGGCGGGGTCCTGGGCCTGCTCTCAATCCGCGCGCTGCTGGAGGACAAAGTCGACGATCTGAGTCGGGAAGTGACCGCGTTGGAGCAGTACATGGCCAACGATGGGCCCGGTGGCTAATGCACACCGCCGGGTTATCGCGTCAAATGTTGCTCACCGGCCATGGTCGGGGCATAGAGAACTCCGCCGCCGACGCGCAAACTCGGTGTCAAGCCTCTGCCGATTGCCCGCCAGCTGTGTCGGCCTGCCGATGTCAGTGACCTAATTTTCGATACCCTGGCCTGCCGGGATGACGATCCTGACGTCTCTAGACTGCGGCGGTCAGACTTCGTTTTGTCGAACTCGCATGGCGGTGTCGCGGCGGGTTTAGCGTTATTGTGATGAGGTTCTGCTTTTGATGGAGGTGTGCAGTGGCTCTGACGATTGGCGATGTCGCTCCGGATTTCGAAGCTGAAACCACTGAAGGCCGTATCCGTTTCCATGAGTGGCTGGGCGACTCGTGGGGCGTGCTGTTCTCGCATCCGAAAGACTTCACGCCCGTCTGCACGACCGAGTTGGGCTACATGGCCCGGCTCAAACCGGAATTCGACAAGCGCAACACAAAGATCATCGGCCTCAGCGTCGACCCGGTCGACAATCACAAGCGCTGGTCGAACGACATCAAGGAGACGCAGGGACACGCGCCAAACTATCCGATGATCGGCGACACCGAGCTCAAAGTGTCCAAAGCGTGGGGAATGCTCCCCGCCACCCTCGAAGGGGGATGCGACGGACGAACCGCCGCTGACAACCAAACCGTGCGCAACGTCTTCGTCATCGGCCCTGACAAGAAGATCAAGTTGGTGATCGTGTATCCGATGACGACCGGCCGTAACTTCGATGAGGTGCTGCGCGTCATCGACTCGCTCCAGTTGACGGCGAAGCACAAGGTCGCGACGCCGGTGAACTGGAAACAGGGCGAGGACGTGATTATCGCCGGGTCGGTTTCCGACGACGACGCCAAGAAGGTTTATCCGCAGGGTTGGAAAGCGCCGAAGCCCTACATCCGAATCGTCCCGGCGCCTGGTGCGTAGAGCGCGATCTCGAACGGCGTGCTGAACGTCACGCCCGACAGGAATCAGGCCTCCGCGGACGACTTGCGGATCGTCAAGCCCGGAGGCCGGTTCTCGTTGGCCGCCACGTCGGAAGCACTATCGCGTCACGCTGCCGAAATACGTCGGCAGGTCTTTCTTGGTGCTCCGAAGGATTTCGACAATCGCCTGACGATCGGCGAGCGACAGCGCCGATCGGTACCTAGCCTCCTGTTCCCGTCCTGACAACACGTCCCACAGACGCCGGTAAATCGGGTCCTTCACTCGCACCGGCAACGCGTCGAAAGCCGGTGAGTAGATCAGATAGCTGCACGGGTACTTCATCAGGCGACCAGCCAGATCGAGTTGGTACAGCGATCGTCCCTTCGCGTCACGCGGCCCGTTCGCCGAGAACCGCTCGGCGAAGCCCGATGCGCCACGGACCCGGTCCGTCAATCGAGCCTCGTCGATGAACAGCATGTAGTCCACCACTTCGCGGGCGACGCCGCTCATTATGGCCGTAATGCTGGCCTCCCGCTCGGGGGCCGCAGTGAACGGCGGGTGCAACAAGGGATCCGCCGCACGGGCTTCCCAGCTCGCCCGCGTCAGCAGATTCGTCATCCCGGCCTGGTGCGTGAACACTAGGTGAGCGACGATGTCGCTCGACATCGCGCGATAGCCGGCCGGGTCGAACAGGCCGTCCACCGACGAGAGCTCGCGCGAGCGGCGTCCGTCGAGGGCGGCCGCTTCGTTCCCCATGTGGGGTGTCGAGCCGGCGCTGCCGGTGACGAACCAGCCGCCGAAGCGGAGCTTCAACGCGTCGCGCTGATCGATCGGGCGCGGCACGCTCGGTACCTCGGGATGCTCCTCGCGCGTCGAGCTGAACATCAGGAATCCCGGCACGCCGAGGGAGTCGCCCGTCACGTGACATCCCAGGCACTCGAACGCGCGCTTGAATTGCAGCGGCGTGGTCGCGCCGGACCGCTGGTCGAGCGTGTAGAACACGATGCCTGCCGATTCGTCGTGCGCCGCCACCTCGATGAGGTCGCCGCCGCGCACCCATCCGAGCGCGACGCGGTCGTTGAAGAAAATCGCGCGGGGATTCTGCTCGTTGATTCGTCGGCCCTGAAGGCTGAAACGCGAGAACACGAGCAGCTGAGAATCCACTTGCAGCTGAAGGGCCTCGAGCGCCGACTGCAGGAAGCCGCTGCGGCCGTCGAACGCGAAGCGCAGTCGGCCGTCCTGCAGCTTCCTGTTGACCTCGACGACCGCGTTGTTGAGCGGCGACTTGGCGTAGTTGATCGCCGGATCGTCGGCCGAGCCCATGAACGCCCCGGACCGCTGGGCGCGGAGGACCATCCCCGCGCCGGCGAGAACGCCGAGGCACAGCAGGTTGGCGAACCAGAGTTTCCAGTTCATCGGCGGCCATCATCTTCTGTGTCCGGAAACCGGTCGTCAAGCGTGGTCGTCCGCATCCGGACGCGGGGCGATACGCGCTGGCAACCGATGGGGCGCCCGCGGCGCGTTTGACGTGCGCGGGCCGGCATGCGATGCTGCGCGACGCGCCCAGGACATCTGCGGCTCACACTGATCGCGAATCGCCGAGCGGAGGAGGCAGACCATGACGTTGAGACGTTTAATCGGCTCAGCAGGCGCCTTCGGACTCGCCTGCGTGGTGCTGGTCACCATCCTGGCGGAACGGCCGGGCGTCGTGAGCGCGGCCGGCGGGGCCCAGGCCACAAGCCAACAGCCTGCTGCGGGAAGAGGCGGCCAGCGTGGCGCCGGCGGCGGCAGCGCCGACGGCCCGCTGATCGGTCCGGGAAATCTGATTACCGGCGCCTGGGGCGCGGATCCGCTGCCCGTTGACTCGCTTGGCTGGGGCTGGATAACGAAGTCATACGTCAGCCCGAGCTACAAGCGGCCGTTCTACAACAAGGCCAAGGAACTGCTGTTCAGCGGCAAGCAAGTCACGAGCTATACGGTCAGTACGTTCGACTCCGATCTATATTGCGAGGTTCGCAAGCATTACGGCTTCGTCTGGTTCGAGATGCAGCACAGCACGATGTCCTGGGACAATGTCGCGAAAATGATCGCGGCGTGCCCGGGCCCGGACGGGGCGGCGCCGATGATCCGGATGCCAGATCAGCTCGAGTCGAGCATTCAGAAGGCGACCGATCTCGGCGCCATTGGCCTCATCTTCCCGACGATTCGAGACGGCCACCAGGCGCTCGAAGCCGCGCGCTACTCGCGGTATCCACCGTTCGGCCGGCGCAGTTCCGGAGCGGGCCAGGCGGCCTCGGTCTGGGCGAACGTCCCGGGCGGTTATCAGAACACCTTCAACGACAACATGCTCGTCGTCGTGATGATCGAGACGATCGACGGCATCATCAACGCCGACGAGATCGCCGGCACCTTCGGCATCGACGTGGTCATCCAGGGCAACAACGACCTGTCGCGCTTCTCGGGGTGGTCGCAGACCGACCCGCGATACCAGGCGCTGCTCACGGTGAGCCGCAATGCCACGCTTCGCGCCGGCAAGTTCTGGGGCAACGCGGGTCAGCAGTACCTCACCGGCAACCCGCTGAGCGCCGATGTGCGGTTCGTGCAGAACGGGCCGTCGATGGATGGCTGGACGCCGCCGTCGCGGGGGCGCGGCAACGCTGACGAGCCGACCATTGGGGTGCCCGGCGGCCGTGGAGGGCGAGGACGCGGCGGTCAATAGACGTCGAGAATGCAGAATTCAGAATGCAGAGTTCAGAATTGATTCAAGCGATCGATTCTGCATTCTGAAATCTGATTTCTGCATTCTCGTGCCGGTGATCAGGGCGTGGGCATGGCCCGCTTGCCGTCCACGACCGGCGGAAAATCTCGCACTTCGTCGAACGCCTCGGTGATGAAGCGGTCTTTGCTCTGCTGCGTGTCGCCGAGTGTCTTCGCGTCGTACGGCGCGGTCAGGTTGGCCGCCAGCACCTCTTTCAGCGTCTTGCCCTGGTCGCGGAGCGTCTTTACCTTTGCCAGGATGTCGGCGACCATCGTCCGGTAGGGCACGAGCTCGTCCTTCTTGATCAGCGTGCCGTGCCCCGGCACCAGCGTCGTGTTCGGACCCGCCAGCTTCGCGATGAGATCCGACGCCTCGAGCATGCCCTGCAGCGAGCCGCCGTTGCTCTGATCGGCGAACGGA